>JBBAWW010000008.1:0-1847 GCA_040397035.1 Roseiflexaceae bacterium | reverse complement strand
TATTGACGACCTCGGTTACTTCCTGCTTTCGACTGCATATTTTATCCTTCGTATTTGGCACTTGGGCGTATCAATGCACCGCCGAACAACCAGCGAGCCACCTAGATTGGCGTAGGTAATGGGTCTATGGCAAAGGCTATATGTACCAAGAACGTACGGAGCGCAGTCAAAATTAATAATGTCGTTTTCATCGGCACCGCACATGTTCTGTCTATACAGGGCATGTGCGGTTTTTTGTCACAATAGCCGATTTACAAAATACGTTGCCCAAACAGACTAGCCGTTAAATCCACTGCAAGGGACGCAGTGTGATTATATTGATCAAGGATGGGATTGACCTCGACGAGATCGAGTGATTGCACGCGCCCGTCATCAGATAACGTTTCCATAATCAAATGGGCTTCGCGAATACTCAACCCGCCACTGACTGGGGTGCCAACCCCCGGGGCAATACTGGGATCAAGGGCATCCATGTCAAAACTGACATGGATAGCGCTCGCGGTACGCAAGTGGTGTAGTGCGTGGCGAAGCATGGTCGCCATGCCCTGCTCATCGATGTCACGCATGGTAATAACCAAGATACCGCTGGCGCGTAGTGCAATCCGTTCGGCAGGGTCAAGATCGCGAATGGCAATCATGACTATTTGCTGGGCTTGGATAAATGTCGTACCGATGTTGAGTGGTGCTGGGCACAAACCCATCGCCGCACTCACCACCATTCCGTGCACATTGCCCGACGGGCTGGTATGTGGCGTATTGAAGTCGGCATGGGCATCGACCCAAATCACGCCGATTGGCTCAGGCCTAGTATGTGCCCCTGTTACGGTGCCAATGGCACAGCTATGGTCGCCTCCGAGGAATATGGCAATCTGATTATCACGGATGGCGGCCTGCATCGCCGCAAAACTCGCGTGCGCCACGAGTGCTACCGCCGCACTATTATGGGCGTTGGCGATATCGGCGTGTACATCGAGCTGTTGATGATCTGGTACAGAGATGTTGCCGTGGTCGCTCACCTGCCACCCGAGGGCGGTGAGGCGTTCGCATAATCCGGCATAGCGAATGGCACTTGGACCCATGTCAACCCCGCGTCGTCGTTGCCCTAAATCCATCGGAATACCGTGTATACGAATTGGCTGGCGTTGCATGTGCGGTGCTTTCACTAATCGTATGTTACTCGTAACATACGATTAGTGTAACCGATATTGTGCGTACTACCAATACGTGTTTAAGGGTATTGGATTTGCAGAATATTTATGATTATGCAATACCTGCGTGTGATGTATATGTGTTTTCACCGTAATATGCCGTTAATCATTGGTGATTCTCATGCGTAAATTGACGACAACTAAAAACCCTCATGGCATATTAGCTGCCATGAGGGGTCACATCGTTTGATTATTCGATGGTGACGGTAATCGTAAATACCGTGTTTGCTGGACTCGTGACGGTGACGACTGCATTGCCGGCTTTGAGCGCAAAAAAACTAGGGTTGGTTTCGTAGGTGTCTTTGGTGCCACCTTGTTCGATTTGTACTAACTCAGGCGTCGATGTCGACACGATCCAGCCTTTTGAATCACCGGTAAAGACATAATATTCGCCGACCTTCATAGTATTCGGTACATCGCCATCAAATGCCTCACCTTTGATGTTTACCATGTGTGGCGGTAATACTTGGGTCGGTGGTTTCGTTGCAGAACCACAGGCGACTAACAATCCAACACATAACACGAGCAAAAATTTGTTCATGAGACTAATCCTTGTGGTTACAAAATATTACTTTATTATACTACAATACCTACGCCAATCTAGGCGGCTCGTTGATTGTTCGGCGGTGCATTGATAAG
>JBBAWW010000007.1:0-60473 GCA_040397035.1 Roseiflexaceae bacterium | reverse complement strand
GTATCAATGCACCGACCCACAACCAATGAGCCGCCTAGATTGGCGTAGGTATTGTTATACCAACCCATTACCCCAATCGACACGATGTCTCCGCACACTAGGGAGCGGCTGTATTAGAGATTTTTGTGTTGATGATTCCACCAGCCTATTTACATCGTAGTTTGGCATTTCTCACGCATTTATCTGTTGCGACAAACACCAAACCACGCTAAATTAGGCTATACTATGGGTAGTATCTATAGTGATAATTGGTGGAGTTTATATGGCAGTGATTTTGGCAATCGACGAAGATGTCGTGCTCACAATGAGTTTGGATCTCCAACTCGGACATGTTGGACACATCGTGCGTCGTGCGAATACACTCGCCCTCGCCAGCCAGTATATTTCAGAACAACAACCAACCCTTATCGTGATTGATCCCAGCGTCGATAATCACACGGGTTGGCAAATTATAGAGCAGTGGGCACGTAAACTTCCCGTAATTGTGATTAGCCACGATCCTACGCCTGCAACTGCCATTCGGGCCCAAGCCCTCGGAATCCAAGGATTCATGGCAAAGCCGTTTTTGATGCGTGATTTGGTCGAATTGCTCAACCCGTTTATTCAACCAGCTATCACACCCGTCATCGAAAAACCAATTGACGCAAACGAAGACACCAAACCCAAACGCAATAGCCGCAAAAAAAACCAAAGTACCGATAGCCAAAAAATCATCCCCGCAACGGATGCGCAAAAAGATGTGTTAGGGTTGAGCATGAGCGATGCCGATGAGTTGCTCTTGGCAGGATTGCCCACAACTATCGCATCTGACGCACATACACAACCCAAAAAAGAATCATTGGGCAGTCGTTTACGTGCCGAACGAACCAAACGCAATATCCCATTAACCCAAATCGATTTGGCAATTGGCGTGCATATGACCTATGTCCAAGCCATGGAAGAAGATCGTTTTTCGCATTTGCCACGGGGGCGGATGGCCGAAGAAATGATTACCAAATATGTGAGTTATTTGGGTCTCGACGTCCAAAATGCGCTCGATGAATACCGCGGATTTCATTATTCAGAGGCGGTCGAACCAATTACCGCCTTTGGTGCCGATAAATTACACTTCTTTTCGTATGGTCGATCTATCCGGGTAGTATTGGCGCTGCTTGTGCTCACTGGTATCGGGTATGGCATCTACATTGTCGACCGCAACAGAGTCAATACCGTGAGTGGTGGTGTCATCAAATTTATCTTCCCTGATACTGCCACCCCTACCGCCACAGCCACCCTCACGCCAAGCCGTACCACCACCCCTACCGCAACAATAACACTCAGTGCGACACCCTCAATGACATTCACGCCATCATTATCTGCCACCAAAACCCAAACTTCCACGCACACTGCAACAGCGTCACGCACACCTCGACCATCACGGACCCCGAGCATCACCCGGACACTACGACCGTCACGCACCCCGAGCATCACCCGGACACTACGACCGTCACGCACTCCGAGCGCTACGCAAACGACATCGCCGTCACGCACGGTGAGCGCCACACAGACAGCGAGTCGCACACCGGTCGGCGAAAAAACCAGCCCAACTGCGACGGCCACACGCACACCATAACCCTAATTACGGCCAGTATTGCCACAACTCGGCCACCGTCGGCATTATATAGCTGGCATATGGTTGTAGATCTGATACGTCACTTAACCCCGAGGTAACCCCGATTTGGGCCATGACACCAGCGTTGTGGCCCATTTGCATGTCTGCAGGGGTATCACCCAGCATAATTGCGTCGCGTGGGGCCACCCCTAGGGCACGACAGACGGCAAAAATCTTGTCGGGGGCAGGTTTGGGCGCTACTCCGGCGTCGTCGGCACAGGCCACCGCCGCCACCAAATGGGCGACACCGAGGTGCGCCAACGTGGCGAGGGTGGGTTCACGGTTGTCTGCGGTCGCGACCGCAATTTGGGCACCTTTGGCGCGTATCGCAGTAAACAATGCGAATACATCGACCAACGGCACGGCCTCACTGACAGGGTCGGGGGGCTGCCAGGCCTGTTGCACCAGTACATAGGCATTAGCAACGGTGATACCATATGGCACCACAATTTGTACCGCCACTTGATGCATATGCGCCATACTGGCAATCGCCAAACGCCCAGTTGGATCGATATGCGCCGTCGCAGTATCGTATCCATAGGCCTCGGCAAAAGCCGCACGAACGTCATGCCCAATCGCCACGCTCATGCGCTCGGCAAAGCCGATGGCCCAGCGCCCCCACATTTGTTGAAAATCGATGAGGGTGCCGTCTTTATCAAAAATCACTAATTGGGGAGCACGTGGGAACATCGCTAGCCTCACTTTTGTACAAAGACAAGAATTATTCAGCCAATACCAATACCGTACGCGGATCACATCCCACCGTCATCGTCGTATTGGTTTGTGGAATAGCATGCGTGGCATCGTTAAACAAATCAACCAACACCCGTTGCCCTTGCGCCAACAATGTTACCCGTACCGTGGCCCCCAGAAACACAACGTCGTGGACAACACCCGTCAATTGATTCGGCAACTCAGGCGTAGCCTCGCGTAACAATTCGGGGCGCACTGCACATTCTACGCTACTTCCAATCGGTTGCACAATCGCCTCAGCCACCTGCCACACTGATTCACCAACCCGCACATGATGGGCATCAATCACCGTCGCTACGAGGATATTGAGCGTGCCGACAAACGATGCCACAAAGCGCGTGCGGGGCGCATTGTAGATTTCGTGGGGGGCACCCACTTGGGCCACCCGACCATGACTCATCACCACAATTCGGTCTGACAGCGCCATTGCTTCTTGTTGATCGTGGGTGACATAGATAGTGGTAATTCCGAGACGGCGTTGAATTTCACGGATTTCTTGGCGCAAATTATCACGGATTTGGGCATCGAGCGCCGACAACGGTTCATCGAGCAACAATACCTGTGGTTGCAACGCCAATGCCCGCGCCAATGCCACCCGCTGTTGCTGACCACCCGATAGTTGATACGGGTAGCGGGCGGTGTATTCGGGCATGGCGATGAGGTCGAGCATTTCGCCGACACGGGCATGGATTTCGGCTTTGGGACGACCAGCGACCATCAAACCAAAGCCAATATTATCAGCCACCGTCATATTGGGGAACAAGGCATAGGATTGAAACACCATGCCAATATTGCGTTTGTTGGGGGGAGTCGCACTAATGTCGACGCCATCGAGAATGATGTTGCCAGCAGTAAGTTGCTCAAAACCAGCGACCATGCGCAATGTGGTCGTTTTGCCACAACCACTCGGACCAAGGAACGATACAAACTCACCACGGGCGATTTCCAAATCAAATTGGGCAACGGCCACAGTGGTGCCAAATTGTTTGCGGACGCCTTGTAACACTAAAAAACTCATATTGGATTCCTTGTTGACACTAGTAATAGTGGATATAACACGCTTATCGCGGACCCGCAATTGTGGTAGTTGTATTACGACCAAGGAGCTGCAAAATCATTACGATACCCCAGGTCATCAACAAACTCAACACGGTAATTGCAGCGGGTTCATAGGCGCGCGCTCGGCCGATTTCGGCCAGATAGGGGGCAAACGCCACGGCATTCCCCAACATAAAGCGCGCCAACGTGAGTTCACCAATCACAATTGCAAAAGTCACAAACGAACCATTGAGCACCGCCACGCGGATATTGGGGAATATGACGCGCACAAAAATCGTCACCCAACCAGCCCCAAGGCTTTGCGAAGCCTCAACCAAGGTGCGCAAATCGATGGCGCGGAGCCCGGCATCGATCGAGCGATACATGTAGGGCATCGAGAGTACCATATAGCCAGCAAGGAGCAAGCCATAGGTGCCGAGGGTGGTGTTGGTCAACGACAAGGGTGGGCGGGCAAATACCCGCAAATAGCCAAATACCAGCACCACACTCGGGATTACAAAGGGCACAAGCGCCACAAATTCGACAATTGGGCGCAAGCGGCGCAAAAACAAATGCAATACGGTCAAGGTAGGAATGAGAAGCAACATACAACAAAAAATCGTCAGCAACGCCATTTGTGTCGAAAACAAAAAGCTCGCCCCAAAGCGTGCATCTGCAAAGACACGCTCATAGGCAATAAACGAAAAAATGCCTTTTTTGGCTTTGAGTGAAAAGACAAACGTGGCATAGATTGGCAAAAAGAAATACAACACACCGAGGCTTACCCATAGCCATGGCCAAAATCGACGAAGCATTTGTGTATCCTCCTGTTAGGCGCGCAACCAGCGCTCGGCACGGCGTTGGAGCAGCGTATACGTACCAATCGTAATGGTCATGATCACAATCATGCCGGTAGCCAAGGCATAAGCGAGAGCTTCGTTGTGGAGCACATCGCCACTCATTTCTTGGGCAATCACATTGGTCACCATCGTGAACGTACCACCAGTCAAGGCATAGGCGGTGGCAAAGGCGCCAAAGGCATTGCCAAACAGCAACACCATCCCAGCCAAAATCGCCGGCGTCAAAATCGGCAATGCCACATGCCACCAGTATTGAGCGGTATTGGCGCCCAAAATTGCACTGGCTTCGCGCCATTCGCGGCGCAAGCCATCTAGTGCGGGTGTCATGACCAATACCATCAACGGGAATTGGAAGTAGACGTAGACAAGGACTAATCCCGCGTACGAGTACAAATTAAAGCCGTTTTTGTAGAGATTAATCCCTAATTGTGCCAGCAATGCAGTAATAATGCCGGTGCGACCCAACGTCGCCACAAAGGCAAACGCCAACGGTACGCCAGCAAAATTTGACGCCACCCCACTAAAGGTCAGAATCGCAGTACGAATCCCATGGGGCAAGCCACCCACGGTAATCGCATAGGCAACAAGTAACCCGAGGATGGCACCGATAATTGCCGTGGTGAAACTAATTCGCAAGCTCATAGCATAGGCTTCGATAATCATTGGGTCATTCATATCGGCGAAATTCGCGAGGGTCCACTGCCCTTGGGCATTGCGGAAGCTTTCGATGAGTAACGAACCCGCCGGCAAAATCATAAACAACACGGCAAACAACAAAAACGGCCCCACGGTCAAGCTCACGCCAACCCTGCGCCATTCAATCTGGCGCCACCATGTCTGTGCGGCTCCATTGGCCATGACGTCCCCTTTTATTTCAAAAATCACTGTCGGTGGTATTATTGCAGAAATTGCTCGCTGAGGGTAACCCTCAACGAGCAATTATCGATTATGTCACAAAGAAGCGCTAAATTAGTCTTTCTTGGTGATTTCCATTTTGACGATGGTGTCCCATTGTTCGGTGATGACCGTCTTTGAAGCGGTCAACTGATCGACATTGGGGAAGACAGCCTTGGCCATCAAATCGGCTGAAGGAATCTTGCTCAACACATCGGCTGGGACTTTCTTGGCGCTCAACATGGCACCGAAGCGGGTGGGGATACCATAGGCCTTGGCCCAAATCAATTGCACTTCGTCTGAGTAGAGGTGCTCTTGCCACAAACGGGCAGCATGTGGGTGGGGGGCGTAGGCGCTGATGGCTTGGACATACACACCACCGAATACTGGCTCAGGAATGACGACGTCCACTTCGGGGTTACCGGCAGTGGTGTCGCGCATACCGAGGGCCAAGTATGACCACATTGGCATAATCGGGGTTTCACCTTGGGTGAACAACGCCGTTGAGCCCATGGTTTCGATCAAGGTGCCTGATTCTTTGAGCTTGGCAAAGAATTCGAGGCCTGGCTTGGCATCGTCGAGGCTACCACCATTTGATTGGGCAGCAGCATAGATGGTTTGGATGGCTTGGTTTGAGCTACGGGGATCGCCGGTCAAGGCAAATTGACCCTTGTATTCGGGCTTGAGCAAATCTGACCAGGTGGCTGGTGACGCAGGAACCACGTCTTTGTTGACGGCAATGGCCAACACGCCGTAGTAAGCGCCATACCAGAAGCCATCGGCATCTTTGAGTGAATCAGGAATTTCGCTCCACGTTGACACCTTGTAGGGTTGGAGCAAGTTGGCTTCTTTGGAAGAAGGACCAAAGGCAAAACCGACGTCGATGACGTCAGGAGCCTGGGGACCGGTGTTGCCGGCGTTGGCTTTGATGGCGGCAATTTCGTCACCCGAACCAGCGTCTGGGTTCAGTTCGTTGATCTTGATACCGTATTTGGTAGCAAATGAAGAAATAACTTCGCCGTAGTTCAACCAGTCGTGGGGCAATGCGATTACGTTGAGTTCGCCTTCGGCCTTGGCTTTGGCAATCAACCCTTCCATACCACCGACATCGGCAGCTGACAACGGGCCGGGGGCTGGGGCAGCAGGCAACATCGGCTCGGCAGTCGGAGCAGCAGTGGCTTCAGGAGCAACAGTGACTTCGACGACAGCAGCGGTGGCTTCAGGAGCCATGGTGGCTGCTTCTGCTGCCGGTGCAGCAGTGGCTTCGGTGGCAGGAGCTTCGGGTGCGGTGGCACCACAAGCTGCGATTACGGCACCAGCACCAACAAAGGCGCTGAGTTGCAAAAACCGACGACGAGCCAAAAGTTCTTTGCTGATTGACATGGGTTCTCCTAAGTAAAAAATCTGTACGTACATGAAATATTATCCGTTCATATACTATGTGAACTATATAACAAACATATCAACAGTAGACGGTGTTCATGTTATGCTTTGATTAAATTTTTTTGACCCCAAAATATAGCTACCAATACATCTACATTCGGATATTTAGTGATTTTCATCAAGTAAATCAGCGTTAACAGCACAACAAATTCAATTGTTATCGTGCGCTAAGTCCTTAATATGGTATAATCTGACGCATCATTATGTCAGGAAGGAATGTGCAGTGGCACCAAAATACAACCCTCGTTGGCAATACACCACCCGCATGGTACATGCAGGCGAACGGTTACCAGTACAACCAGGGCAACCAACCACCACGCCACTCTATACCTCAACTACCTATTTCCACGAAGATATGGGGGCATTCGATGCAGCCCTCGGCGGCGAAGGTTATGCCTATGGCCGCAACGGCAATCCCACCAATATAGCGCTAGAGGTTGCCGCCACTGCTGCCGAAGCAGGTGCTGGTGCCTTAACAACCGCATCGGGGATGTCGGCGATTTACACCGCTATTTTGGCGGCAGGCGCGTCATTAGGACACCCTATCAAATGTATTTTGGCGGCGCGTGACATGTATGGGGCGACGACTGTCCTGTTGCGTGATTTTTTTGCGCCATATGGGGTAACGATTGCCACCTGCGACTTCACCGATCTTGCCGCGCTCGATGCGGCGATTGTCACCCACCAGCCTGATATTATTTATGCCGAGCAGTTATCCAACCCGCTCTTTCGGGTCGTGGATATGGCCGCCATCGCCCAACGAGCCCAGGCCTGTGGGGCGCGCACGGTGGTCGACAATACCATTGCCACCCCCATCGTCGAGCAACCACTCACCCTCGGTATCGACTTCGTGGCGCATAGTGCCACCAAATACTTTAGTGGGCATGGTGATGCCACCGGTGGGTTGGTGGTGGTGCGTGACGAAGCCTATATGGGACCACTCCGCCATATCAATGCCACCTTGGGTATGGTGCTTGGGCCATTTGAGGCCTTACAGATTTTGCGCGGCATGAAAACAATGTCACTGCGGGTTGAGCGCCAATGTGCCAATGCCGCCGCCATTGCCCAATGGCTGGCAAACCACCCTGCAGTGGCCCATGTGCATTACCCAGGCTTGGCAACGCACCCTGATTATGCAGTGGCTCAACGCACGCTCAAGGGCAAGTATGGGGCGATGTTGGCGTTTGAGTTACGCCAACCCGAAAAGTTAGCCGCATTTGCGAATGCCTTGGAATTGGTGTTGCCGGCGAGTACGCTTGGTGATATCTACACCATGATTAGTGTGCCGGCCTTGGCGTCACATCGGGGACTGTCACCAGCTGAACGGCAGGCGCGCGGGATTTCGGATGGACTCATCCGTATGTCGGTGGGCATCGAAGCCATCGAAGACATTCAAGGTGATATGGCACAGGCATTAACCGTTATTGCCTAATTTTTCCGCTATCAAAGGGGTTGGCATGCAGGTTGTGTCGTTGGCGTCGGGTAGTACAGGCAACGCCTGCCTCATTCAAACTCCGGCGGGGGCATTGTTGGTTGATGCAGGACTCCCCCAAAAAACCATCTTAGCGCGCTGCGCCCGCTTTGGCACCCTCCCCGCACATATCATCGGCATCATTGTCACCCACGAACATGGTGACCATACCACGAGTGTGGTCGCGCTGGCCAAGCGCTACCGCATCCCTATCTATACCATGGCAGCCACCGCCCAAAAGATCAATATCCCCACAACAGTGGTAGTCCATCAGCTCGACGAGCAGTACCCCACCGATATTGCGGGCATTACCATCCGCGCCATGGCGGTCAGTCATGATGCGGTGGCACCTATTGCAGTCCAGATATGCTACGAACACATTACCGTAGCAATTGCCACCGATTTAGGTGAATGGCAACCAGCCCTTGTCCCTTTTTTGCAGGCAGCCCAATTAATCGTGATTGAAGCCAATCATGACCGTGAGCGCTTGCGGCTGGCTAGTTATGACCACTCCCTCAAATTGCGCATCGCCAGCCCCACCGGGCACCTCGACAACATCCAAACCGGTGCATTGCTGGCACAGGTGGCCCAAGACAAACACCCCCGCGATGTGTGGTTAGCGCATTTATCACGGGAAGCAAATAGTCCAGAAATAGCAGTCCGTAGCATACACACGGTACTGCATATGCACGCCTGCCAGCAATACTTCCGCACGATTACCCCATTACCACCTTACGATTGTGTGGCATGGGGACCTGCCCAACGCACCTTGCAAAAAACATTATGGTAATTAGCACATTTGTGTTGATTTATATCAAAAACCACGCTATACTATACGCATGCTGAGTTTGCGTCGCAGTATGGTGTGGAGCACGACATGATTCGCATGGGCACGGCGATATTCCCCAACCCCACCCGTGGCGATTGTGCCACGTGGTGGCATGCACGCTGTCTGGCGGCAGTGGCCCACAATCAACAAATTTGTCGCATCCCGGTGCAAATGATTGCGCCATTACCACGCGCAATGTACGAATTGATTGGGCAACTCATCACTACCCATCAGTTGCGCCTAGTCGTCCATGCCCCAATTGCCCATCCCCAACAATTGATTGCGACATTCGAGCGGATTGCGGCGTTTTTTGAAGCCTGTGTAGCCGATGATAGTGTGATTGTCTGTCATGTACCGACCTGGCACGACACCCAGCGGCGCACACTCATCCAGCTCTCTGCAACGGTCAGGCGATTTTTGGCGATTGAATATACCCACGGCGACTTCAGCGAATTCCAGCAACAGGTCACCCAGGTCGAATTACCTATCGTATTTGATTGGCTTCATTATCATCAACAAGCCCCTTGGCCGTACCAGCCCATCGACGCCGCCATAGCGAGCATCGCGAGTTGGCAATCGCGCCCGGCCTTGCTCCACCTCAGTAGTCCATATACCGCCCGTAGCAATAGGCTGACTAGCGGACATGGCGCACATAGCGACTATCTCGACGTCGCCAGTGGGATTTGGTTGTTACGGAGTATCAAACAAGCGGGTATGTGCGCAGATTGTGAACTCGAAGTAGGAGCTGGTCCCGTGGCACTCACCCAATTTCAAAAAGCCATCATTCAGCAAGCCCCTGATTTAGTGCCATGGATTAATGGACTCACTGGGTAAACGAAAGCAAAAACTATGTATATACCAGATGATGCGACAGTATTAATTGGAATCATCAAAACCGCTACGGATTTAGACACTCTTATCAGCGCCCAACATTATCACATCCCTATTGCCCATGCAAATCTTGCCTATAACGCCGATTATTTTGCGGCCTATTTGCCCAAATGGCACCCGACCATGGCATGGCACATCGGCTATGTGGCACGCATCAACACGTGCACTATTGGTCTGCGCCAAGAATGCTGCCCGCACCAACCACACCATCCCCGTGCAATGCAATATTACGTCGGGCTCCACCTCGCCGACATCACCCCCTGTGAGCCACTGATTGCCAGCCGACAATGGCGGCGGGTGTGGTTACACACGACGACGGGGGCGACGTTGATGCGCACCCCCGAACTCGGACAATTAGTACGCACCCAGCGGCGTTTTTTTAGCCAATCACTCATGCCAACATCAACGACAAATTACACGGATTGATTCTAATCACCTGATTATGTGGAGGAATCACCCTATTTCAGACACCCAATTAGGGGCATTGATTAGCGAAGTCAACCACATCGGTAATCAATTGGCCTGGGGTTTGCGTCAACGTATAAAACAATAATTCCGAATGGCCACGCTCAGGGTAGACATGCAGATCAGCCTTGACACCGGCTTTTTGCAGGGCTGCCACAAAATCTTGAGACATCTGGAGCGGCACGGTTTCGTCGGCATCGCCGTGGATGAATAACATTGGTGGTAAATCGGCGCGGATGTAGTATGTCGGCGATGTGGCAGTGAAGTTGGCTTGGCCACCCATGACCGCCGTCATCACCGGCGCGGGGCGACCATGTGCTTGCTCAAAGGCGTATTGGGCATTGATATCGTACACGCCGCTGATGCCATAATAACCACATATCTCGGCACTACTATGCTGATATTTGGCGAGTACAGAGGGATCCATAAACGCCATAGCACTGAGTTGGGCCCCGGCGGATTGGCCGCCGAGGACAATCCGTTTGGGATTACCACTATATTGATCGATATTTTCGATGGTCCAACTTACCGCAGCCGCCACATCATCAATCATGCCCGGATAGGTGGCATCGGGGTGCAGTTTGTAGGTAGGCACCACCACCACCATCCCTAATGGGACGAGTCTTTGGGCCACGAGGGCGTACAATTCTTTGTCGCCGCTGTTCCAGCCCCCACCATAAATATAGATGATTACGGGGTAATTGCCTGGCTTTTCGGGGCGATAGATGTCGAGGCGCTGATGTTCGGCAGTCCCATAGGCGATGTTTTTGGTGATAAAGGGGTATTCGGCATAATAGGCTTTGCCAATCCGGGCCACATTCAGCAATTTGATATTAAATACAATCGGCTCGCGATAAATAATCCCAACGATAACAATAATCGCGAATATTCCCCACAAGATATTGCGCCATGGCAATCCACGCATCACACACTCACTCTCTTTGATAATGAACTATTCTATTGTACCAATACCGCCACGAACCATTGTCAGGTGGCTCATTCACGATGCGCACGACGTTTTTTTTCCAAAAGAAAAACCATATGTATACGCAAATTAATCATTATGTATAGTTAAAACGACACACGGGCGAGAAGGCCGCGCCGTCACTGGAGCCAGCAAACACCAAGCCACTGCCATGAATTTGGGCGATGTGGTGTACGTGGGCCACGGCGTCAGGACGCCCAAGCACCGCCACGGTACCGCCACTGCCACCGCCAGTGATTTTGGCGCCAAACAGGCCATGGGCGGGACCCAAGGCACGTACCGCCGCCACAATCGCATCGGTGGCAGCAGATCCCAAGCCACAGGCACTATAGCTGGCGTGCGATTGATACATCAGCTCGCCGAGTAACTCGGCAACTTGGTTGTTTTGGGTATCTGCGGCCAACAATTGGCCAAAGGTGCGCACGCGGTGGTGCTCGGCAATGGGGTGGGAGGTGGGTTGACGTACCGCATAGGTACGCTGGGGATCGATAGTGGTGATAGCGTCGCTAGTGGCACCATAGCGAGCAACAAAGTCAGCCCCAGCCAATTGCACCGGCAGGGAATCCGCATAGGATTGGCTAAATTCGGAGGGGGTCAGATTGGCCAAATAGCCACCCCACCGGGTATCGGCGATGACGGCGCGGCCAGCAGTGATGGTCACTGGAGTCTGAGTAATATCGGCGATGATGCGGTAGCCCATAAACGCGCCTACCCGTACCGAACCATAATCGGCGCCCGATACGGCATGGCGCACCCCCGAATCGATCCCCCAGACCATCAGGTCGGCAGGGATGACCACCGGGTCGAGCAGCTCGGCAGGTTGGCAGCGCAATGCCAGCAGTTGATTGGCGCGACCACAGGCCGAGGTCATCTGATCCATGATGCCACACGGCGCGCCGACGATGTGGTTTTCGACCATTTGGCTCCAAATAGCCAAGGTACGCCCATCACAGGGGTGGTTGGCCATGGCCAGCAAGGCGCACATGGTGGCGACTTCCACGGCGGCCGAAGAGCTGACCCCTTTGCCAAGGGGCACACTCGAATCGACGATAATCGTCACCCCTTGGGGGAAGTGCAGATTCGCTTCGCGGGCGAGTACGGGCAAAACCCCTGCCATATAGGCAGCCCAAGCCATCAGTGGTTGACGCCGCAAATAATTGCGGACGACAGCGTATTCGCCAGTCAGGGCACTAGCACTAAATTGGGCCCGAAAGTGGTTTTGGAGTTCGGTAGCGCGGCTCACCACCACCACTTGGCCATCGGTGCGGGGTTGTACCAGCGCCAAGGTGCTGACATCGAGGGGCAGTTGCAGCACCAGCGACCCCGAATAATCGGCGATACCCCCCATCACGTCGAGACGCCCCGGTGCGCGCGCTACCCAGGTCGGCTGGAGTGGATCGGCGTATGAGGCGAGCAGGGCATCAATGCGGGAATCAGGCGTCAATTGTGCCTGTTGTGGATCACAGTGCCACATCATCGTCCTCCAATTGCATGTCATAGGCCTGCAAGGCCTGTTGGAGCGCCGGCAGCAAGCGCGCTGCTAACGTACTATTGGCCACTGCCAGCCACGATACCCCACTCTGGACATCGAGCGGGGCATCGAGGGGTTGGCCATTGGCTTTGCAGACAACCACTCCTGCTTCACGAGCGATTAATTCGGTACACATATCGTAGGGGTGACAACAGAGCATAGGCGTCTCGCCGTGGCGTTGGTCAGGGGGCAACAACAGCGGACGCACATCGGCTAGCCAACGGTCGTGCCCCATCAAGATTTCATACAGTTGGCCGCCGGTCGAGATGTACTGGTCTTCAAACGACAAGGCCCGCCCTTGGGGTGCTTCGCCCAACAATTGCGTGGTCAGCAAATCATCGACGGCCGCAAGGCGCGCTCGTTCGCCAGGGAAGAAGCGGGCAATATTGCCGAATCCATTCAAAATAGTGGTCGCTTGCGAGGGCCGAATAGGCAGGGGTTGGGTGGCAGCCGTGATGCGGTTGAAGCGGGACGCATGGGCCCCTTGGCCGGCAATCGCCCACAAGGTATCACACAAATGTTGTTTGACGAGCGGAATCTCGGTCATGAGCGCCAGCGTGATATCGCGCAGATTGGTGTGAGCACCACGGTAAGGCGCGACACCGGTCAATATCCAGGCTGAGCGTTTTTGGTACATCAAGCCCCGAGTACCGTCGATGGGGTCGACGATGATGACCAGTTCGAGGGCAGATTCAGCCACGCCGGTAGGGAAGTCGTAGATGCCGTCATGGCCGAGGCCTTCGGCGACGAGGCGGAAGTTGTAGTGCTGGGCCAGATCGGCAAATTGCGTCAACAACACCGCTTCAGAGACGCGGTCGATGGCATAAATGGTGTCGCCACCTTCAAATGCCGTCACGGTGGCCATCTGTTCGAGGGCTGTGGCTTCGCAGGCCTGCACGACGGCATCACGGATGGCGTAGTGGATGCGTTGCAGTGCTTGGAGCAAAAATTCTGGGTTGCGCATTATTGCACCTCACTGGCACGGTAATGAATGGAGGCCACCGCTTGCAAAGCGGCAGCAGTTGCTTCGGGGGCAGTATCACTCAAAAAATTCCCGCCACCGATTTCGGGGCCAGCCAGGTATTTGAGTAAATCAGGGCGGCGCAATGGGGGGTGAAAGACCACAAAGGCATGAAAAAAGGGCATCTGACTGCCATCTGTCGGAGCTTGGTGAAGCGCCATCACATAGGGGAACGACATTTGCCACAAATTATCAAAACGGATGGTCACGGCTTGGATCGCCTGGGCCAGCGATTGCGATTCGGCGGCATTGAGGCCATACAAATGCGATACGGTGCACTTGGGAACCACATATACTTCGTAGGCGTAGCGGGCAAAATAGGGCACAAAGGCGATGGTGTGGTCGTCTTCGTACAAAATCCGGCGCCCGTCTTGTTGCTCAGCGGCAATGATTTCGTGCATCAAAACGCGATTGTGGTCATGCCAAAAGCGCTGAGCAGCAAAGAGCTCTGTTTCCATCGTTTTGAAGACAAAATTGGTGGCATAGACTTGGCCGTGGGGATGTGGATTGGATACCCCTACCACGGCTCCTTTGTTTTCAAAACAGAGCACGTGATTGACTTGGGGACGTTGGCCGAGATCGTAGGTTTGTTGTTGCCAGACCTGTACCACATCAGCGATTGCGGCTGAAGTCATTTCAGCGAGGGTTTGGTTATGAACCGGACTGAAACAAATAACGCGGGCAATCCCATCGGCACGGCGGGCGCGATATGGCCACGGAGGCGTGGCAGGGTGTGGTGCGAGTGGACCGACGCAGGGGTGGTCGTTGTCAAAGACATAGACGCCACCGTAGGTAGGGTTTTGGTTGCCACTAATGCGCAAATTACCGGGGCAGAGATAACAGGTCGGGTCATAGACGGGGTCACGGGGGGGGAGTGTCGCAACGGTTTGGCCAATCCAAGGGCGGTTTTGGCGGTGGGCGGCGACAATAATCCATTCTTCACGCAGGGGATGCCAACGTTCTTCCCATACGCCACTCGGTAGTGTCATGACAATATTCCTTGTCGGTTGATAGAGCTTCCCACGGAGTTACAGAACCGGCTATAATAGAGCGATAATCAACAACTCGTTATGCCAACTATACAAGTATACGGTACCGTGCGCATAGTAATTGTCGCCAATGCTCCTGTCAACGCTGATGCGCGGCTTCCGCAGATTGCCGCTACCGCAGATTATATTATTGCCGCTGATGGTGGTGCCCAATCACTCGCCGCTGCGGGGATTGTGCCCCATTTACTCGTCGGTGATCTTGATTCACTGAGTGATGACCATGTCGATTGGCTCATCGCGCAAGGGGTCGAGGTGCAGCGCTATGCGCGTGAAAAAGACGAAACTGACCTCGAACTCGCGTTATTGGCCGCCGTGGCGCGCAATGCCAGCCATATTGATTTGTTTTGTGTGCTGGGTGGACGCTGGGATCATACCGTCGCAACCATCGCAATGCTTTGTTTGCCGATGTTGATCGGGCGGACCGTGCGGATTTTTGCGGATGGACAGACCTTGGCGATTGTACGTGACCACATTCTGCTCGATGGTCCGGTTACCCGGACAGTATCACTGCTACCGTTGACGCCGACGGTCGATGGGATCACGACGACGGGACTGGCCTACCCGCTCGAACATGCCACGCTTTATTTCGAACGGTCGCGGGGGGTGAGCAATGTCGTCACCCAAATGCCAGCAAGCGTACTCGTGCAATCGGGGGTTTTGTTGGTGGTACAACACGAACATCCAGTGGATTGATGGCATAATCCACACACACACACGGTGCCGGAGCAGGTGCCACTTTTGTGCGTTTGGCACAAACTACCGGTAGATAATGGGCGTATTTACGCTATCTATCGCACGCTAAACCTGTACACGTATCAGTATTCATGCCTATGTCCGTTTTTTTTTTTGCTCAAAAAAATTATTTAGCTTGCTGAATATTCGGGCATTTACGGCGTTAGAATGGCGTTTTTGGGGCTTTGATAAAAATACATATACGCAACAAATAAATAGTGTAAGTATTTTTTGGGTGTGATTCGTGATTCACAATAGTAATAAATAATGTCTGTGACTAAACACTATTGCAGTTCCTGTAAAACTATGCTACACTGTAAACAAGATTGGTAGTCCATACATATGTGTGAGTGTTTTTTATTCTGGGCCCTCATTATTGTGTTTAGATCACGCCAATTCCCTGGTCCGCGCATACCAGTCTCCCCCCAGGAAAAATCCACCCATAGGAATTAGAGGAGAGCTAGCGATGAGCTACGCTGACAAGACACTGAATTGTCGCGATTGCGGAACACCATTTGTGTTCACCGCAGGCGAACAAGAGTTCTACGCCCAAAAGGGCTTCACCAACGAGCCGACCCGTTGTCAACCTTGCCGTCAACAACGCAAGTCACAGATGAACGGCCGCGGCAGCGACAACGGCGGTGGTTACCGCGAGCGCCCAATGAGTGGCGGTTCACGTGAACAATTCACCACCACCTGTGCCGGCTGCGGCAAAGAGGCCACCGTGCCCTTTGTACCCCGCAACAACAAGCCCGTATACTGCGACGACTGCTTCCAAGATCAGCGCCGCGGTAGCCGGTAATCGCTCAGTTTAACCATTGAGCACTCACGTTATTCGTCCATAGACCAGGGAAGACAACCCGAGCGGAAGGCGCGATTCGTTCGGGTTGGCATGTACAAGAAATCCCCGTTACGAGGTAACTCGTAACGGGGATTATGTATTCCCAGCGAGTTACATTGATTGAACTGGTTTTTTGGAGCGCCAAATCGACCAAATCAACCCTACAACACAGACTACCATCATCACCATCACGGTAGGACTCATGGCACTACCAGCGGGACGTGATGCCACGATAATCGGGGCGATAATCAACGACACCAGATTCATGACTTTAATCATGGGGTTCAAGGCTGGACCAGCGGTATCCTTGAGGGGGTCACCGACCGTATCACCGACCACGGCTGCTTTGTGTGGCTCTGAATGCTTGCCACCGTAATTGCCTTCTTCGATGTATTTTTTGGCGTTATCCCAGGCACCACCGGCGTTGGATTGATAGACGGCCAAAAGTTGCCCCGACACAATCACACCAGCCAAGAAGCCACCGAGGGCTTCGACGCCCAGCATGAAGCCGACAATCATCGGGATGACGACAGCCATAATCCCTAGACCGAGCAGCTCTTTTTGGGCGGCAGCAGTAGAAATACTGACGGCCCGGGCATAGTCAGGCACGACCGTACCTTCCATGATGCCAGGGATTTTGAATTGACGCCGCACTTCGTTGACGATTTCGGCAGCAGCCCGAGCAACCGCACGAATCATCAATGATGAGAAGAGGAACGGCACTGCGCCACCGACCAGCAAGCCGATAAAGACCAACGGCGACGACACATTGACGCCTTGCATGATGGCTTGACCGAGTTGGGCTTGGACTTTGCCGACATCCGTCAAAAACGACCCGAACAAGGCCACGGCGGCAATCACGGCCGAGCCAATGGCAATGCCCTTGGTAACGGCTTTGGTAGTATTACCGACGGCATCGAGATCATCCATGACGGCACGGGCGTTTTTGTCGAGGCCCGACATTTCGCCGATTCCGTTGGCATTGTCAGAGATGGGGCCAAACGAGTCCATCGAAATGGTGTTGCCAGTGAGGGTCAACATACCGATACCGGTGAGTGCCACCCCATACAAGATTGCGGTGAATTGTGTGGCAATCGGTTCGCCACCATAAATCAGCACTGACGCCAAAATAGCAACACCGATGACGATGGCTGACCACGTGCTTGATTCCATCCCCAAGGCCGTCCCCGACAAAATATTGGTGGCGGCACCAGTTTGGGAGGCGGCACTGACTTCTTTGACCGGGGCATAATGGGTCGAGGTAAAGTATTCGGTTAGTTTGTCGAGGGCGATGGCAAGTACCACACCCGACACCGTGGCGAGGAAGGGCTTCCAGTCAACCAAGCCGGTGGCTGGGTCAATCATGTAGTATTGGGTAATAGCCGCAAACCCAGCCACGGCGACGGCGGCCGCCAAATAAAAACCCCGATTCATGGCTCCCATGGCGTCACGTTTTTGTTCATCGGTGCGCACAATGGTATTGCCGATGAGCGAGGCAATCACACCGATACCACGCAAAATCAATGGGAAGATGACGTAGCGCATATCGTAATTACCATCACCCATGGTACCACTGGTGGCATCACCAAGCACTAATCCGAGGATTAACGCCGAGACGATGGTGACTTCGAAGCTTTCAAAGACGTCGGCAGCCATGCCGGCACAGTCACCGACGTTGTCGCCCACCAAGTCGGCAATCACGGCAGCGTTGCGTGGATCGTCTTCGGGAATACCGGCTTCGACTTTGCCGACGAGGTCGGCACCGACATCGGCGGCTTTGGTATAGATACCACCACCGACGCGCATAAACAAGGCAATCAGTGAACCACCAAAGCCAAAGCCCAGCAAGGCATCGGGGGCACTGATGTCAAATACCATAAAGATCAGCGTCCCACCCAACAGTCCCAAGCCTACGGTGAGCATACCGGTGACGGTACCAGAGCGGTAAGCGACTTGCAAGGCCGGGTTGTAGCCGATACGCGAGGCGGCTGCCACCCGCACATTGCCTTCGACGGCCACATTCATCCCCACATACCCGACGGTATACGAGAAGAGTGACCCCATCAAAAAGGCAACCGCACGCCCGATGGCCACCCACCACAAGGCGGTTTCGGCATCACCAAAGCGCAACACGGCTTCGTGGGTCGGCGGGATAACCAGCACACTTGCTCCGAGCACAAACGTGAGCACCGTAATCAAAATCACAATGGTACGGAATTGTTGGCTGAGGTAGGCATTAGCGCCAGATTTAATGAAGCCCCACACTTCTTGCATACGTTCAGTGCCTTTGTCTTGGGCAATAATTTGCGCCCGCAAGATAAAGGCATACACAATGCCAAGAAGTGAGAGCGCCAAGACCACCCAGACGGCCGACTGTTCGAACATGGTTAGTTTGTTCATGAGTTCCTCTTTGATCTCAAGTTACGGATTTGGCAACATTGCCTCAAACTCACCACTGCGACAGGATAGCGTTGCCGACCAATACGCAGGTATTGGGCGCAAGTACAATTGTGCGTAGGTGCATTTGTATTTTAGCATAGCTGATTGTCATTCTGCAATCTGTGGCGAACACAAGCTGATATCAAGCCTAGGGATATCTTGGTTCGCAACGGATTATGCTATGATAAATGTATGTTCGCCTATACAGAATCATAATTATGAAACATTATCATGGCATTTCATTCGGGTTGGCGCTCTGCATTATTGCCGGGATGACGCTCGACGCCTGGGCGCACGTACATGGTGCTACTGACAATACGTTTTTTACGCCATGGCACGCGATTTTGTATACCGGCTTATTTGGGAGCGTCGCCTGGTATGGCTACCTCAGCTACCGGCAGGTTTCACCACTCGCCGCCCATCGCTTGGGATTGCGCATGGGATCATTGGTAGCGTTGTTTGGGGCTGCTGATTTGATTTGGCATAGCGTGTTTGGATTTGAGCAAGATTTACAGGCACAGCTCAGTCCGCCGCATATTGCCTTGGCGGCAGTATTGGCGCTACTTGTGAGTATTCCCAGCCGACAACGCAATCCCCACGGGCAACTCACCTGGTTGGGGGCAATTGCAGGCAGCATGGCAGCGGTGGTCATCCTCACGCTACTCATGTTTGTGTCACCACTTACCGCCGTCTATGCCGAATTGTATAGTGGCGACACCGTAATTGGCTTGGGAGTCAGTGGGTTTTTGGTGTTTATTAGTGTGTGGCTGATTGTATTTCAGTGGATGCGCCGTCACGATGCCCCGTTTGGGGCATTTACAGTGGCATCAGGAATCCTAGGGGTCAGTCAAGCCATCAGCAAAGGGGAATGGCGCTTTGCGGCGTTGTTGCTCGTAATCGGGTTATGGGCGGAATGGGTCAGTCGCAAAAGTGGCCAAGCCAGTCGCATCCCGGCATTGGTATGGCCAGGCAGTTTTGCCTTGGGGTATTTTTTATTGTTGAAATATACGAGTAACTTGGCATGGAGCCCTAGCGTTTGGGGTGGCGTCGTCATCATGGCGGTGGCCATCGGCTTTGGCATGGCGACATTTGCTGAGCAATCCGTGCAAATGACACACGAGGAACGCATATGATCGCAGAACAACTTCAGGTCAATCGACCCCGTACCAGCTGGATTGCCCGCTTGTATCAACCGCAAGCCATGGCGTGGCTCCTCGTACCTGGGAGCATCTGGTTCCTAGCAGGAATCTACCTCGATGGCTGGGCTCACAATCATGGCAAAGTCGACAACACCTTTTTTACACCCTGGCATGCGGTCTTTTATTCGGGGTATTTGGCGTCAGCGCTGACATTCGCATTGATTGTATTGATTAGCCATCTCAATGGCAAAATCTGGCAACGCGATTTGCCGGCGTCGATCCGCACTGGCATTATTGCCGCACCACTCTTTGCCCTCGCCGGGATTGTTGATTTGTGGTGGCATACTACATTTGGGTTCGAAACCGGCATCGAGCCACTGCTGAGCCCGCCCCATCTGGCATTGGCCGGGAGCATGTTTTTTGTGGTGGTGGCCAATGCCCGCAACGACAACCCGCAACAATCAGCCCTACAACGCATCCCGTTTGTGTTGAGCACGTTGGCGGGCTGGAGCGTCATAACGTTTATGTTGCAATTCAATCACCCCTACGGGATTATTTGGCCCGAAACGGTGCGCTCGGGTGATACCGGCGTCATGGTCGGCGTGGTCGGATTGCTGGCCAACGCCATGCTCACCGCCGGGGTGGCGCTCTGGATGCAACGCCAACGCATGCCATATGGGGCGCTCACGTTTGTGCTGGTCGCCAACGCCTTGTTGATTGCCTTGATGGGCGACGAATATCGCTTTGGTTGGGGAGCATTGGCCACAGGGGTGGTCTGTGAATTCATCGCCTATGCGTTGCGCGCACAACCGCTTCAGCTCCGCTTACGCGTCAGTGCAGTGCTGGTGCCGACCGGTGTCTGTTTGGCCTATTTTGGCGTGATTGCTGCCACGAGTGTGGTAATCTGGCCGATTCATATTTGGCTCGGCGTCAGTGTACTGGCAGGGATAGCTGGCTGGGGACTCATGATTTTGGCGCCCCGTATCCACATGCGTACGGAATAATTTCACGCCACAATAAACGGTGGAACGCGGTTAATCCTGCGTTCCACCGTTTTTTTATAATACGCCTTTGGTACTAGGGACGGCATTACCCAAACGAGGATCGATACGGGTGGCAGCATCGAGAGCCCGTCCAAATGCTTTGAAGAGTGCTTCGACTTTGTGGTGGTCGTTTTTGCCGTACATGATGCGACAATGCAAGTTCATGCGGGCATGGATGGCGATGCTTTCGAATAAATGAAAAATCAAATCGGTACCCAAATTGCCCACCCGTGGCGTCACAAATTCGGCATCAAACACCGCATAGGGACGACCGCCGAGGTCAACCGCCACAAAGCCCAGCGATTCGTCCATCGGCACAAAACTATGCGCCGTGCGTACAATCCCACGACGGTCGGCCAATGCCAAATCTAACGCTTGACCCAGACAAATACAGACGTCTTCGGCGGTATGGTGATCGTCGACGTGCAGGTCGCCATTGGCATTGACGGTTATGTCAAACAACCCGTGTTTGGCAAACAAAGTGAGCATATGGTCGAGGAAGCCGATACCGGTATGGGCGTCACAAAGCCCGGTACCATCGACATTCAACGTCAAGGTAATCGCAGTTTCACCGGTGGTGCGGGTAATCGTGGCGTGGCGCGTGGTCATTACAGGCTCCTTTTCCCTGTTGCTTCAGGGTCGATATTTATGGAAAAAAACTCAGGGCGCAGGCGTGACAACCGGCATATGGGTAAATGCCGCGCGCAAGATTTGGCCGGCGAGGCTCGCACCGATGCCCGAGCCTTCGCCGCCATCTTCGATTAACACGGCCACGGCAAAGCGCGGATTTTCGATGGGGGCGAGGGCCACAAACCAGGCGTGGGTATTGGGGCCACCATATTCGGCGGTCCCTGATTTGCCCCCTACTGCGACCCCTGCGACTGTTTGGGCGGCTTTGCCAAAGCCATCAGTCACGGCAAAGCGCATGGCATCGCGTAGAATCGTCGCACTACGGTTCGAAATGGGACGACCAACCGGAAAGCTAGTGTGTTTGTATAATTCGGTGCCATTAGCCCGTACCACCCGTTCGACAATATATGGACGCATCATGACGCCGTTATTACCAATGGTGGCTGCCACCATTGCCATCTGGAGCGGGGTGACTTGCAATTCACCTTGACCATAGCCGGTATCAGCAAGCCCAGGGAGACGGGCGAGAAAGTTGTCGTTGTTGTAAATCAAACTCGCCAGCGTCGGTAAATCAGTCATGGTAATGGCTTCGCCGGATTTGTCAGGCACGGCCAAACCAAATTTCTCGGCACCAGCCAACAAACGAAATGCGCCGAGGCGCAAGGCATACTGCGCAAAAGCCGTATTACAGGAAAAGCCAATCACCGTGCGCAAGCTGGCTGGATCACCGGTAAACTGCATCAGATTGGGTATCGCATTGACAACCGGCGGGGCACCCGGCTCAACCTCGAGTTGTTCGGGACAGGTGATATCGTCAGGACGAGCGACGCCGGCGTTTTCGAGGGCAATCGAGGCAGTGACCAATTTGAATGTCGAGCCTGGCGGATAGCGGCCTTGGATGGCACGATTCAACAAGGGTTGATTATTAGCGGGGTCAAGTAGTCGCTGCCAGGCAGCGTCCATACGGGTTTGGTCGACAAGCCGGTCCACATCAAGATTACTCGTCAAATCGTTGGGATTATAGCTGGGGGTACTCACCATCGCGAGTACGGCACCGGTGCGGGGGTCGAGCACAACCCCCGCACCGACCCGACCTGCCAGAATGGCAGCAACGTCTTGTTGCAAGGGGGCATCGATGGTCAATTCGAGGTTATCACCTTTGGCTGGTTGGGCATTAAGCATGCGCACAAAACGCCCGATAATATTGCGATCACCGGTAAGATACTCGGCATAACTTGCCTCAAGCCCCGATACGCCGTAGCGCGAATTCACCACCCCCAGCACCGGGGTAAACGCACTCGGATTGTCGGTAGGGTAACGTCGAGCCGTGCGCCCATCGGCACCGACGATAGTTTCTGCGAGTATCGTTTGGTTGTGGTCACTAATTGATCCGCGGAAGGTACGTGCCGACAGCATCAACGCCCGTACATTGCTCGACGTTTCCCCTGTGCTTTGATTGACCACCACCCGGTCTGCCAAGTATTGTGACCAAATCACTTGATTGCGCAGGAGCTGTAGCGAGAGCATGCCAAAGCCAATAGCGATGATAATCGTTAACGACTGTAGTGAACGTTGCGTATCGTTGACCCGCAAGAGTAACGGGATCTCACCAAGTCCAAGGATGGCGACAGGGATAGCCGCCAGCCACAAACAGAGCAGCCACTCTGATTCGTGTTCGGGTGGTCGTGACATCCCAAACACCAGCAATCCAATCGCGCTCAACAATAATATGCGTTGGATGACAAAACGGGACATCATAATAGTACCTGTACAACCAACGGCAACCCAGCCCGTACTGCCACTCCAGCGGGGGTATGATTGAACACTTCGAGTCGCCCGCCGATCTCGCTGGTACGATACATCAAGGCCTGCAATGAATGCAGACCAGCACGCTGAATGCCCGTCACCGGTAATCCTTGACCATCATCATGAATCAACACCGTTACTGCCCGTGGGTCATAACGGAGCATCACCACTACTTCATTGGCGTTGGTATGTTGGGAGATATTCAATAGGGATTCAATGGCAATCCGGCGGAGCAAAGGCAGATAAATATCGGGTAATGCCTGCGGGCGCCCTAATACGGCAAATCGTGTCGCAATTAACGTATGGCGTTCGAAGCGATTTACGAGTTCAGGTAAAATCTCCGATACGTCATCAGTCATTGGCAACGGTTGGTTTAACGCGACGCGCAACGCCTCAGTCCGCACTGCGACATCGGTGGTGCGCGTTGTTGATTTCCGTCCAGCGCGCCGAGGGGATTGGGTGCGCGTGGTCCACAATCCATCAAACAACGCCGGGGCAGGAGGAATAAACGTTGACCACGCCGGCGGCGCAATAATCGGCAACGCCATTTGGACTCGCGGAATAATTTGCGGAATACCTGCGCCGATCAGTGCTGGTGCAATCACAATCACGACCCAACGTAACCACATATGTGGCAAATTACTCGTAAAGGCGACATCGAGTGAATACATCAAGGCCAAAATCAATGCCGAGCAGAGTAATCCCGCCATCGCACCACCGCGCCAGCCACTCACCAATGCCGGCAACACTAATACGGCACAGGCATAACACAAAAAAGGACTATTCCATGGGTCACTACCTACCACCACCACTGCCGCCAAAAACACGTCGAACCCCATCAGCCATGGTTGCCGCACCGCACCACGTACAACCGGTTGCACGGTAATCGTCAGTGCGATGGTCAACAATACCAGTGCGAGCCAGACGCCCCACATATCGACGGCACGTTGTTGCCAAAACAACAGTGCTGCAGTACAGAGCAGTCCAGTCCATCGACTAAATACGATGACTGCATGATTCGAAAGTGGCAATTGCATGACAACGATGCTCCAAAGCACCCATGGGGGCATCACCCCCATGGGTTGGATGAACCAATTATCTCAACTATGGATTCAATGCCTCGTAGGTGTAGGTATTATCTGAACTATAGAGTTGCCAGCCCGCACCTGTTTTGGCGTCAGCAACCGCTTTAATTTGAGCGCGGAGCTCTGCAGCACCATACTGCACAATCATATTGTCGGGCACCCAAATCAACGTGAAATCTTGGAGCCAAGGACGAATACGGGCACGACTATCGGGGATTTGTTTGAGCCCCAATTGCATGGTGCCCAAAAGGATATCATAGGGATGTGCCGCCGGATTATCAAAGCCCATGTAGCCGGTACCATAGTGCGAAGGATAGACCATTGGACAGACATAATCGGTGGTTTCGGCCATAATCGGTAAGCTCTGCCCGATGATGCCCATCGGCCCTTCGGTCGTAAAGCCAAACACATCCACAGACAAAAACGCCCCGGCTGCGTTAATTTTGGGGTGGGCGCGATTCAGGACTTTTTTGATGGTCTCGAAACGCATATCACTCGTCACGTTTTCTTGTGACAATTGCAGACGTTCGCCATCATCAGCGCCAAATTCTAACGAGGGGAAGCGAATATAGTCGAAATTGATTTCGTCAAAACCCGCCAAGGCGGCTTCTTCGGACAAGGCGATATTGTAATCCCAGACATTTTCATTGAAGGGATCTAACCAGGCATATTTAATCGTCGCAGTGGGGTAATCATAAAAAATCCCACCCTTGATACGATCTTGGGCAGCCCATTCGGGCTTGGCTTCTGCCAAAATGTTGTCATGACTAAACATGTGCACGCGTGCAATGGTATAGATGTTGTGTTTTTTGGCTTCGGCGAGCAAGGCCTTGATATCATAATTTGGGCTTGACAAGCCGAGCTCTTTGACAAGTGGAACTTGTGAATCATAGTAAACCAACCCTAAATCATCACGAAGGTCTGATTTGAGATCGATGATAATCGCATTCAGTTCAGTCTCATCAATATGCTTGAAGAATTTTTGCATTAATTCGGTATTTGACGCCACCGCAGCCGTCACATACGACGCCTTTGGTTCAAACGGCTCGAGTTTGAATTCACTGGGAATTTCACCCGGTTTAATCGGCACCACCAATTTGCGATAGCCGGGAGCCAACACTTGCACAAAACCAGTCTCTGGAATGCCTTTGAGGGTAAATACCCCATCAGTTCCATCGATTCGCACCGCTGCTTGGGCTGATTTAGCCATATCTTCGGTGGCAATAATCGTGGCATGACGGATTGGTGTACCATCAGCACTGCTCACGATGGTGCCTTTGAGTACGTCAGGACGGAGGGTTACATCAATTGTCGCCGTCGTGCTGGCGTCGATTTTTTGGGTAGCATATCCTTCCAAGGTAAAACTCACCTCAGCACGGGCTACAACGTTTTTGAGTTGGTAGGCACCCTTGGCATCGGTTTGGCCCGTCACATCACCCGCCGTAATCACGACGCCACTCAATGGGGCATTGCTATATTGGTCTTTGATGGTACCGCTCAAATTGCCATTGGCAAGCGCAATGTCTTGTAGGGTCGTTTTGCTAATAGGCGCCGAAAAAGGCACATACTCGGGGTATGTCGCATTAAGTGTGAATGATTCGGGGACTCCTTGCAAGACGTATTGTCCATCAGCGCCAGTCGTCATCGAAATAGTAGCGCTGGCCGTGATAACCACGCCTGCCAGTGGTTTTTTGGTCCAAGCATCATTGACCACACCCCGAATGACATTTGGGTGGATTACGACGTCGATTTTGGTGTCAGCGGCAGTAAGGGTATCGGGCCATTTGCGCTCGGCGAAATTCATGTTGATGGCTTCGTAATCACCACTCGTCACTTGGAATATCCCCGTGCGTTGCCAGCTCTCAATGCTATAACCACCGTTAGCATCAGTCATCGCTTTGGCACTACCCACTTGCACGACAGCCGATCCCACCGGTTTGCCCGTATAGGCATCAGTGACGGTACCCGTAAGCGGGATAGTTTCGCTGCCACACGCCACCACCACAAACATGCTCAACACAAGTACAAAAAACCGCCATGACACCATTTGCAACAATATACGCATGCGTATCCTCCAGCCTCATTGGTAATAAATCGTGCTACTATGAGCACGATATAATGCATGATTACTTATATTGGCACCACACAGTGGTACACATACTACACATGATAATTGTACAGTATGTGGTGTGTCAATTATAGGGAATTCCTGAATCGCCATGCATGTTTTACAAAGAGAGGAAACGCACATGACCATCGATCGCTCACGTGATGGCAACCGCTCGTACTGGCAAGAAACCTTTGATCTCACCATGCCCAGTTCTCCACTACCAGCCCGCGCCAGCCACGTCGTGGTAGGCGGGGGAATTGTCGGCTCAGCCACAGCCTATTTTTTAGCCAAAGCCGGGCACAATGTGGTGCTGATTGAACGAGTCCATCCCGCCCATGGCGCCACCGGGCGCAATGGCGGGTTCATCGGCACCGGTCCCGCCGAAGGCTACGCCGGTGCCCAGGCCCGGCTTGGCGCCGCCCCTGCCCAACAAATCTATGAACTCACGGTACAAAACGGCAAATTGGCCCGCCAAATCATGCACGAAGAAGGCTTTGATTGCCACTTCCGTGAACCAGGCACATTCAATTTATCGTTGTCCCCTGCAGACCATCAGGCTGCCAAACGGGGCGTAGCTGCATTGAATGCCGACGGGTATGATGGCGAAGTGCTCGACCGCGCCCAACTCCAAGCCATGATCAACACACCGTTGGGTGAAGAAATCGTCGGCGCCTCATACAAAGCCGGTAGTGCGTTGATTCACTCGGGGCGCCTCGTGCGCGGGGTCGTCGAAGCGGCCATCAAGCATGGTGCCACCCTGTGTATCGCCACTGTCGAACGGATCGACTATAGCAATGGCGACCCCGTGGTCGTTACCGACCAGGGCAACATTAGCGCCCAATCGGTTGTCCTCGGGCTCAACGCCTGGAGCCGCCAATTGGCACCAGCACTCAATGGTATCATTACGCCAGTACGTGGTCAGATTTTGTCGACAGCCCCCACTGCCCCTGTATTTAGCCAAGGGATGGGCACCGATATCACCCCAACCGGTGAATACTGGCAACAAACCCTCGACGGGTCGATTGTGTTGGGTGGCTGTCGTGCCGTCGCCGCCAATGGCGACGTCAATTTGTACGACATCGGTATCACCGATGATGTCCAAGGAGCCCTCGACAACGTGTTACCGCGGCTCTTCCCCAAATTGGCCGGTTTGCCGATTACCCGTCGCTGGGCGGGGTTGATGGGTTTCACCCCTGACTACGTCCCCGTCGTCGATGCCATGCCCGGCATGCCCGGGGTCTGGGCCGGCGGTGGGTTTTGTGGATCAGGCATGCCGTTTGGGTTTGTGGTGGGTAAATACCTCGCCCAAGCAGCCGTCACCATGCAAACGCCCAGCGAAATCGCGCCGCTGTCGATTCATCGCCCTACCCTGCAATCCCGTTAATCCCATAAAAAACTCCCCGTGGCAAATAAATGCCACGGGGAGTTTGCTTACCCGAACGCTTTTTTAGAACCCCAAACGATAGACACGACGGGCATTGGCGACCCACAATTTGCGTTTGGCTTTGTCGCTCAATGAGGCAGTCAAGGCATCAACCGTTGCCACCCATTCGGTGTAGTTGGTTGATTGCAACGAGACCGGCCAGTCGCCGCCAAACATGACCCGGTCTTCACCAAACACGGCGATGACATGATCCATGTACGGCACCAAATCTTCGGGTTGCCAGGCCGCATGATCGGCTTCGGTGGTCATGCCACTGATTTTGCAGACCACATTGGGCAATTTGGCCATTTCGGTCATTTGTTGGCGCCAAGGGTCCAAGCGATGCCCTTTGATGTCGGGTTTGGCCACATGGTCGAGAATAAATTGCACCTGGGGGACTTTTTTGACGAGTTCGATGGCTGCCGGCAATTGATGATGAAAAATACAAATATCAAAACTCAAGCCGTATTCGGCGAGCAATTCGACCCCCCGCACCACATTGGGTCGGATGGAAAAATTGGCATCAGATTCCCCTTGGAACAAACGGCGCACCCCTTTGATACGGGGACCTATCGCCGTCAATGCCGAATAATAGGCCCGAGTTTGCTCACCAAATTCTACCGGTGCTGCTGCGACAATGCCTTTGAGCTTGGGCAATTGACGGGCCACGGTGTTGATGTATTGGGCTTCGAGCAGGCTATATTGCGGTTCGACAGCAACTTCGACATAGACCATCGCTTCGACGGCAACGTCACGCGTATGTTGGGTGAATTCTTCACCCATAAACCGCGCATTAATAATCGTGTTGTTATCAAGCCATGACATGCGAAAATACTGCGGATCCCATAAATGCACATGTGTATCAACAATCGCAAAATTCGGCATATCGTGCCCTTCATTTTTTGTAAACAATCGAAGCGGTATCGCCTATCATAGCGATGGAAGAATCAATTGTCAATACAATGCATACAAATAACGTACCGTCACTTGTATGCATTGTACAAGGTTTTGCTGATACACAATAACGCAAATTGTATCATTCAACTCGTTGCCGGGGACGCGCTAGCAGCTGCGCACCCATCATCACCACCACACACACGAGTACCAACACGACCGCCAACGCCGCCGCCATGGCATAATTGAGGGCACCAGGTCGCCCGAGTAAGCGTGCCAAAAACAGTGGGGCGGTGGCTGTATCGGGACGACTAAGCAACAACGCCGCCGCAAAATCCCCCAGCGACACCGCAAAGGCAAACAAGCCGGCAGCCACCAGCGCGCGCCGGAGCAATGGGAGCGTGACGCTCCACCATTGCCGCCATGGCGGCGCACCAAGGGTCGCCGCCGCAATGGCATACGTCGGCGCCAATTGATCACGTGCGAGTGCCAACTGCCGGCTCACCAATGGCAACGCCAACACCACATGCGCCATGATTACCAGCCAGCCCGCTTGTAACAATCCGAGTGGGCCAAACCACAAAATATAGCCTAGTCCCAACGTCACGCCACTCACGCCCAATGGAATCATCGCCACCCGCCGCCACCAGCGATTGCCGCTGGTAAATCCCCAACTCACGCTGACCGTCACCAATGCAACCACCAGCGCAATCCACAGTGAGCGCCATACTGCCGCTAGCGGCGACACAAATAGACCACTACCGCGCACGGGGAGCGCCAAAGCCCGGTAGGCGTGGCTCCAATCATCAGGCAGCCACGCCCGCGCCACTAGCAATCCAAACGGCCCCGCAAATACGCCTACGGTCACCAACAGACAGCCCCCCGCCAACCACCTGCCCCACCCCCGCGATATCTGCCGTGGCAGACGAATTTGCGCATCGAGGGGAATCCGACGTTGCAAGCGATCAGCCGCCCACACCAGTACGAAACTCATCAATAATTGCCACACTGCCAGGGTCGCCGCAATATCGAGGCGCAAAAATTGACTCGTCTGCCGCCAAATCTCGACTTCGAGCGAGGGTACTCGACTCCCCCCCAACAACAACACCACCCCAAAGCTCCCAAAACAATAGAGAAAGACCAACAGCATCCCTGCCAACAAAGCCGGCCAAATCAGTGGCAACACAATCGTGATAAAGCGGCGCCACGGCGATGCTCCCAATGTCATGGCTACCGCTTCGTAGCGCCCCGCAATTCCTTGCCACGCATCCACAATCAAGCGCACCAACACCCCACTGTTGTACCAGACATGCGCTATCACGACGACGGCTAACCCTTGCGGAACTTCAAGTCCAAGCACCATGGCACACCATGTGTGAGGGGCACACAATGTCGTCACCATGGTGGCTGCCACCGGCGTAGGGATGACAAACGGCACACTGACCGCCAGCCAGGCACTCGTCGCCAACCAGCCTGGACGACATATCATCGCCCAAGCAATCGGAAGCGCACACGCCACCGCTATCACCGTAGCAAGCAACGCTTGTGAGAACGTCGCGACGCCAATCTGTACCATCTGGGCTACGGTCGCATTATCAAGCCAAGCAATTCCGCGCCACCACACCGTCCACAACGGCATAATGACACCAACCATTACTCCGATAAGTACGAGGCTTCGCCCACCCCACGTCCAACGCCGCATCACTTACTTCCCACGCCCCAGCGCCTGCCAAACCGGACCATCGGGGTATAGATAGGCATCCAACGTCGCAGACTTCATTTCGATGCTATACCCCGGCAATTGCGGTGGCATATAATGCGCATTGCGAATCACACATCGATCGACGAAATGTTCGTGCAAATGATCGACGTACTCGATAACCCGCCCAGTGGTACTCCCCGTCACCGCCACAAAATCAAACAACGACAAATGTTGGACATACTCGCACAAACCGACACCACCCGCATGCGGACAGACCGGTACACCGAATTTGGCCGCCATCAAAATAATCGCCAATACTTCGTTGACGCCACCGACGCGACAGGCATCGATTTGGCAAAACGCAATGGCATCGGCTTGGAGGAGTTGTTTGAACATAATCCGGTTTTGCACGTGCTCACCCGTCGCTACCCCAATCGGGGCCACGCCACGCGCAATCGCTGCATGCCCCAGCACATCATCAGGGCTGGTGGGTTCTTCGATCCACAATGGATTGAATGGTTTGAGATGCTCCATCCACGCAATGGCTTGGGGCACATCCCAGACTTGGTTGGCATCGACCATCAAAAAGCGCTCAGGACCAATCACGTCGCGAATCACGCCGGCACGGCGCACATCAGAGGCAATGTCGATGCCCACTTTCATTTTGATATGCGTAAAACCAGCCGCAATGGCTTCGTGGCATAATTGCCGCACTTTGTCATCGCTATAGCCAATCCACCCAGCCGACGTGGTATAGGCGGGGTAGCCTTGGGCCTGCATGGTGGCAATCCGCGTTGCTTTGTGGGGCACCGCTTGTGCGAGGATGGCGAGCGCTTCGGCAGGAGTCAAGGCATCAGTAATATACCGGAATGGGATACAACGCACGAGTTCTGCCGGCGACATATCCACCAACAAACGCCACAGTGGTTTGCCTTCGGATCGGGCATACAAATCCCAGACCGCATTGACCACGGCTGCTACGGCGAGGTGAACCACCCCTTTTTCGGGGCCAACCCAACGCAATTGGCTATCACCCACCATTTCATACCAAAACGCCCCTAGGTCAGCCGTAATCGACGCTAAATCACGCCCCACCAAACGCTCGGCCAAGGTTTGCGCAGCAGCCACGCACCATTCATTGCCCCGTCCAATAGTAAAGGTCAAGCCATGGCCAACCAATTCGGGGTGGTTGGTATGTAGCATCACATAGGCTGCCGAATAATCGGGGTCGCGATTCATGGCATCAGAGCCATCAAGATTCAACGACGTAGGGAAGCGCACATCGAATGTCTGTACCTTGGTAATGATAATTGCGGTAGTCATATATTCCTCGTACTAGATACCATCACGGAGGATACGATTACTCCGCGCGGTTTCGATTTGTAACACGTCATTTTCATAGGCCCGAATCTGATTGGTCACAATAAAGTGAGTGGCATCACACCGCACTTCACTCCAGGTTTCCACCCGAGTTTGCCAGGCACCACGCCCCACACAAATCGTATGTTCGCTGACAGTACGCGCAGTCAAGGGGTCAGTCACATCAATGAAATAGCGATCCGCCGCCCGGTGGTCATAGGTCAGCCCATCGGCCAGTTGAAAGGCGCCGTGGTCGTTTTCGTCATGCAAGGTCCAGGTTTGACGCATCTGATCAAACTGTTCGTAACGTTGGCGTTGATCGGGCCGCAATTGCGTGACGCCTACTTCGGGTGTCATGGCTGGTGGTGCAAATTGCCCGGCCGTCGCATCATACGATTGTGGTGTGCGTATCGGTAATTCCACGTATGACTGCGCAGGATCAATCGTGAGGGTCACGGGCACCGGTGACGGCCAGGCATGCGGCCAATACGACGGACTGACCGCCACCCGCCAATGATGGCCTGCCGGCAAACAATATCCCGCCGCATTGAGGGTCACCGTAACCGTTTCCCAGTGCCCTGGCTGCATATCAATCGGCATCTCATGCCCGGCACGGTGCGTCAAATTGAGTAGCCCACGACTCACCAACAACGAACGCCCATCGGGGGCTACATCGCACAAGCGCACCACTAGCATGGCTTGGGGCTGGTTACTCGCTACCCGCAAAATAACCCGTGGGAACCCCAAAATAGTCTGCGCTGAGGTAATCTCAAACGTGCGATTCATCGCCGTCTGTGTATTGGTCTGCACGGGCAAATCGGCACACCACGACCGACCATCTTCCCCCCGTTGGTCGGGAGGATAATCACCGGGAATGGCATATGAGCACCACATCCCCGCATCAGCACCACTGCGCAAATCAGTGCCCACATGCACTACGGGCTGTTGGGGGCCAAGCACATATTGGGCGTATTGCTGCGTCGGGTTTGGCCACGTCACATCACCAACCCATTGCCCAGGACGAGTGTCGTACCACGGCGCAGGATTGACCCAGTCTTGGATGTAACTGGTCAACATAGGGCCATTCATGATATCGGTTGGCACGTCATTCAGCCAATGCTGCCACCACTTGATGGCCTCGGCTTGGAAGCCAATCGCCGGCCCCGGCGACCCGGCTTCGGGGTATTTATGCGCCCACGAGCCGACTAACCCTTTACGTGGTACGTTGAGTCCCGCCAGCAAACGAAACACGGCATTGGTATAGCCATCTGCCCAGCCACCGACGGCATAGACGGGGCAGCTGATTTGACTGAAGTCTTCATTTACCGATCCTTGTTGCCAAAAAGCGTCACGGCGTTGGTGTGCTAACCAGGTTTCAATGTAGGCGGGAGTTTCTTGGATGCGTGACAGCCACATTTCTTTCCATTGGTCGCCCACCACCGCCGGGTCGGCCGGGCGACTATTGAAGGCCAACATCACCGAGGCCCACGGCAACATGTCGACGGCCAGCAAACAACCCCCCATGTAATGCACGTCATCGGCATAGCGGTCATCTGTCGAACAGACGGTGATAATCGCTTTGAGGGCCGGAGGGCGGCGGGCGGCCACTTGCAAGGCATTGAATCCCCCCCACGAAATCCCAAACATGCCCACATTGCCGTTGCACCATGGTTGTTGGGCCAGCCAGGCAATCACTTCGCAGGCATCGAGTTGTTCTTGGGGCAAATATTCGTCATACAAAATTCCATCCGAATCGCCGCTGCCACGCATATCGACCCGCACTGCGGCCAAGCCATGGGCCGCCAGATAGGGATGGCGAATCATGTCGCGACGCACGGTGCCATCGTTGCGGCGGTAGGGCAAATATTCGAGTACTGCCGGAATCGGCGTGGTTAGTGCGTTAGGCAAATAAATCCGCGCCGCCAAGCGCGACCCATCAGCCAACGGGATCCAGACCGGGTCTAGGCAAGTGACATCATTGAGGAGTTCGGGGTATTCAGTCATGCGCCGCCTCGATCTCGGTCACCGCCCGCCAACCACTACTAATCGCGCCATGCACACTTGCAGAATGGCCGTCGATGGCAGTGGCTTCACCGGCAAAATGCACCCGCCCGTGCGGCGCTGCCAAGGCCGGTCGTAGCCCGTGTGCACCCACTGGCACCGAGCTATACGCCCCGAGGCTCCACGGGTCGACGCTCCAGTTAATCATGCGCCACCCCACCAGTTGCGCGCGCACCACGTCACCAAATACTGCAGTGAGTAAATCAAGACAAGTGGCTATTGGGTCAGTGACTGCACCGATATGGGCAGCCCGCGGTCCCGTAAAGAATCCCATCAAATACGGCGCATCTGGGGATGTCGTCCACCATACCGGGGCAGGGTCGACGAGACTAAAAAAACTAGCCGTATCATCCCAAAAACGTTCCCGGAAGCGCAAGGCGATTTTGACACCACCATGCATGTCAATCTGGCGAATCGCGTGTAGTTTGGCAGCAGGTAGTGGTGGATCGAACGCAACCGACCCTGTTTTGAGCAACGCCAGCGGAATTGTGACAATTACCCGTTTGGCTGTCAACACCGCACCATCTGCCAATGTCACACGACATTGGTCACCAGCTTCACGAATGGTGGTCACCACACGTTGCAGGCGTATCGGCAGTGATTGCGCTAACGCAGCCACAATCGGGGCATAGCCACCCACAATGTGGTGGTCATTGCCCCCGAGATGCTCACCTTGCAAAATATCTGCCTGCATGGCATGAATACTCGCGAGTGCGGGTGTAGTCGCCGCACTATGCGCCAAGCGGATATCGGCCAAATGGCGAGCTAACCCGTGGTAATCGTTGTCATCGAGCCATTGCGCAAAACTAATATCGGGGCCTGCGTAGGCTGCAATCTGGGCTTCGATGGTGGTCAGTGGCGGGAGGCTGTTATCGACAGCAAACAGCGTCAAGGCATCGTGCAACGTATCGTTATACCAAATCCGTCGCCCATCCCAGCGTCCAGCAATCGTCGTGGCGAGACCGAGTTGGCGCACAAATTGCCACGTCGACACCTCATCGCCATGAATGAATTCGGCACCCAATTCGATAGCCCAATTCGGGTCGCTCGCATCGCTCCAGACCCGACCACCAATCCGATCGCGGGCTTCACAGACTAGCACGTGCCGACCCGCGTCATGCAAACGACGGGCCGCAGCCAATCCGGCTACGCCCGCCCCAATCACAATCACATCATACGTTGTCATGGCCTACTCCTTTGTAAAACCACTCACCACAAATTCTTCGAGTAACTGTCGCGCTAGCGCATCACTATCACGTTGCCCCAATTGGGTCAACGCCGTAGTCCACCCCGGGAGCTGTTGGACGGCGTCACGCAGTTGCGCTTCGAGCGCCCGTTGCAATGACAACAACTGTCGCCGCTGTTGGCGCCAAGTGGCGGGGTGCGTTTGTAACCACTGTGCATGCCCCACCAATGCATCAACCACCCCCGCCACCCCGGTGTGTTGCACCGCCGATACCGGCAGCACGGGGACCGACCATACATCGTCTGCATCCATCTGCATGCGCACCAAAGCGCGCAGTTGTTGGAGGGTTGCTGGGGCATCAGGACGATCGCTTTTGCTGACCACAATCACATCAGCCACTTCGAGCAAGCCGGCTTTGATTGACTGCACCTCGTCACCCATGCCGGGCGCTTCGACAAGCAGCACGGTATCTGCCACGTCGACAACCGCCACATCGCTTTGGCCAGCACCGACGGTTTCGAGCAACACCATGCCAAATCCGGCAGCCCGCATCAGCATCGCCGCATCCAATGTCGTTGCCGCAAGTCCCCCGTATTGGCCACGATTAGCCATACTACGGATAAATACGCCACTATCGCCGGCCAAATCATACATGCGGATGCGATCGCCGAGCAACGAGCCACCACTGAGTGGCGACGACGGATCAACGGCGATAATCCCCACTTGCATGCCACGCTGGCGCAGCTCTTGGGTAATCACGGTGGTGAGACTCGATTTACCGGCGCCAGGCGCCCCGGTAATCCCGACCAACGAGCCAACTCCGTATCCGGACAAGGCCTGGCGCAGACTACGGACTGGTGCGCCACCACGTTCAATTAATGTCAAGGCCCGCGCCAACGCGCGACGATCACCACGACGCACATCAGTAGCTAATTGTTGCACCGTGGCATCATTCATGATGTTGCTCGCCGAGCTGCCACGGTAGCGCGAATAAACGCCACGATTTCGTCGGTATTGGTGCCAGGACCATAGATGGCGTCGATACCGTATTGGCTTGTGAGCAATGCACTATCCTCGGCAGGGATAATCCCCCCTGCCACAATCACACAATGCCCCAGCCCTGCCTCACGTAGTTGCGTAGCCACTTTGGGCAACAGTGTCATGTGTGCGCCCGACAAAATCGACAAACCGACCACGTCGACATCTTCTTGCAAGGCAGCTTCGACAATCATGTGGGGGGTTTGACCAATCCCCGTATAAATCACATCCATACCGGCATCACGCAAGGCACGGGCAATCACTTTGGCACCACGGTCATGGCCATCTAGCCCAGGTTTGGCAACCAGTACTCGAATGGGGACTTCACTCATTTGCGGCCTCCTGTTCGTCTACCAAACAACGATGGACGTTGCACTTGATCGACGCCCATATCTTGGTATTCGGCTTCACCTGGGCGCATACCAGGCTTTTGGGTTAGCCACTCTTCACGGAGTTTGTGCGCATCTGCAAAAAACTGTGTAATTGCCGCTTCATCCCCCGCAGTGATTTTTTCTTTGAGGTTGTTGAGTTCTGCCGTCGTATCATCAATCCAACGAGCCAGCGCATCACGATTTGTCATGACAATATCGCGGTGCATGGTCACATCGCCCGAGGCCAGCCGCGTCATGTCCCGGAAGCCGGTAGCGGCGAGCGCGCCCATTTCGCGACCGGCTGCAGTCCCCACCGTCGTTTTTACGATCGTCGCCGCCAACACAAACGGCAAATGGGAAATCCCGGCCACATAGGCGTCATGTTCGACAGGATCAATAAAATAAACTTTGGCGCCGATCCGTTCTACGACGGCTTCGCACAAATTAATAGCAGGTCCGGGGGTGGTATTGGTGGGACACAAACAATAGACTGCGTCTTTAAACAAATCGCTGGTGGCTGCCTTGGGACCACTTTTCTCACGACCCGCCATGGGATGCCCACCAATAAATGAATTGGCCGCCGGCAATAATTCACGGGCCCATTCACTCACCATGGCTTTGGTACTTGTCACATCGGTCACGACCGTGCCTGCGCTGAGATGAGGCGCAATTAGTTGTAGTGCCGTCCGTATTGCTTGGGCAGGCACCGCCAATACCACCAAATGGGCACCGGCGACTGCTTCGGCGACCGTATTGGCCACCTTGTCAATGGCGAGGCGACCACGCGCTTCTTTGGCGTTGGCAACATCTGCGTCATAGCCCACCACCTCGAGTTCACCCATGGGGTCTTTTTTGCTGTCGGCAGCGCGTAACGCCATCCCTAACGATGACCCTATCAATCCCATACCAATAATGGCAATTCGAATCATGATTTACTCCTTCATTGCAGCCTTTTAACGTGTGGCTGGGGGCTCGATAAACGACAAAAATAATACTTCGGCAATCACAATCATCAATATCCACGGGATAATTAATAACGGTGTGAACGCATGTAATCCAAATAATCCAAACAATCCCACTACCATTAACCCAATTTCACTCGCTTGACGCCACGCCCGCCGCACATCATAGCGCCGTGCCCGTTGCCGAAACGCTAATTGGCCGATGACATACGTTACCGGCACACATAACGTCGAAAGCACCCAATACATTGCCATACTCACCAATAAATAGACGGGAACATCGGGCAACCACAACAGGGAATTTGTTGGCGTGGGTACATACAAAATAATTTGTACTGCCAAAAACAACCCCAACACACCGCGCATCGCTAACCCCCGAGCCCGAAAGTAGTATTCCATCGGGACATAGGTCAACATGCCAACAATCACCGAAATACCTGCCAGAAAGAGTTGTTTGGCGCGATCATCTATCGGCCATACCCCATTAAACACGATTGCACCCAACCCGAGCCACGCAAACCCCACCAATACAAACCATATCAATATTTGGGTGCGCGACACACCTTCTTGGGTCACCACAGTGACCGGTGTGGGGGTATTTCGCGGTGGGGTTATCCGGGTACGTGTGCGGGTCATCGCATCCATCCATTCAACACCACGGTAGTTGCGCTTACATTGCACCTACACGCACATATTTTTAAGTATATCTGATTTTACAACAATACCAACGCCAGTCCATTATATCCCGCATAAAAAGAGATTCCGCTACACACTATTTTAATTAGTATCAAATCAAAAAAATACCGCTATAATTTTAAGGTTAACTCAATGAAGAGGAGCAACTATGAGTGTCATTCGCGTGGGTGTCGTCGGCGCCGGTAGTGTGGCCCAACGGGGTATTTTGCCCCACCTCAGTCAACCTAATCTCGCTAATCGCCTCGCCCTCACCGCCATTTGTGACCCCGCTCCAGGCCGGGCCCATGCCGCCGCCGAAAAATTCAGCATTCCCCAACAATTCACCGACTACGCTGATTTTTTGGCCAACGCTGCCATCGACGTCATTTCACTCGCTACCCCTATCGGCATGCACTACGCCCAAGGCAAGGCGGCAATTTTAGCTGGCAAACATGTCCACTTCAACAAAACCATGACCACCACCAGTGCCCAAGCGACTGAATTAATTGATTTGGCCGCCGAACGTGACGTCAAAATCGTGGCGTCACCGGGTGAAATGAACCGACCCCACAACCAAGCCATCAAACAACTCATCGCCAATGGGGCAATCGGCGAGCTGTGTTGGGCCGTTTGTGGAGCCTCGTTTGGGCGTTACCACGAAACCGAAATTTATCGCCAAGGCAACGACCCCCTCTCAAACATCGACCCTTCATGGTATTACCGCAAACCAGGTGGTGGTCCCATGTACGACATGACCGTCTATGCCTTACACGGACTCACCGGCATCCTAGGACCCGCCAAACGGGTTACCGCCATGTCCGGCGTACGCATCCCCATGCGCGAATTCCGGGGCCAAATGGTAGCCTGCGATGCCGACGACAACACCCTCGTGCTAATCGACTTTGGCAATAACGTCTTTGCGATGGCCTACGGTACCCCTGCTGGAGCCGTTAGCGAAGACGACAGTGGTAGTTTTTTTGGCACCAAAGGCCAAATCGTCGGACTCAACCTCAATGGCACCCCCATTGATTATGCCGGTAGCACCATTGCCGACAGTCACCCCGAAGGACGCTGGTCGGGCAATCAATGGATTTTGCCGTATGTGACGGGGAGCCATCGTGACATCGCCGAACAACACGTCTTTGTCGATATCATGCAACTGATTGCGTGGATTGACGGCGGTCCACCGCCCATCGCGAGTGCCCAACATGCGCGTCATGTCATCGAAATCATCGAAGCGGGGTTTGCGGCGGCGACCACTGGCCAAACCCAAATCCTGACCACTACATTCTAAGTAGCAACGAAAGTAGGTTTTTATGTCAATTGTACGAATTGGCGTCGTGGGCGCCGGTAGTGTGGCGCAACGGGGCATTTTGCCCCACCTTAGTCAATCAGATCTCGGCGATCGGATCGCCCTCACGGCTATTTGCGATCCAGCACCGGGTCGTGCCGATGCCGCCGCTGAGAAATTCGGCATCCCCCAACAATTCGCCGACTATGACGATTTTTTGACCAATGCCGCGGTCGACCTCGTGATTTTGGCAACCCCCATTGGCATGCACTACGCCCAAGGACGGGCGGCGATTTTGGCGGGCAAACATGTGCACTTCAACAAAACGATGACCACCACCAGTGCCCAAGCGACAGAATTAATTGATTTGGCCGCTACACGGGGCGTCAAAATCGTCGCCTCGCCTGGCGAAATGAACCGGCCCCACAACCAAGCCATCCGCAAAATGATTCAATCAGGCGCAATTGGGGATTTGTGTTGGGCGGTGTGTGGGGCGTCGTTTGGGCGCTACCACGAAAACGAAGAGTTTCGCCAAGGCAACGACCCGCTCTCGAACATCGATCCATCATGGTACTACCGCAAACCAGGTGGCGGACCACTGTATGACATGACCGTCTATGCCTTGCACGGCCTCACGGGCATCCTCGGCTCGGCTAAACGAGTCACTGCCATGTCGGGAGTGCGCATGCCAATGCGCGAATTCCGTGGCCAAATGGTACCGTGTGATGCCGATGACAACACGCTGATCTTGATTGACTTTGGCAACAATGTGTTTGCCATGGCCTATGGCACACCGGCAGGGAGTATCAGCGAGGGGTTTAGTGGCAGTTATTTTGGCACCAAAGGCCAAATCGTCGGACTCAAACTCAACGGTGAATTGTTTGACTACCCAGGCAGCGACAAAGCCGATAGTCACCCTCACGGACGCTGGGCCGGCAATCAATGGATTTTGCCACACGTGACACCGGCCCATCAACAAATTGATGAGCATCACGTCTATGAAGACATCATGCAACTCGTCGATTGGATTCGCACCGGTACCCCTGCGGTGGCAAGTGCCGAACATGCCCGACATGTGATTGAAATCATCGAAGCGGGCTTGCGCGCTGCCGAAACAGGTCAGACCCAACTCTTGACAACGTCATTTTAACCGTGCATTGCATTGGCATTATTCCGGTGCATTTGCACGCACGGAGGGCGTTCTTTGTGATAAAATAAACGAAGATGTATAGCGATGAGGTTGTATCACGGTGTGCAGTGATATATTTAGCACAAATGTGAACTTTACGCCATGATACATCTGATTCATACGTCGGATGCGTATGAGAGTCACAAGGACATGAGGGATGCAACACACGATTTGCACGGTAACTTACAAGTGGTGGATGCGGACGCATGTCAATTCAGAGTGTAGAAAGGTACCAGATGGCTCAGGTATTTAATCGACGGACGAATAAGATCGTTCGGTTGGGTATCTTTGTTGGTATCCCGTTAGTACTGGCCTTGCTGTCATCAGCATGGTGGTACTACACGCGGTCCGACTGGATACGCGACGTGGGGCCTGCGAACGCCAAAGTACAACCCGGTGGTGGTTTTAGTCACCAACTCCATGTGGGTGGACTCAAGATGGATTGTCGCTACTGCCATAACAGCGTAGAGCTTTCGAGTTCAGCCAACATCCCTCCGACCCAGACTTGTATGGGTTGTCACTCGCAAGTATTGAGCAAGAGCACCAAGCTCGAATTCATCCGTAGTAGCTATGCCAAGGATGTCCCCGTGCAATGGAACTTGGTTCACGACGTGCCCAAATTTGTCTACTTCAATCACAGCATCCACGTAGCCAAGGGTGTAGGTTGCTCGACGTGCCACGGCAATCTCGCCACTATGCCTGTTGTCTACAAGACGCAAGCGTTGTACATGAGTTGGTGTCTGAATTGTCACCGCAACCCAGAGCAATTTTTGCGCCCCGAGTCCGAAATATATAATCCGGCGTGGCAACCACCGGCGGATCAAATCGCCCAGGGGCTCATTTTGAAGCAGAAATACAACATTCGTAGCAAGCTTCAACTGACCAACTGTTCGATTTGCCACCGATAGAGCGAGACGAAGCACAAATGAGCAAAGAATCACTCGATACACAAGGCACCAGCGGGCGTAGCTACTGGCGGAGCCTCGAGGAATTGTCCCAGACTGCAGAATTCCGGGCCCGACTCGATCGCGAGTTCCCCCGTGAAGCTGCCGAAATGCGCGACCCAGTGAGTCGCCGTTCATTCCTCAAGTTAATGGGCGCATCGATGGCGCTGTCAAGCCTCGTCGGCTGTCAGTTTGCCCTCAAGCAACCCCAAGAAAAAATCGTCCCCTACGTCCGTCAACCCGAGCAAGTCATCCCGGGTCGCCCGCTTTACTTTGCCACCAGCATGGCGGTGCAAGGCTATGGCATCGGTTTGTTGGCCGAAAGCCACGAAGGGCGTCCAACCAAGGTCGACGGCAATCCTGACCATCCTGCGAGTCTCGGTTCGAGCGACGCCTGGATCCAAGCATCGGTATTGACGATGTATGATCCCGATCGTTCACAGCAAATCCTCAATGCCGGCAAGCCCGCCACCTGGGCTGATGCTACCGCCGCTATCGCCAGTGCTGCCAACGCAGCTGCTGACGGGTTGCGTATCATCAGTGAGCCCACTAGCTCACCCAGTGTCGTGGCCGCTATTGCCGGGCTGAGTGGCGCCAAGTGGTACCAATACGATGCCTTGAGCAACGACAACGTTGCAAACGGTGCCAATTTGGCTTTTGACCGGGTCGTCAACACCATTTATGCCTTTGAAAAGGCCAGCGTCGTGGTTGCTCTCGATAGTGACTTCACCCACGGCTCACCCACGTCAATCCGTTATAGCTGCGATTTTGCCAGCACGCGTCGCCTCGAAAACGATTCGCTCAGCATGAGTCGCTTGTATGTTGCTGAGCCAAGCCCCAGCAACACCGGCACCATGGCCGACCATCGCTTGCCCGTCAAGGCCGGTGATATCGCCCCCATGGCCCAGGCCATCGCCGCCGCCCTCGGCGTCGCAGGCGTGACTGCCCCCACCTTGAGTGAATCAGTCACCAAGTGGGTCACGGTAGCAATAGCTGACCTCAAAGCCGCCGCCGGCAAGTCGATTGTCATCGCTGGTGAATCACAACCGGCTGCAGTGCATGCCCTCGTGCATGCCATCAACGCCAGCTTGAGCAATGTCGGCAAGACTGTCAATTACACCGAAGCAGTGATTAGTGGCCCTACCGGGGTCGCATCACTCAAAGCCTTGGTTGACGAAATCAACGCCGGTGCCGTCAAAATGCTGGTGATTGCTGACGCCAATATCGCCTACAACGCCCCCGCAGATATCAACGTTGCCGAAGCCCTCAAAAAAGTCCCCACCGTGGTACATTTGGGGATTTACAACGACGAAACTGCAGCCTTGGCCAATTGGCATATCAACGGTGCTTATTACCTCGAAAGCTGGGGCGATTTGCGGGCCTTTGACGGCACCGTATCACTCCAACAACCGTTGATTGCCCCCCTTTATGACGGCAAAACATTCCTCGAAGTGGTTGCAGCGTTGGCAGGCAATACCACCGCCACCGCCTACGAGTTATTGACGTCATATTGGAAGTCAGTCCAAGGCACCAAGGATTATGCCTTTGACAAACAATGGCAGATTTCCTTGCACGATGGGACTGTCGCCCAAACCACCGCAGCCACCATCAAGCTCACCGCCAAGGTAGGAGGCGAGATTCCTGCAAGTGGCACCGGCCTCGAGCTCATCTTCCGTCCTGATCCTTCACTCCGCGATGGCTCAGCCGCCAACAATGGCTGGTTGCAAGAAGTCCCCAAACCAATTACCAAGTTGGTATGGGACAACACTGCCCAGATTAGCTTTGCCACCGCCCAAAAACTCGGCGTCAAAAACGAAGATGTCTTGGAATTGACCTACCAAGGGCGGAGCGTCAAAGCCCCCGCCTATATCGTAGCCGGCCAAGTCGATGACACCATCGTGGTGCACCTCGGATTTGGGCGTACCCAAGCAGGCAAAGTGGGCACCAATGTGGGCTTCAACTCCTATGCATTGCGTGGCACAGAGACGATGTGGTTCGGCAACGGTGTCGAAGTCAAAAACACCGGCGTCAACTATACTCTCGCTAGCACCCAAGAGCACTTCAATCTCGAAGGGCGCGACGAAGATATTTATCACACCACCACCATTGCCAAACTCATCGAAGAAAAAGCGCACGGCGAAAAAGGGCATAAGAAGCATGAAATCTTCTCGCTCTTCCCGGCCTACGACTATTCCAAGGGCTACCAATGGGGTATGTCAATCGACTTGAACGCCTGTAACGGCTGTAATGCCTGTGTAGTGGCATGTCAAGCCGAGAACAACATCCCGGTGGTAGGCAAAGACCAAATTTGGCGTGGTCGCGAAATGCAGTGGATTCGCATCGATACCTACTTCGCCGGCGATTCTACCAATCCATCGATCTACCAACAACCGATCGCTTGTATGCAATGTGAAAATGCCCCGTGCGAAATCGTCTGTCCTGTGGCTGCCACTGTGCACGACGAAGAAGGTATCAACAACATGGTGTACAACCGTTGTGTCGGTACCAAGTACTGCTCAAATAACTGCCCATACAAAGTACGCCGGTTCAACTTCTTCCAATATGTCGACGAAGAAACACCTTCACTCAAGCTCCAACGCAACCCAGACGTCACCGTTCGGGTGCGTGGTGTGATGGAAAAGTGCAACTACTGCTTGCAACGCATCAACGAATCCCGCATCGACGCCGACCGCGAAAATCGCGAGATTAAAGATGGCGAAGTCATCACCGCTTGTCAGCAGGCCTGTCCTTCACAGGCAATTGTCTTCGGCAACATCAATGACAAGTCGTCACGGGTTGCCAAACTCAAAGAGCTCGATACCAAGTTCACCGTGCTTGATTCACTCAACACCAAGCCACGCACCAGCTACATGACAAAGCTGACGAACCCAAATATCGAACTCAGCGGAAAAATGGAGTAGCAGATGCAAACATCGCAACCGCTTAAACCACCCGTCGTTGAATCGTACGACGAATTATTGAGACCAGGCGAGACTTATTCGTCCGTAACGGCACGAATCAGTGACATCGTCCTCTACCCACTCCTCAAAACGCCGTGGGGCTGGATTGGTGGCTTCATAGCCGCTGGTCTGTTGCTCATGTTGTATCTCTACTCATTAGCTACGCTGTTTACCGTCGGTATCGGTATTTGGGGTATCAACATCCCGATTGCGTGGGGCTTTGACATCATCAATTTCGTGTGGTGGATTGGTATCGGTCACGCTGGCACGTTGATTTCGGCTGTATTGTTGTTGTTCCGCCAAGACTGGCGTACCTCCATCAGTCGCGCAGCCGAAGCGATGACGATTTTTGCCGTGGCATGTGCCGGTATTTACCCGCTCATCCACACCGGTCGTCCATGGTTGGACTATTGGTTTTTGCCCTATCCCAGTACCTTGGGAATGTGGCCACAGTTCCGGAGCCCACTCGAATGGGACGTATTCGCCATTTCAACCTATGCCACGGTATCGGTGTTGTTTTGGTTCATCGGACTCATTCCTGACTTGGCCACCATGCGTGACCGCGCCCAGCACCCCATCCCCAAAATCTTTTACGGCTTGTTGTCGTTAGGGTGGCGTGGGGCAGCCAAACACTGGCAGCGCTACGAAAAAGTCTCGCTGCTTTTAGCAGGCCTATCGACGCCGTTGGTATTATCAGTACACTCCATCATTTCGTTCGACTTCGCCGTGGCACAACTCCCAGGCTGGCACGTTACCGTCTTCCCACCATACTTCGTGGCTGGTGCGGTGTATTGTGGTTTCGCCATGGTAATTGTGTTGATGATTCCCATCCGGCGCTGGTTTGGGCTCCACAGTTTGATTACGATGCGGCACTTCGATGTGATGAGCAAAGTCATGTTGGCATCGGGGTTGATTGTGACCTACGGTTACTTCGGCGAAATTTTCTACTCGTGGTATTCGGGCAGCATTTATGAGTACTTCTTGATTGTCAACCGTATAGCAGGCCCATGGGCATGGTCGTATTGGGCATTGATTCTTTTCAATGTACTCATTCCACAGGTGTTGTGGTTCAAGCGCTACCGTACGAATTTGCCGGTACTCTTCTTTGTGTCGATATGTATCAACGTCGGTATGTGGTTTGAGCGCTGGGTCATCATTGTACTGAGCTTGACCCGTGACTTCTTGCCCACCTCATGGGGCGTCTATACGCCGACCTTCTACGACTGGGCCACGTATATTGGTTCATTCGGGTTGTTCTTTATTCTCTTCTTCTTGTTCATTCGCTTGTTGCCCATGGTTGCGATTTTCGAAGTCCGCGACTTGGTACACAAGACCGCTCACAAGGCACACGACAAAGAAGACCATGGACACGCTGGTGCGTAACGGTGCAGTGATGGTTGCATCACGCAATGGTCAATGAGAGGTTTGCATGTTCAAACGCAAGTCAAACGCAGCAGAAGCCGCACCCACCGCACCAGCCACGTATGGCATGATGGCGGAGTTTGGCGGCACCGATGAAATCATCGCTGCAGCAGAATCAGTACGCGCCGCGGGTTATACCCTGGTCGAAGCGTACACCCACATCCCCGTGCATGGACTCGACGACGCATTGGGACACAAGCCGACACGACTACCTTGGCTCGTGCTTGCCGGTGGCATCACCGGAGCGAGTGGTTTGTTTGGGTTTATGGTTTGGGTCAGTGTTGTCGATTACCCGATGAATATCGGCGGGCGTCCGAACTTTAGTTGGCCGGCATTTGTGCCAATCACATTTGAAGGTATGGTGCTCTTTGCAGCATTGGCTGCTGTATTTGGGCTAATCTTGATTTGTGGTTTGCCAATGCCATATCACCCCGTTTTCAATGCTCCTGGTTTTGAACGGGCATCAATAAATGGCTTCTTTTTGTGTATCGAAGCCAAAGATCCGCAATACGATGCGGCCAACGCTTCTAGTCTTCTCACGAAGCTAGGTGCCACGGCAGTGCACGAGTTCAGTGAGTGAGAAGCATATGCAACTATCAATGACTTCACTCCGACGCATCGTGGCGCGCGTCATCTTGTTGGGGTTGTTCGGATTGGCGATTTCGGCATGTCACCTCGACATGTACGATCAGCCCAAGTACACACCACTGGAAGCCAGCGACTTCTTCAAAGATGGGGCGTCAGCACGGCGATTGATTGACGGCACGGTGTCACGTAACGGCCTCAAAATCGACGAGCGCACCACCGGTCGTGTTGGCGGTGATCCCGCCGGTGAATACGTCACCACCAACCCAATTTCGATTAACGAAGGGGTGTTGGCACGTGGTGAAGAACGCTACAAGATTCACTGCGCGTCGTGTCACGGAGCCAATGGTAATGGCAAAGGAATCGTGGCCGGACCATACGCACAAGGACCACTCAAGGCGAAGGCGCCAGCGTTGTTTTATGTAGAGCAACTTCGTGCTGATCTCCAAAAAGCTCCTGATGGCTACTACTTCGATATCATTTCTCACGGCAAGCAAAACGCCCAAGGTGAGTACTCTATGTGGCCAGCAGCTTCACGCATCCAAAACGTCGACGACCGCTGGGCCATCATTGCATACATCCGTGAAATGCAAAAGAACCCACCAGCACAAAAGTAAGTATGAGTGCCCGGCGTAGCGCGCCTACGCCGGGCCTTCGGTAAGGACATAACCGTGGCAGAACAGACTGACAACATGCACCAAACCCTGAATGCGATTCAGCGGCGTGCAACCATCGTCGGCGGCGCCGCCCTCGCACTTACGGTCGTGGGGATTGCGGTGGGCTCGACCAGCCAGGTATTGCAATCATACCTGTTTGCGTTCCTTTTCTTCTTTGGGGTATCTGCAGGGAGCTTCTTTTTGCTGACCTTGCAGCACATCACGAGTGGCGTCTGGGGCTTGATGATTCGCCGCTTCACCGAAGCCAGCACGCTGGTGATTCCGTGGATGGGGCTTTTCTTTTTGCCCATCGCTGCCGGCGTCGGGATTTTGTATGAATGGACAAACCCAGAGGTAATCGCGGAAGAAGCCGCAGTTGCAGCTAAAGTCCCCTACCTCAATATTCCCTTCTTTTTGGCACGCACGGTATTCTACTTTGTGGCATGGATTTTGTTGATTCGTCGCTTGCGCCGCCAATCAATTGCCCAAGACAACGCCCCCAAATCAGAATCAGTATCATGGCGTGACAAATTGGCCGTCACCAGCGGTCCCGCCCTTGCCGCACACATCATGTTGTGGACGTTTGCCGCCACCGACTGGGGTATGTCACTCGAGCCAGCCTGGTCGTCATCGATGTATCCAATTGGTTGGATGATCGGCCAAGTACTAACCAACTTCGCCATCTGGATTATCGTGTTGTGGTTGCTTACTCGTAACAACTTCCTCGGCTACGAAATCCCTGTTGACCGCTTACACGACTTGGGTAAATTCACCTTCGCCTTTACGGTGCTCTGGACGTACCTCAACTTCTCACAATACCTCATCATCTGGTCAGGTAATGTGCCAGAATTGACCCCCTGGTACTACTTCCGCAGCAATGGCGGTTGGGAATACGTTTCAATTGCATTGATTATTGGGCACTTCTTCTTGCCGTTTTTCTTATTGATGTCACGCCACACCAAACGAAATTTTGGCGTCGTTGCGCGGATTTCGATGTGGCTTGTCGCAATCGAAGTCTTGTATGTCTTCTGGTTGATCAACCCCGCCTTCCATCAAGACGCCATCCAGATGCACTGGACACACGTCACCGCCTTTGTGGGTGTAGGGGGCTTGTGGATTAGCCTGTTCTTGCGCTACCTCAAGCAACTGCCGATTTTGCCACCCAACGATCATCGTATCCCCGAGCTCGAAGCGCAGCTCACTGATCATGGACATGGCCATACTGCGCCCGTAAACCACTAATCTCGCCTGCGAGATTACCCCTCATCGCTGCGATGCAGTGATGAGGGGTTTTTGTGTGTATTTCCTTATGTGTTGCTCATCTGCGATTCATCAAGACCTGCGAAGATGTAGTCATACCGATGAGCGAAGAACTCATCTCCCCAGCGCCGAGGCCCCTACATCCTCATACATCCCCTATCCTCCCCTAACCCCTCCAAGCCAAACGGCGACAACTTGGAGGGGTTTCCTCTTGAAGTATGAAGTATAAAGTCGGAAGTATAAAGTAGAGACGCATTGGAGAAGTAGCCTGCTGCAGCGTACTGCGTCTCCACCATGCAACGCATGGTGATATGAAGTATGAAGTATGAAGTATAAATCAAGTAGAGACGCAGTGGAGAGGCAGCCTGCTGCAGCGTACTGCGTCTCCACCATGCAACGCATGGTGATATGAAGTATGAAATACCCCAATACCCCAGATAAACACCGCAAACCAAATAAATAGTCCTACAAAATTTTGATCTTTTCTTTGCAAAAATATCCAAAAAACCATCAAAGTAGTCATTGCAGTGAGCGGGATTGACGTGAATTATCTGTATTTGATTTTTGCTGTTGCACATCTCGCCGTTGGTAGCTTAGTGATTCAAGCTACTGCCAAACAAAAAAGCCTTGGACTGTGGTTGCTCACACTGGTGAACGTTGGTTTCGCATACGCCAATACCATTCTCGGCATTGGAGAACTCATAGGTGCGGGCGACACGTTGTGGCAACTCAACGTTGTACGCTTTGCCATCCATGCAATCGCAACACCACTGATGATGATTGCCGGATTAACGTTGGCACGCAACGCCAGTGTCAACGAGACGTGGCGCCGGAGCATGACGATTCTGGTGTATGTAACCACGTTGAGCTACATCGTGTATGGCGTCAACGAATACATAACCGGTGCCGTCTGCAAAATCGCTGATTCTGGCATGATGCGCTATGTGTTGGCCGAATCAATATGCAAGCACCATCTATTTGATGCTCTTCTTTGTACATGCAGTAGCCAGCTTGTACTTTTATGGGGTCCCACGCTTACGCGCCAATATCCGTACCATCCACGTCTATATCGGCTACGGCGTATTTATCTTTACGATGGTAACCAGTCGTTGATCGGCATGGAACCAATACACATGATTACCTATGTGATTAACTGGGCCTGTATTGCCGCCCACATCGTGCTGAGCTTCCGGTTCATGGTGCAACGAGTAAGTCGTGCCAATGTCGACCCTATGTGTGAATTGACGGTCAGCCTACATTTGCGTGAGCCAATCGCCAAGTAATCCACCCATAAAATTCCCACACAAAAACATCCCGCTGGTCACGTCATTGTGACTGGCGGGATGTTTGTGGGACGGAGACTAATTGAGGTTATCGGGGGTGATGTGTAATGTACGTCGACGTGACGCCATGTCCATTACTGCCAATAAGATGTCTGTGTCAAGTGAAGCGGCTTCAGCTTGCATCTGCAAGCGCGTATGCGACCCTTGAATGCCCATTTGCTTGAGGATTTGTTGCGCTTCGGGGATTTGCGTCATAATTTCGTCGCCAAATGATTGTGCGTGCTGTACGTGATCCATCTTGGCCTCCTTGCCAATCAGGTATTTTCTAATCCATCCATACTATAGCATAGTTTTTGGATAAATCAACTAAATAAACACTTATTTATTTGTACAAAGTATACAAATCACTGCATCACACATTCAAAAACAGATTTAGGCGGGTTTTGCAGAGAGACACGAAAGATGAAAAGTAGCTACAACACCTCGGAATGAAAAAACAGCGGTGTGATTCGGGTAGTGCGGAGCAGTTTTTTTCACAAAAAAGAGCCAAACAAGGCTGTGAGAAACTGCGGGTTATTTGCCGAAAGCGGGTAATCGTGCTAGCATAGCACAGCGAATGGACACACGTGGGAGTAGAAACAGATGAGTATTTTGGTCGACCGCAACACGCGGCTCGTAGTGCAGGGTATCACCGGTCGCGAGGGTGAATTCCACACCCGCCAAATGATGGCATACGGCACCAACGTGGTAGCAGGTGTTACCCCGGGGCGGGCTGGACAAAAGGCCATCGACGGTCAAGTTCCAATTTATAATAGTGTGGCCGATGCTGTACGTGAACAAGCAGCCAACACGTCGATTATCTACGTGCCGGCACCGTTTGCGCCTGACGCCATCCGTGAATCAGCGGCTGCAGGTATCAAACTGATTGTCTGTATCACCGAGGGCATTCCCGCCAACGACATGATCAGCACCTACGCATTTGTGCAAGAGTGTGGCGCGCGTTTGATTGGGCCCAACTGCCCAGGCTTGTTGACTCCTGGTCAAGCCAAAGTCGGGATTATCCCCGGCAACATTGCGACGCCCGGCCCCGTCGGCGTCGTCTCCAAGAGCGGCACGTTGACCTACGAAGCCGTGGATGCCTTGACCCGTATCGGGTTGGGACAGAGCACGATTGTGGGCATCGGTGGTGATCCGATTATCGGCACCAACTATATCGATGTACTCACCCAATTTCAAGCCGACCCCGAAACCAAAGCCATCGTATTGATTGGCGAAATCGGCGGCAATGCCGAACAAGACGCCGCCCGCTTCATCGGCAAGTATGTCACCAAGCCGGTGGTTGGCTTTATTGCTGGCCGGACGGCTCCCGAAGGCAAGCGCATGGGTCACGCCGGTGCGATTATTTCGGGTGGCGAAGGTACGGCCCAAGAAAAAATCGAAGCCTTGCAAGCCGTGGGTGTACGTGTCGCCGAATTACCTACCGATATTGCCCGCTTGGTCAAAGAAGCGATGGAAGCATAATCAATCTCGTTTGGCGAGCAATAGACGGCGACACACGTTACGTTGTGTCGCCGTTTTGTACCCCAAATTATTCGCACGCCCCCCAAAAGGAGTTACCATGAGCCGTTGTGTCTATTATGAAGATTATCAGATCGGCAGCCAATTCGTGACCCCCGGGCGGACGATTGGTGAAACCGATGTGAGTATGTTTGCCATGCTGACAGGGGATTTTAACCGGTTACATACTGATGCCGAATACATGAAAACGTCGGTGTTTGGGGAACGGATTGCCCATGGGTTGCTCGGACTAGCCATCGTCAATGGCCTCAAATACCGCACTGACCTCGATCCCGACGGGATTATTGCCTTCCTCGGGGTTAATTGGAGCTTTAGTGCGCCAATCAAGTTTAATGACACCATCCATGCGGTGTTGACGGTACACTCGATGCGCCCCACCAAACAAATTGAGCGCGGGATCTTGGTGTTTGCGGCGCAAGTCATCAATCAACACGCGGTGGTAGTGCAACAGGGTGAGATGACGATGATGATGAAACGGGCGCCACAATCGGTTGCGTAAGCGCTACGCAACTGAGACGCAGGCAGATTACACGCACAAACACCAATCCCGCGGATAGCGCAATTATGTGCTATCCGCGGGATTTTGGACACCACACGTGGGGAAATTAATCGAGATAACCTTGTAGGCGGTCACCGAAGTGCGGGGCGCGTAATTGGCGCAAGGCATCGGCTTCGATTTGGCGGGTACGTTCGCGGGTAATCCCAAAGGCAGCGCCGACTTCTTCGAGGGTGCGACGGCGACCATCGACCATGCCATAGCGCAACTGCAAAATCGCCCGCTCACGCTCGGGGAGCTCGAGGAGCGCCGTCGCGACGTCAGCTTGGAGCATACGTCGCGTGGCGATATCGTTGGGAGAGTCGCTCATTTCATCGGCAAGTAAATCACCAATATGCCCTTCGCCGTCACTACTAATGGGTTGTTCGAGCGAAATCGGTTGGGCCGAGGCTTGGAGCAAGCGGCGCACTTTGCGGTCAGAGATACCCAAAGCGACGGCAATTTCGTCGGACGTGGGTTCACGTGACAAGCCTTGCTCGAGGATTCGGGTGGCGCGGCGCATCTGACTAATGGCGTCACTCAAATGGACGGGAAGGCGGATGAGGCGGCTTTGTTCGGCGATGGAACGGGTAACCGCTTGGCGAATCCACCAGGTAGCATAGGTCGAGAAGCGGTTTTTGCGCAGGATATCGAACTTTTCGACAGCCCGCATCAAGCCGATATTGCCTTCTTGGACGAGGTCCATGAACGACAGCGGGCCACCAATGTATTTTTTGGCGACGCTAACCACCAACCGCAGATTGGATTGAATCAAATGACGCCGGGCATCGGCAGCATCTTCGACACGACATTGCAATTTGCGCGTCTGACGATTATTTATGTGGAGCACGTAGGTGGCTGAGGCTGGCACATCGGCTAATAACCAATTCAATAACGCCACGATATCAATATCGATATTACTCGTCAAAATTCGCTCATAAACCACTGATAACGCAGCAATCTGCGTGAATTCTACGAGCCACAGGAATCGTTGACGGGTACGAAAGAGCAAACTATTTTCGTCAAACAGTGGGTATGTTAGATTGTGGTCGATTAGCACCAAACCACGATTCAAGGCAGGCACAAGCAGTTGGGGGATGCTGGCTAATTCACCATTTGCTTCACGCCAGCGAGCCACCCACGCCGCCACCGGCAGGGGTTCGCTTTGGCTCCGCACGATATCGTCGGCGAGGGCATCAATAGCAGTCGAAGTACGCACGCTATCGTCGGCAAAGGTATCGGTAGCGACCGAAGTTTGCAATTGCCCATCATATGACACAATACTTGTTTCGTTGGCGGTACGTACGCTACGCAACATTGCCAATACGTCACGGGCAAAGGTGCCCGCTTCGATACGTTTGGCTAAATCATATTCATCTTGCGCTTTGAGTAATGGGTCTTGGCCGATTTCGCGCAGATACATTTGCACGGAATCTTCGACGATAAAATCTTTCGCGGCAGGTTCTTCGATGAATGCATCGGCGACATCATCAATCCATTGCGCATCAGGTTCAGCCATGGGAGAAAACACATGTGGCTGGGAGGAATGCATCTGCACAAGCCCCTCGCATTCTGTACGGTAATATATAATATTTATGTCAACACAACATGACTTAGAAAATGAACGGTGATTGTTGCGCTTGTAAATAAATACGCATCAACAGACACACTGGATGTATCGATTTTTCGGAGCACCAAGGTACGTCAAATAACAGCGTATTCTGCACGGATGGAGCGATTTAATGACGGCGTTGGATGACATGATTGGCAATAGCCGCAAACGCTTCATAGCTATCATGGGTCGCATATGGAGCCAAATGAATCAGCCCACGTGCAACACAGGCATTGGCAGCGTCATAGGCGGCATCGATACCACCTGCAGCCTGAATGCAAGCGATGACTTCGGGGACACGTTCGGCAGGAATATTCCCCGCCACGACCAAGCGCAATACGTCGCTCTGGTCAACGGCAGCAGCAAGGATAAGCGGCAGAGTAATCGTCCCCTCACGGAGGTCGTTGCCCGCTGGTTTGCCCAGCACCGCTTCGCTTTCGACCATATCCAAGATATCATCGATGATTTGAAATGCCAGCCCCAGCTCATAGCCAAACTGACCGAGCGCAGCCACCGCAGCATCACTACCGCCAGCCACGGCAATTCCCGAGCGACAGGCAGCTTCGAACAACACGGCAGTTTTGTAGCCGATTTTGCGGAAGTACTGGGCTTCGGCTTGATCACGTGGCTCAACCACTCTCACCGGATTGAGCTCACCTTCGACCATGCAGCGGGCTGCATGCACATAAAATCCAATAATGCGAGGGTCGGGCTCGTCGGCTAATTCGCGGGCAGCCAAACCAAACAAAAAGTCACCCAGCGCCAAGGCCACGTCACGATCCCACGTCATATGCACGGTAGCCCGACCACGTCGAGAACCAGCATGGTCGACTAAATCGTCATGGACCAACGATGCCGCATGGAGCAACTCAATCGCTACCGCAGGATGTTTGGCCCGATCAAATTGATAGGTGGCAAGTCGGGCTGCGAGTAATACCAACATTACCCGCAAGCGCTTGCCACCCGATTGCACGGTATAGGCACCCGCAGCACGGAGCACGGCAGTGCGAGATTCGATGCGAGCAATTAATTCTTGCTCGACCCGCACCATGTCTTCGTACAAACCGACCCGTTGTAATATGTCATTGAGATGATTGCGCGAAAGGCGCGACGTTGCGCTATTTGAAATGGTCGCCTGTTGCATCGTCACGCCTTCTCCAACCAATTTGCGATAAGTCTGTTCACTATATCACAAAGTTTTCATCTGTCAATGCAAAGTATTTGCACAGATTGTGCAAATACTGGATATAAATTACCAAGCGCCGCGCACGACCTCGAGTTTGCTGAGGTGGGCAGCTTCGCTAAGGCTGGCGAGATAGGTCAAATCGCTGCCATATTCGATGACCGAAATGCTGGCGTTGGTGACCCAAATCCGATTGATACCATCCATATGCATACCGAGGGCATCAGCCACGAGGATTTTGACGACGACATCGTGGGTCGAGACGAGGACGGTTTGATCGGGGTGGGTTTGGATGAGGCGTTCTTTGAAGTCAAGCACCCGTTTGAGGATATCGCTGAAGCTTTCGCCACCGGGCATATGTGAGCGGGTAGGATGCAAGCGCCATTCACGCAGACCGTTGCCGTATTTGGCGATAACTTCATCAACCATCAACCCAGCCCAATCACCATGGTCGATTTCGATGACTGCTGGTTCGATGACAAAGGGAGTATCGGGGTGGAAGCGGTGCACTGCTTCGCCGGTCAAGCGGGCGCGTTGCAAGGGGCTGGCATAAATGGTATGGAATGATTCCGTACGCAAGCGCTCTGCGAGGGCATCGGCCTGGCGTACACCCATCTCGGACAACGGCGCATCAAATTGACCTTGATAGCGACCGATACGATTCCATTCACTTTCACCGTGACGCACAATAATTAAACGCATATGGTATGCTACCCTACAGATACAATAATAATCTGAGGGCATTATACACGACCTCACCACACCACACTATGAACAAATCAACCAACCAGCCATTAATGCCGGCATTGCGCCAAGCGCTCACGAGCGCAGAACCACTCGCATTGGTTTTTCATGAACAGCCGGGCGAAGCTCAGCGCTTCCTGGCATTACTCGACCAGATTCATGATTTGGCCGCCCAATGTACCCAAGCAGGACTTGAAATTGCATCGGAGCAGGTCCGAATTGTGGCGCTCAATGCGCGGGCTCTGCGCGATGCCGAGCGCTTTATGCGGGCCTATGGTAATACTCCGATCCCTACAGATAGTTATTTTGGACCACAGTTACGTGATTTGGCACTGCATCGCCAAAAAAACCGCAGGCGGAGTATTTTCACCACTATCGCGATTATATTGACGATCATCGGCATCATGGCGTATGTCATATGGACCACACCCGAAAGCGCAAACACGACGTTGATTCTGAATGCCGTCATCAGCGCAGACCATACCGAAGCACTCCAAATCGCCCAAGACCAAGCCCAGAAATTCCCCACTGATAGCGAGACGCTAGTCTGGTTATCGGTATTATCCGCACTACAAGGTGAGCAGTCCGCCGCGCAAGTGGCTTGGCAAAGCGCCCTAAAAAACAGTGAAACCCCCGATTCGTTGATTTATCTGCGTGGCAATGATTTGTTGCTGGTGGGGCAATACGATCAAGCAAGCGCCGACGCAACGACGTTGCAGGCAAATCCCATCACCAACCCCGAAGGGTTGTTTCTGGCGGCAGGGGTGGCTGAAGCCCAAGGGGACGTCAAAACAGCCATTGAGCTGATGCGCAAAACCGCTGACGCCGCCGAAGCCGCCGGGAGAGGTGAATTTGCGGTAATGGCACGCATCCGGATGGGTGGGCTGATGCAATATGGCATACCCAAAAAACCATAATCGGGTTAATCGTCACCAAACAAATCATCAACGGTCATTGAACGGGTAGGAGCAGAGGGAATGGCATCGACCGGCGTTGGTGCCGTATAACCACTCATCATAGCCTGATAAAAGAGTTCGTCGTAGCCACGGGTACGGACCACCACCGGCATCGGGACGGCATGCCCGAGAATAAGGCACTGCTGTTTGGAGTCAAGTGTAGCCAGGACGGTACGTAAGGCATTGGAGCCACTCACACCCGTAAACACGGCATCAATGTCTTTTTCGTCGTTGAGCAATGCGGTGACACGGCTCCCCAATTGACTCATCACATCGCTGTCGATTGACGAGGGACGTTGATCGACCACGAGCAGCGTGACACTATACTTACGCATTTCGCGGGCAATTGTGCCAAAAATCGTCTGTTTGGCGGCAGCTGGATTAAGAAATTTGTGGGCTTCTTCGATGGTAATCACTAATTGGGTTGGTTTGTCGGCTTTATTTTTGCTGGTAAGATATTTTTCGGTGCGTTCACGCCATTTGGCATGGATTTTGCGGGTGATGATATTGGCCACCAGCATATAGTCGATGCTGTTGTCGAAACGGCCAAATTCTAATACGACGTGATGTTTCGCCAATAATTCATCAATCAAGGTATTGATGACCGAGCCATTGGTTTGTTCGGCGACATAGCCACGGCGCTTGAGGCTTTCGAGTTTGCGTTTGAGGGCACTCAGTGAGCCATAATGGGTGCCAGTTTCGTCGGCGAATTGTTGGATGGCTTCAGGCGACATGTCGAGCAGGGCTTTGAGCCAACCATCACCAAAGCGATCGGCGATGCGGTAGGCTGATTCGGCGGCGGTGGCATTGAGGTTGAGTTCATCTTGCAACAGCAAAATATCTTCGACTTCGATTTCGTTCAAACCGATGCGAATTTCCTGATCGTATTGGGCACCACGGCGATTGGTTGATTCGGCATCGAGGGTATAAATCCGCACACTCGGACCAAAGATTTTGCGCAGGCCTTTGACAAAGCCGCCACCCTCAGACGAGGCATCGCTGGCGTATTCGGAGTGCATATCAAAAATCAAATTGGCGGCCACACCGGCTTTGATGGTGCCGCTAAGCAACAAGCGGGTCAAAAAACTCTTGCCGGTACCGCTTTTGCCAAATACGCCGTTCGAACGTTCGACTAAGCGGGTCAGGTCAATACAGACGGGCACATCCATGTCGAGGGGGCGGCCGATTTCGAAGTGGGTGGCGTCTTCTTGGCCAAATACGCGGGTAAAATCGCTTTCGTCGGCATCATAAACGGGTGAAAAATGAGCCGGCACGGTTTTGACGGGACGCAGACCTTCGCTCAAATCGCGCGGCAGCATCAGCGATGGACGGAGCTCGATGGTGCCGTAGGTGGCAGTACCAACGAGGACGTCGTGCAAAAAGCGGTCATCGCTGGGGGGGTCAATCAGCACACTAGGAGAAGTAGCGGCGAGTTCGACGTCAGTGAGCATAGCAAAAAATTCGTGCTGGATGCCTTGCACCAACAAAAACTGACCGACACGCAAGGATTCTACTGACTGTGATGCATCAATGCGTGCCGTTAAGCCATCGGTCAACGAACCGTTGGTAATGACCCCAATGCGTGTCCGTGTATTCATCGCCATGTCCTCTATACAAAACTCACTAATAGTATACCCTACGTCACTCGCATGACGTAGGGTATACTAACGACAAAACAATGCGTGCAATTAGCGGGTGGCACGCTTCCAAGCGCGCACCACGCGCCGCACAGGCATGCGCAATGGGCGATTGTTGGTGCGTTCGCGGGAATCATGCTGCTCCACGTTGGCAGGTTGGCGAATCTCGAGGGTATCGCGGTGATAGCCGAGGGTCACCATGATATCGTTGAGGTGTTGGGGTGCGGTTTCGCGCATAATCAAGGCATCGTCTTCGGATTCGATGATAACCCGGCGCATTTCGGGGGTGAGGCAGTGATGCGCACCACCACGACCCGACAGCATCTGCTGATAGGCACCGATCCCAAAGAAGGCGATTACCATGCGCTCGCCACCCATTGGCAGCAACAACGGGGGTTGGCCAGGGCGGGGATAAAAGTCATCAGTATCGCAGGTATAGCGACCAGCCAACCGCACGGGGCGGACGGGTTGGTGCCAATTGTCGAGAGGCAGGACAATGAATTGCTGACCTTCGACAATCAAGGTGTCGGGTAACGACACCATCAGACTGCCGTTGAGCAGGTACCAATCAGGGGCACCACCGCGCCCTGACTTGACCGCGCCCACTTCCATCAAATAGACACTATGTGACGCGACGGTGTAGCGCCCAAATTCACCCACCAAGTCGGGGACGGCAACGCCGTGCTCGGCACAGGCAGTTTGCATGGCACGCATCACCCCTTGTAAAAACCCTTGGTAGTCGAAGGTGAATCCGATATCGTAGGCATCGGTGGGCATACCGCCACCAAAATTAAAGAAGTGCAAATCAGGCAAGCGGGCTGCCAAGGCGGCATAGCTGTCGACGGATGCGCCGAGGCGGATACGCCACAAATTGGCGTCTTCCATTTGGCTACCAACCATGGCGTGATAGAGGACGATTTTGTGGGGCGTGCCGGTAACCATAGCCATGGCACTGTCGATTTCAGCGGGAGTCAAGCCAAAGCGTTCGCCACCGGGGTGATCGGGGTCAACATCACCGATATCAAAGCGAGCGCGCACACCCAACAACAAGGGGTTGCGACAGTGGCTAATCAGGTGCGCTAATTCGTCGAGGTCATCGACGATGGGGATGAGGCGGTCATAGCCGGCATCGTGGAGGGCCACAATGGCATCGCGGTAGTTGAAGTCTTTGGAGCCGTTACAAAACATGTAGCGGTCAGCAGACAACAAGCCTTGGCGCCACAATTGGTGGGCGATGACAATATCGGCAGCAGCAGAAGTTTCGTAGTGGGCACCCGATTGCAAGGCGGTACGCACCACTTCTTCGGCGAAATTCGCTTTGGTGGCGTAGGCGTAATAAAATTCGCCGGTGTATTGCACTGCTACACGCGCTTCGGCGACTTTGGCATGCATGTCAGCAATTTGACGGGTTATCAAGGGCAAATAGGCCACCTCGAGGGGTGCGCCGTATTGGTGAACCAAATCGTTGAGATCAATACGATCATCGATGAGCAAATGACCATCACGCCGACTAATGAAACTGTTTAACTGGCCGGCGGCGGTGACACCATGACGCTGGTGCATGTGTTCAAGATAAGTAAGACCGTTCAATTCAGTGATGACTCCTTACACAGATCAATGATTCTAAACCAACGCGTGGAATACATTACCCACGCTGACGAATTCGCACCACCACCAAACTTGCACGCCGACTCGCGAGCCATTCGGTTGATGACGCACGTGACGGGCGCAATTGCGCTTTGAGCCACTGTACGAACATGCGGTCCCTCCTCTGATACACACAAAAAAACCAAGCCGTCTGCGACGTCTGGGTGTCTATGTTGCACAGAGATTGTTAGTCTGTCATCTAGGACTGTGTAGGAATATGCGCGTGGAATAATTGCGCGGCGTGGGAACCATACCGCAAGGCACACCTACGACAGGCGCTAGATCAACATAGCCACCCATTAGTTTGTATGCGTTTGCGTCCATATACCCCCACGAAAGCCTGCTCGGGATTTGCGCAAATCACGCTGATGGTGACTTGGAAACACTCGATATCGTGACGTGAATTCGTCCGTATCGCCGGAGGCAAGAATGTCTTGGTAAATGTCTACCGAATTGATATTGTAGCGGTTTTTTGCAGGATGTCAAGTAGCAAAATAACCACTACAATAAGACACAGGTTTTATGGCATTAGAATCATGACAATGGATTATTCCTTATGTCTCGCACAGCGGACGCAGCGGGCACGGAGCCATTTGTACATGATAGCCACCGAT
>JBBAWW010000006.1:32593-71638 GCA_040397035.1 Roseiflexaceae bacterium | reverse complement strand
GGCAATATTGCGCATGGTGATGGTGTGGGGTGCACAAAGTGCGCCGGCAATGATGACACTCAGCTGACGGAGCGTAGTGGCAGAATGGACTTGACAAAAGGAGCGAAACAGTGCGAATATATCCATGGCTTTTCCTTAGTTTTTGGAGGTAATATACCAAAACTATACAGGAAAAGCCATTTTTATGCCACTCTTAATTGGCGTAGGTATTGTCAACTCATACCGTATTTTTAGGACGACATTTATGCCCACACACATGCATACACACATGCTATCGACTACTTTTACGTAGTCGATAGCATGTGTTGTTAACGTACTGTAAGGATTACGACCGTATTATGGGTGTTTAGGACTACTCGATTTTACTACCATGGTGCGGCTTGGGTTCATGGTGCGGCTTGGGCTCGGTGTGCGTGTCGTCGAACGAGTGCTGGTCGCAGTCCGCGTGCGCGTTGCTGTTTTGGTTACTGTAGCCGTGCGACTCGGGGTCAGCGTAATGGTCGGCGTCGCCGTACTCGTCGCACTGGGGATGGCGGTGGCACTGGGGGTCAAACTGGGGGTGGGTTCTGGATCTGCTACCCCATTAAGCAAGAACCAAATGGTCGCCGGGATTGAGTTATCGGTGCCATCACTGGCTTGGATGATGATGCGGTCGTGTTCTTGGGTCGTACCGTTTTGGCGATAGATAATCCGTTTGCGCACGATATCCGCATAGCTGAAGCGTGTGCCGTTGCTCATGCGAGTGCCACCATACATCAACCAACCATTAACTGGCTCTGATTGTAATGTGAACACCAGTTGATTGAGCGGTGTTTCGGCATCTTGGGCCTGAATCACCTGTTCATCAAGTGCAACCATGGCACCGGCATCTATCCGGTATTGATGATTAAGCGTAATCTCGGGTAGGGCGTTGCTGGCCTGGTTTTGATCGGCGGTACATTTGGCTGCCGTGCTGGTGATACAACTAATCTGGCTTACATTGCCGGCTTTGTCTTTAAAGCGGGCATAGATTGCGTTCGCTGCCATACTGCGCGTGCCAATGTCTACTGTGGTCTGTGCGCTAAAGCTTTGCCATGCTGTCTGGGCAAAATTACTCGCCGTGGCGATTTGCATCGCCGTGATGCCCGACCCATTCGTGCTACTAGTGCTGGGGCGATCGCTCGCTACGACATTCACGAGTACCTTACCATTGGTATTACTACGTACACTCAAGACTGCCGATGGTGCCGTGCGGTCAACCATGATGTCGTCTTGGCTAATCTGAGTAATTGACCCGTCGACGTTCCGGAAGCGGACATAGATGCGGTATAGCGTACTATCGACGCTCTCAAACGTCCAGGCCCGCCCTAGGGCCAATGGCTCCCATGCTTGACTGCCAAATATTCCACTGGTGCTAAATTGCATTTCGGCAATTGGTGGCACCGTATTGAGCGGGATACTCAACGCCAAATTAACATTGTTGATGGAGGTAAACTCATCACCGTTGTTGATTTGGATGCCATACATGTTTGGGATGGTGGTATTGACGATAATCCCTGTGAAGGTGGTGGCCACATTCCCTACCCGGTCACGGGCTTCGATACGGACTTCTTTGTAGCCATCGCCGGCACTGAGCACGATGTCACTGCGGGTAGCGTAGTTTTGCCACCCACTAAAGCTAATCCCATCTTCGCTCCAGCGCCACATCACGGCTGGGTCGCCGCCGCCGGTTTGCATACTGAGGCGCACCCGGTTCGACGTAGTGACTTCGGCACTGCGGGCCGAGCTGACGCCACGATTCATCCAGGCTTGGATTTGTGGGGGTGTTTCGTCGATAGTCGTGTTGACCACATTCGACCATGGCCCCACCGTACTATCGTTGAGATAGGCCCGTACCCGGAAGGCATAGTTGAGTTCACCAATCGTGCGAATCGTGGTGTCGCGTGCGGTTAATTCGCGTACCACCGTCATCCACTCACCACTAGGCATTGCGCGCCGTTGTACTTCGTATTTGTAGGTTTGGTTAATTGGGGTCGCCAAGCTCCAGCGCAATGGCACATCATGTCCCGATACGGTATCGACACTACTGAGCTGCACCGCCGGTACCACTTTTTGGATGATAACCGTAAATCCTTCGCTGGCCGTATTGCCACTGCGATCCGTGGCCGAGCAGGTAATCGTATGTACGCCTACCGGCAACATGATACCGCTGTTTTTGTCACAGGTCACCGTCACATCGCCGTCCCGCAAGTCACTAGCCGTCACACTAAAGCTGACCGCTGCGCCACTATCGTAGTAGGCGTCTAAAATCATGTCGTAGGGCAACAACAATGATGGTGAAGTTTTGTCGTTGACAGTGACATACGCAATCGCCCGGGTGTTGGTGGTATAGAGTGGGTTGGCCCCAATCGCTGCTTGCACGTCCACTTGCCCATTGCCCATGGCTGACAGTGGTGGCGTAAAGCGCAATCCCTCGGCCCCTTGGGCGGCGGTGATGTATTGCCCGACATTCAGTGTGGTGACGCCGTCGCGCAGATACAACGTCCCACCGATAATCGCGGCAATCCGGTAATGACTGACCTCAGCACCATCGTTGCTGTTGGGCAATACCACTAGCCCACTGCTCGATTGTGTGCCTTCGTCGACACTGGTGGTGCTGATGCGTGGAGTATCGGCGACTGGCGTGATGATGATCGGCGCGCTCGCCACGTCGCCGCCAATCCCTTCGACCGTCGGTGATGTAGCCGCCTGGGTTTGGAATACATAGTTGCCATAAATATTGGGATTGGGGCGGAAGCGCAAGCCGGCACTGGCCGCACTGGCCGTGATAAAGCCGCCATTGAGGACAGGGGTGACGCCGTCGGTCAGATAGATCCGGCCGGGGGCATTGGTGATGACCCGGAAGTAGCGGATTTCGTCGCCATCGACGGCATTGCGGGTAATCACAATGTCTGCCCGACTCAATTCGTCTTCTTTGGTGGTGGTGCCCGTAATCACCGGCGCACCATCGGGGACGGGCGTAATCGTAATCGTCGCCGTGCCAACCGCACTGGCGCCGTCACCAATGGCCGATGTGGCAGCCCGCACACTCACACTCCCGGTCGTCACGCTGTTGCTGTTTGGCGTAAAGCGCAAGCCTTGACCGGCCGTCACCAAATCAATCACACTCCCGGCAACGATCGGAGTGGTGCCATTGGGCATATAGAGTTGGCCCCCACTATAATTACTAACGATGACATGGGTGACTTCGTTACCATCCACCGGGTTGCGCGTAATCACCAAGCCGTCGTATGACTGGGTGTCTTCGGTTGTTGCGGCGTTGCTGATGATGGGCGGGTCAGCCATCGCCGTAATATTGATCGTGGCTGTCACCACCGTCGGGCTGACCCCCGTGATATTGGCTTTGGTCGAGGCTTGTACCGCCACCGCACCGGCACCGATGCCGTTGAGGTTGGCATCTGGCAAGAATCGTAAGCCCCGCTCGGTTTCACTCACCGGCAAATAGCTACCTGCAGCGACGGCAGTGGTGCCATCAGCTTTGAACAGCCGACCACCCACCACCCGCGTAATCCGCATGTAGGCCGTTTCGAGACCATCCTCGGGATGGCGTTGAATCTTTATGACGTCACTCAATGTATCTTCGGTCGTGGTAATACTACTCACCACTGGTTCGCCTGGCAGGGCGATATTGATGGGCACATACGAGCCACTTTGGCTCCCGTTGCCCAATTGCCCCCACGGGTTTTGGCCCCAACAGCGGATGCGTCCACTGGGCAGTACCGCACAGCCATGTTGACTCGAACCGACACCGGCGCTGGCGATACGTGTCGCCTCAAACAGCTCGGGCATTTCGGTAAGAATGTTCCATGGATTAATTACACTATTGACGCCCAATACCCCGTTGAGATTATCGCCTACGCCATAGACTTTGCCTGATATACCCTTAAAGTAGTGGCGATTGGCAGTAGAACCATAGACGTCTACCATTGGTTCAGGCACAGGATAATTTGTGGCCGGTACACCAAACGTGCCGCCCCAACAACTTACCGTTTGATCGGTCAAAATCGCACAGCCCCCTTGGGCGCTGACGGCAAATTTGGCAACGTAATTACCCAGCCCAAGCACCGAAAATCCGTTGTGGCTATATGCTGAACTAAAGCCGATTCCCAGTCCACCATCGCTGTTCGCACCAATGCAGGTCAGTCGACCGTCAAAGCGAATCCAGCAGATGCGCCGACTGTAGGTGTCGTAATTGACGTTCCGGATGGCAAATGCGCCTACATCAGTGGTCGCTACGATACGTGGTGAGTAGGTGCCACCTGAGCCGTTACTCGGTGTCGGTAACCAAAAATCGTCGTATCTCGCATTGTATCCCCAGCACATTAGATAGCCAGTAGTGTTTTTGGCGCAGATACCGAGGTTGGTGACGGCAATACTGACAATATCGCGCATACCTGTAACCGTCGTCGGTGCCCAGCGTGATTCAAGGTTAACGTTGTTGCCATGATATCCATACCCCCAACAGGCCATACTGGCATCGCGTTTGATGACGCATGTCTGGTTACCTGCAGCTGCGATGGCGGTGACACCGCTCAACCCAGTCACCTCGATGGGATAAAGACTATAGCGCGTGAGTATATCATTAATCCCCAATTGTCCTTCGCCGTTGTAGCCCCAGCACATCACTGTGCCGTTGGCTCGCAAGCCACAGGTGTGATTGTCGCCTACCACTACATCCACAAAGCGCGTGCTGGTGACCGTGGTGTCAAACAATGGGACCGACGACCCTGACGATGCCTGACTAATCGTTGCCGTGGGAAAGTACATCCCCACAAGTAACACGAATGTGAGTACCGTCCGCAACCATGATTTTGTACGCATAATTAACCTCTTTTGGCAGAAAAATCGCCCTTATACTTACGATATCACGTCAACACGTCACAAATGTGGACGTCACAAAGGAATCGAGTTTCATTTTGCATGATTGTGGTTTTGTTTTTTCTTTTTTGTAAAAAAATATCCGGCTACAGCGGTGAATAAGCTCCAGCACAGATTCCCCCCGTAGCCCCGTGCGCAGACATTCGTGGTTTGCAAATCGGATTGTTTGCGCTAAAATATCTCCATGAAACACCACATCACTACTGTGGCATTTGATGCCGACGATACCCTCTGGGCCAACGAAGACTTGTTCGTCGCCGCCCAAACCCGCTACATGGCGCTCCTCGCCCCCTACCGCCACGATTGGGATGCCCAAGAGCTCCATGCCACCGAGCAACGCAACCTAGCCTACTTCGGCTATGGCATCAAAGGCTTCACCCTGTCAATGATCGAAACCGCCATCCAGATTAGCGATGGCGCCGTCACCGGCCACGAAATCGCCCAAATCATCGATCTCGCCCGCGAGATGGTGCATGCCCCACTCATTTTATTGCCACAGGTGGCAGCACTCATCCCCCAACTCGCACAGTCGTATCGTTTGATGCTCATCACTAAAGGCGATTTGTTCGACCAAGAAGCCAAAATCGCTCGCTCTGGATTAGCTGATTACTTCCGGCACATCGAAGTCGTCAGCGAAAAAACTAGCTCCACCTATGCCAATATTTTGCGCCGCCATGACATCAATCCCAGCGAATTCGTGATGATTGGCAATTCGTTGCGCTCAGATATTTTGCCGGTAGTGGCACTCGGTGTCCACGCCATCCATGTGCCCTACCATTTGACCTGGCAACACGAGCATGTCGATGTGCCGGCAGCCGAGCGTACGTGGCACGAAATGCCTGACATTGCCGCTGTGGCAAATTGGCTTGCGCAAAACCACTAATGTCGGTATAATCGGCGCAACTTGCGTCATGCGGCTACGTATGCCCACTTGGCAGTGTCGCCAATTGTGAAATATTTGATGATGACACGTGCCAAGAAAGGGACTTCTATGCCTACCAAAAAACGCCGCATTGCCATGCTTACCAGCGGTGGCGATGCCCCTGGTCTCAATGCGGTCATCCGCGCCGCCGTCAAAATGGGCGAATCCCTCGGCTACGAAATGCTCGGCATCGAAGATGGCTTCGAAGGCCTGCTCGCCACCCCCCGCTACCGTATCTTGACCGATGTCGATGTGCGCGATTTGTTATCACGTGGTGGCACCATCCTGCGCTCAACCAATCGCGGCCACTTCAGTGGTCCGCGCGTAGTTGGTACCATCGATGACCCCTATCTCGAGGCCTATACCAACATCATGCAAATGGGCCTAGCTGGCTTGATTACCATTGGTGGCGAAGGTACCCAAACCATTGCCATGGAGCTCAGCAATATGGGTGCACCCGTAATTGGCGTGCCCAAAACCATCGACAATGATTTGGCCGGTACCGACCGCACCTTCGGTTTTGATACCGCACTCCAAGTCGCCTCCGAAGCCCTCGATCGCCTGCAAACCACCGCTGCCAGCCACAATCGTGTGATGGTACTCGAAGTAATGGGACGGCATGCTGGCTGGATTGCTTTGCACTGCGGTATTTCGGGTGGGGCAGATGTTATTTTGGTCCCCGAAATTCCGTTTGATATCAATTTGATTGCCGAGCATGTCACCAACCGCGAACATGCCGGTTTGACATCGAGCATTGTGGTGGTCGCCGAAGGGGCTTTCCCCAAAGGGGCCAAGCCTATTTATTCAGGTGACGGGCGGCTCGGTGGTGTCGGCCAAATGGTGGCGGAGCAAATCCAAGCCCTCACCGGCAAAGAATCACGCTGTGTGGTGCTCGGTCATTTGCAACGTGGTGGCACCCCCACTCCCTACGACCGCATTTTGTCGACCCGCTTTGGGGCGGCAGCCGTACGGGCCTTGCACGACGGGATTACTGGCGAAATGGTCGCACTCAGCGCCCAAGACATTACCACCGTGCCGATGGCCGAAGCCGTTAGCCACCTCAAAACTATTCGTCCCCATAGCGACTTAGTCCGTACTGCCAAAGGTATCGGCATCGCCTTTGGTGATTAATCAATCTCGGTAAACAGGAGCGGTGCCGGGCATTGCCCGACACCGGTTTTTTGCACCAGGAATATTTTTACAAAAAAACAACATGCTGACTATTTGGCGACGATGATTTTTGGAATGACCAAACGAATTGGCTGATTATCGGCCTTCCCCGTAACAATTAACATCCATTCGCCATCCATGGTAAACAACAGATTGCAGACATGACTGCCGTCGGGCTTGGCGTCTGCCATGGGGCGATTGCTCCCCATCGTCATCCCGACCATTTGCGCGTCACAGACCACATTTTGCACGCTGAGCGGTGCGTTGTTGCTCAGGAATGTCAGCGTGAGGGGCTGCGATTGATTGACTTGGGGCGCATTCGCCATTTGTACGGTCACACTGATGTTGGCTTGGCTGGCCTGGTATTGCACTGCTTGGCTACAGGCTGCCAAGATGCAACTTGCCATAATGATGATTATCAGCACCGACATTCTAGCCATTGGGGGTAGCCTCACTGGGAATGGGGTAGCGCAACGATACCGCAAATCCGACTAATATATGCTCGACATTAATAATCAAAAACAACCCTGCTAAGGCGATGGCATAGGCACTCGCGTAACCATACGCATTGAGCAGTCCGATTAGCACCACTTCGCGGATACCGAGTCCCGATACGCTGATGGGCAAGGCTTGTAACAATGAGATTTGTCCGGTTGACCCAAGCACGGCTGCCAGTGGGATGCGGGTCAAATCCATGGCGGTAAACAACAAGGCAATCCGGATGGCAGTCGACAGGGCCGATCCGCAGGTGGTGATGACGAGCGCAATTGCGGCCCGTCCACCAATGTCGAGGGTGTCGAATTGCTGGATGATGCTGTCGAATCGTGCTTTCCAGCGCGTAGGCACGATAATGCGGACTAGGCTAAATCCCCAATTACGACTACGACGAATCAACAAGGCGGGCAACATGGCAAAAATAACTACGGCCACCAAGATCGTCACCTGTTGGATGCTCGCCTTACTACTCGCATCGAGGCTATCGGCCAAGGCGGCTAAGCCCACAAATGCCAGTACTGCCATGGCGGCTACGTCACACAACCGCTCCACAAAAATACTAAACAGCAGGCTAGGCATGGGATTTTGGGCGTTGCGCACATACAGCGCTTTCGCGAAATCACCGCTTTGGCCGGGTGTTGTGCCCCCCAAAAACAAGCCGACGGTGTAGATGCGACAGAGTATCCAGATGGAGGGTGGCTGTAATCCCAATTCACGCATGATGATTTGCCAGCGCCAGGCTTTGATGACGATAAAAATAGGCATCAACGCTAACGAGATTGCCACCGGCCACCAATTGACGTTCGTCAGGGCTGCCCCCAATACCTGTAAATCGGTGCGCCACAAAAACAGCACAAACAAAAGTGGCCCAATCAGGCGTAAACCCCAGCGGATAATCGTGCGCCGCATTAGCGTTTCTCCAGATGGTCGCGGCGTTGGAAGCGCAAACCGGCGATTTGTTCAGCCAATAACCCAAACATGAAAATAACCACACCACCCACAAATAACGCGACTGCCGAATTGGGGATGCGTAAGCGCCCGATATCGGTCACAAAATAGCTCAGCAAGAACGACACAAGGCTCAAGATGTTCATCGTGAGTGATACGGGGAAAAAAATACGCATCGGGGCAAACAAGGTGGTGATGCGCAAAATAATCCCCGTAAACCGGAATCCATTACGCAAGAGCTTTTGGGCGCTGTGACCGGTGCGACGGGGTGCGACGGGAATCGGTTCAAAGCGGATGTGATAGCCTGCTTTGGCAAACGCCAAGGCACTGGTGGTGGGCCACGACATTTTGTTGGGGAGCAAGTGCAGGAACTCAATCATCACGTCGCGGCGCATCGCACGGTAGCCCGACGTCAAGTCGCGCATATCCATTTCGATCAAAAAACTGCCTAACCGGTTGAGGATGGTATTACCCAACCAGCGAGTGGTGTTTTGTTGCCCAGCCCGGTTGCGCTCACCAATCACCATGTCGTAAGGGCCAATATATTGGAGTAATTTGGGCATATCGGCGGGGTTATGTTGGCCGTCGGCATCAAGGATAACGACTACTTCGCCATGCGCTGCCCGTACCCCAGTTTTGACACCCGCACCATTGCCCACATTGTGTGGACGACGGATGACGGTGGCGCCGGCCTGTTCGGCTTTGCTAGCGGTATCGTCGCTCGAGGCATCGTCGACCACGATGATTTCGGCATCGGGCACGACGTGGGCTACACCGCGGACTACTTCGGCAATAGTGTGGGTTTCGTTGTGGGCTGGGATAACCACACTAATCGTAAACGGCCAACGTTGTGGCTCTGACATGCAACCCCCTTGCGGTTTGTACCATCACAAAAACTGCGCGAACGCATTACTGCCTGCATTATACCAAATTCATTCTTGGCGCTATTGTCAGCAATGATATCAGTGGATGGAATCACACAATGCGCCAGCAAACACGATATATCGTCCACTTTGCCATTCAATCGGGTAGCGGGGGGGGGCTTGGAGTTCCGTCGACCATACCACCAAATCTGGCCGACTCTGACATAATGCAGGCATATCGACCAATGCAATGGTGGTGCGGTGGACCCGTTGTTGCGACAAGGCCGAATATTTACCAATCGGGCTTTCACTGGGGACTGCAAACGCGAGCCGGGCGGTGGAATGCGCACCAACGAGATATTGCAACACAGCTTGTTCATCGGCTGGTTGTTGGCTGAGGGTGGTTTGGATGGTCGTAGTAATACTCGTGAGTTGCCAAATACACACAGCGGCGAGCATCACTGCCCGCCAGCCTAGGCTGACCCCTAGATGATAACGTTGCATCACCCAGGTGGCGGTATAGGCCGCTACAATCACTAGTGGCAACAAGAAGCGTGGCAAAATAAAAGCAATCGCCGAAATTGCCACAAACAACCCTGCCCACAGCAACAATAACATACCATTGCGGCCAAGTTGGCGTTGCCACACTACGGGGATCATTGCCACGATGCCGGCGATACTGGCCCAGTTTGCTGGCACACTGAGCAGGCGCTGCCAGATAGCACGTTCGAATTCGGCATTGGTGGCGCCACTGCCGATGACGTTGCTGACGTTTTGCCACCAAGAGATGATAAATTGGCTCGGATTGTTGAGGATGACAGTGGTCAGTGAAATTGAATCAGGCACGTCGCCCCAGCGCCCCCAATCCAAATTGCCGTAGACGGCCAACCAACTATTTTTGGCTTGATAATTAAACAACAATCCGCCCGTATCACGGAAATTCACCCATAACTGTGGTAACGCAATCACCAACAATCCCCCACAAAAAAGCCCAATCTGCCGCCATGTGAGTGTGGCGTGGCGCTGTTGGTAAATCATCCAGATTAGGCAGGTCAGGCAAAGCACGAGTCCGGTGTGGCGGACGAGGTAGGCGGCGCCGGCGCTGAGTCCAGCCCCGAGCCACCACCATTGTGTACGCTGTGGTGCATAGATGATGAAGGCAATGGTCAATGTGCATAACCAGGTGAAGGTCATGTCGCTGCCGAGGAGCAGGCTGTATTGCACAAATAGCCCACTCCCTGCCACACACAGCACCAACAGCGCATCCCAACCCCGCCCAACCAGTGTGCGCGCCAGCCACCAACTACTGAGGAGTGCGAGTCCGGCGACTACGACTGCCCACCAGCGGGCGGCATCAAATGCGCTAGCATGGGTCAGCTGTTGGATAGCCCACAAAATCAATGGGTAGCCAAAATTGTAAAAGGGGTCGGCTTGGAATACATGGGCGAGGGTATCGCTACGCGTGACAAACGAGCGGAAGTCTTTTTCGACACCAGGTACCGCTAACGTGACATGTGTCTGTTGGGCCCAAATCAATGTTCCCCACCACCAACTTATGCCAATCCCCACCACGACGTCGCTCCACCATGGCCAGCGTTGGATGATAATTGGCCATTGGCGCAGCACGATAAGTCCGGTAAGCAATGCACACGCATAAGCCAAACTACTCGGGATGGGATAGGGGTAGGGTAATTGCCAGCGCCAGGTAATGGCTGCGAGTACGGCGGGTGAAATTATCGTGGTGATATACCAATATTTGCGGGTTAAAAGTGGTTTGGTCCATATACCCAAGAGTAGACTAAGTAAGCCGACCCATATTATTTGGGCGGGGTAGGGCAAGGCAAACCACGGTGTCCAGACATCAATGCTATCAACCAACACGCCCACTTGACGCAGGTCACCTTTTTGCCAAGGGGCAGTTGGCGCAGCGAATGTGATAAACACGGAGAAGGGTTTGGTTTGCCCGCCGTTGATCGTCCCCGAAATGCGTTGCCACTGTGTGGTGACTGCAGTGCTACTGATGGTGGTGTCATTGTTGGCGCGCAGGGTTAATTGTTTGGGGGTAGGGGCAACCAGGGTGATGCTAAATTGAGTTGGCAGGCCTAGTTGGGGGATGATGATAGCGGCAGCGCTACCACTCCAGCGGGCCGTGCCTGATTGGGCAAATTCTGGTGGGATTGCTTGTTGATCAAAGAAACCTTGCACATAGGCGCTGTCGTAGCCCCCCACATCAATGCGATGATGGGTGGGGATGAGCGACATACCGCCAAACAGTATGATGCTTGCCACAACCGCAATCAGGTATGCGGTGAACGTATTCCGGTTTGGCATCGATAATCCTTTAGGTGGTCATAAAATAGTGTATGTGCATTTTTATTCTGTATGCTATAATACGCCAAGAGTGCAGAATTTGCATACTGTGAGTGACGGAGTCCAGCATGGCACGACCTTCACGCGCTGATCGCCGCCGTCTGAATGCACGTAATGTGCCAATGACAGACCGCGCCGAAGCGCCCAATAATGACGCTCCTGAGCGCAATGTTGTAGTGGCTGATGTTGTTGAAGCTCCCCGTGTCGTGCGCACCACACGCCGGGTGTTAGCTCGTAATGTCGCTGATTCGATTGATTACACTGCTGAATACCAAATTATTTCTCATGACTTACGTCGGATTGCGATTTGGGGTTCATTACTCCTCATGATTGTGTTTGCCGTGCGTTATTCTGGGTTGGTATAACTACCAGCACAATACGCCCCTTGGTATGCACGTGCATATCAAGGGGCGTATTGTGCTGTGCGTATTGCACACTGCACCGCAAACGAAGCGCCGTGGTGCACACTGCGCCACGGCGTCAACATCAACCCAACATGGGGTTAATTCTTCTTTTCGGTCCGTTTGGCTGCTTCGGCTTGTTGATCTTGGCTAATCTTCAACCGCTTCATGAAGCGATCTACTTGACCAGCAGTGTCGAGCAAGCGTTGCTCGCCCGTATAAAACGGGTGACATTTCGAACAAACATCAAGGCGCAACGATTCTTTGGTCGATACGGTTGGCCAAGTGCTCCCACAACCAGCACATGTATATACTGTATGGTGGGTTTTTGGATGAATTCCCTGCTTCACCGTATGCTCCTTACTGTGCGGCCTCAATGGCGTACACGCTGATTTGTTTCTGGGTGCGGCTATATTGCTCAAACACCACTTTGCCTGGGATCATTGCGTAGATGGTGTAATCACGACCCAAGCCGACGTTTTCGCCTGGCTTGAATTTGGTGCCGTTTTGGCGAATCAATACTTCACCAGCACCGACGGTTTCGCCACCGAAACGCTTCACGCCCAACATCTTTGGATTGCTGTCACGACCGTTGCGTGAACTACCAACACCCTTCTTATGTGCCATGACGACATACTCCTTTAAGTGCGCACTGCTTACGCGCTGGCGGCTGCCTTAGCGCGGCTCTTCTTGGCTGGTTTGGCTTCTTCGACTACGTCGACTACGTCGGTGACAGCCATGCCTACTTCGATCTTGGTGACTTGCACCCGAGTCAAATCTTGGCGATGTCCCGTGCGTCGGCGATAGCGCTTCTTGCTTTTGTAACGAAATACGACGATTTTGTCGTCTTGGACAAGCCCGACAACTTTGAGCGTTACCTGAGCGCCTGCCACTAATGGTGCTCCGACAACCGTCTGCTCACCACCGACCAGCAATACTTCGTTCAATACAATTTCACTGCCGGCTACGGCTTCACTCTGCAGGGCAATGTCGAGCACTTGCCCCTCTTGTACGCGGTATTGCATACCGCGATCTCGTATGATGGCGTACAACGTCTTCTCCCTTGCCGCTGCATTTCCCAACGGCAAAACCGTTGGCGCCGCAACTTCAAATGACTAAATCCACCCAAAATAGTGGATTAAATTACCAACGTTTAGTATACCGATTGTCGTGGCTGATGTCAAACGCATTTGCAAAATCCGTAACATGCATGTGTACCGCACTACCCACATATCTTGACAACCGATACCTCATTATACTACAATGTATGTACCCCCGGGGGGTATATAGAATGAATGAAATGGAGTAATGCAAATGGGTAACGTCGTCAACATTAGTGATGCCGAGTTCGATGCGAAAGTATTGCAATCAGATACGCCGGTTTTGGTGGATTTTTGGGCACCATGGTGTGGTCCTTGTCGGGCAGTCGCCCCCATTCTCGAAGAATTGGCCGGCGAATACACGGGCAAAGTCCAAGTAATCAAAGTCAACACCGACGAATCATCAAAGTATGCCGCTCAATTTGGTGTGCAAGCAATTCCAACGATGATTTTCTTTAAGGGTGGCAAAGAAGTGCAACGCGTGATTGGCGTCAAACCCAAATCAGAGCTCAAGCGCGATTTTGAAACCATTGCCAATTCCTAATCGAGGTGGCGGCGTGGCTGATTATTCATTTCAGCTGAGCGATGATGCCCGCGCCGATGTGGTGACGCGTCTCAATCGCATCGAAGGCCAAATTCGCGGCGTGCAACGCATGCTCAGTGATGGGCGCGATTGTCACGACGTGATTACACAACTGGCTGCAGTGCGCGCTGCGGTGACGAGTGTGAGTACTGCCTTGGCAGAGCGGTGTGCCCACGAATCGTTGTGTGGCGATGGTAGCATCGCTGCCGACGAGGTCGCGCGCTTGTTGGCGTTGTTGCGCGCGTCGCGCTAGTGTTGATCGATTACGCCCCGTAACGCAGTCTGCGTTACGGGGCGTGGTTGTGTACTTGACCAGCGCTATGCACAATGCGCGGGAGTTTTTTGCCAAAAAACTAGTGGGAACTGGTAGAATCATCGTCCTGCCACCCAATCATACGGGCCAACACGCGGTCGGCGAGGGTGGGGAAGCAGGCACTGCCCCACAACAACAGCCTATCTTGCCAGCGCGTGTACACAACCCGAGGATGGTGCCTGAGCGCGGTAATTATCTGTGTGGCGACTTGGCTGGCGGGGATGCCTAGTGTACGGGTGCGCCGCACTTCGTGGTTTGCCCCCATGCGCTGGCTGAAAAATTCGCTTTGGACGGTGCCAGGACGCACGACGGTGAGTTTGACATCGCTGCCACGTAATTCGATGCGCAAGGCATCACACAGTCGTTCGAGTGCCCCTTTGCTGGCGGCATAACCGCCGCTGTAGGGCAATGCATGGACACCTACTACTGATGAAATCACCACAATTGCCCCTGATTTTTTTGCCATAAAATGCGGTAATACGGCCTGAATACCGGCCAATACGCCACCTACATTGACATTCATACAGCGCACCACGTCGTCCCACTGCAACTGAGCCACCGGCATACTCAGTCCGACGCCGGCGTTGCAGATGATGGCGTCGAGGCGCCCAAATTGAGCGAGGGCTAGCGCCACGACTGCTGGCATGGTGGCTGGGTCGCTGATGTCGCCGGCGTAAATGGCGTGCTGACCGGGCAGGGTGTGTTGTAGTGCCAGCAAGCGCTCGTGACGGCGAGCCACACAGATGACATGGGCGCCGTGCTGGGCGAGTGCAGTGGCACAGGCCTGGCCGATGCCGGCACTCGCGCCGGTGACGATGATGACGGCATTGGTGATGTGCACGCGGGCTCTTTTCGGGTAACTAGGGCTGATTTGGTCATTGTAGCCCATTTATGGGCGTAGATGCTGGGCATATACGGTAATGAGTTGATCCATCGAGGCTTGCCAACTCTGCTGTGCTGCATAGGCAATGGCGTTTTGGCTGATGGTCTGGCGTAATTCAGGGTTGTCACGCAGGAGCGTCACGGCATTGACGAGTGTGTCTGGTTGGTTAGGGTCATAGACCAGGCTATTTTCGCCATGGCGTAGCGTTTCTTGGAGCCCCCCCACGAAGGGGGCCACCACGGGTAAGCCACAGGCCATCGCTTCGACGGGGGCCAGTCCAAAGGTCTCGCTTTGCGAAGGGAAGATAAAAATGTCGGCGGCGTTGTAGGCGTCTATCAACGCTTCACCTTGCAGGATGCCGGTAAAGTGGGCATCGGTGTGGGCGAATTGGGTATGGGCGATGGCTGATTCGGGTCCGCCACCGACGAGTGCTAGGCGCAGACCGGGCATTTGGGTGAGCGGGATGAGGGTGGCGATGTTTTTTTCACGCGATAAACGCCCCACATACAGAGCGACGAGCTCATCGGGATGGCCGTTGCTGAGGCGTGCGCGCATGGCGTGGTTGCGTGGTGTGGTGCGGAAGCGCTCGAGATCGATACCACGGCGCCAATGCTGACCACGCTTGATGCCACCGGCAGTGATTTGGGCCAAGGCGTGGTGTGAGGGGGCGAGGGTGAGTAAGGCGCAGTTATGCCACATTCGAAAGAAAGCCCAGGCGATGGGTAATCCCCAGGCGCCGGCGTACTGCGTGACATAATGAGGAATGTCCATATGCACGGAGGCAATGAGGGGCACGTTGCCTATTTTGGCCATCATCACGCCGGCGGTGCCGATAAAGGTCGGGTTCATGACATGGATGATTTCGGGTTGAAAATCGATAATTGCGCGGATACCCGCAGGGGTTGGTAGGTTGCAGTAGAGTTCACGATACAAGGGAAACCGCGGTCCCCAAGAGGGGAATACGTTATACCCGAGCGCTTCGTTGGGGGCATGTGGTGGTGCAAAGATGATGACTTCGTGACCGTGGGCACGGAGATGGCGGAGCATTTGCAGGGTGATAGTGACGACGCCGTCGACTTTGGGCAGAAACGTTTCGGTAAAAAGTGCAATACGCATGAATACTCGTGATACAAAGCGGCGATTGTTATCACAATATCATAATTTAGTGACATCAATGGAGTGCTATTGTTGTGTGATAAACAGATGAACAGGGCGTAAAAAAGTGCCACATGGTACAATATGAGCGCCAAATGGTTTTATAGGGGGTGTATGTTGATTGCAATGACACGCGTGTCGGCGTTTTTTCGGGAGTCATCACCGGCGGTAGTGCGCATTCTGGCACATAGTTTGCTGTTTGGGTTAGCGGCGAGTGTATCGGATGTGTTGTTTAATTTTTATTTAGATAGTCTCGGCTACGGCAATGAAGTAGCCGGACAGATGAATTCACTGTTTAGAATAGCGGGGTTTGTCTTTGGTATACCCTTGGGGATGTTGATTGACCGGCGTGGTGCGCTCAAAATGCTCTATTTTGGGATTAGTAGCTATGCGATCGGATGGGCAGTGTTGTTGACGTGGACTGATATTCGGATTATTGCGCCGGTCTATTTTTTGATTGGGGCAGCCAATATCGCCACCTATACCGCAATTGTGCCGTTGTTGAGTAGTGTGATTGAACCCAAGCAACGGGCGACGTTGTTTGGTATCAATGCAGGAGCCACGGTAGCGGTAGGATTTGTGGGGTCGTTGTTTGGTGGAGCCTTGCCAGGCTTGATTGCACCATTGCTGGGGGTCGGGGCGACTGACGCCTTGGCTTACCGGGTGGCGTTGTTTAGTGTAACGATTATCGGTTTGATTGCCGTGTTGCCATTGCTCGGTGTGCATGCGGCGGTGGCCAAACAACAAAGCGATGGCCGCATGCCGGTTGCGACCATGGATCAGACGCCGATTCCGTTTATGCGGATTATGGGGTTTGCGTCGCAGTCGTTGTTATTGGGGGTCGCTGGTGGATTGGTAGTCCCGTTCCAAAACTTGTTTTATCGCCAGCAGTTCAACCTTGATGATGCGACGGTGGGGATGATTCTGGCGCTATCGGCGTTTGCGATGGGCTTTGGCAGCACCATCGGTGGTGCCATGGCCAAACGGTTTGGGTTGCGCCGCGCCGCTGCATTGTCACGGCTATTGTCGGCACCGACGCTATTGTTGATGTTGGTACCGTCGTTGTGGGTGTCCTGTTTGGCGTATTTTTTGAGTCGTATCATGGTGGGGATTACCTTCCCACTTGCTGATGCGTTGGTGATGCAATCAGTGCCCGTGAAGCAACGGGGCACGAGCATGAGTCTGAGTAGCATGCTGTGGTCATTGGGCTGGGCTGGTACGGCGTATTTGAGTGGGTTTATTCAACGTGATTACGGCTTTTATTGGGTGTTTATCGCATCGGCGGTAGCGTATGCGGTGAATGCAGTGATGTTTTATTTGATTCCATTCAAGGATGAAGGCCACTAGTCGAGGTCCCCATTTGGGTCTCATTGGTGATTGAGGATGCGGTGTATGGCAGGGATGACCATAGTGGTCGCCCCTGCCATACACCGCAAAATCGGCTATGATGGATGAGGATTATTCGTTGAACCGAAAGAACTAGGCATACGCATGTCGCGATTTTCACAGTATTCCCCGTTGGTATGGCGGTTGATGGTGTTTGCCTTCATCATTGGATTAGCGTCGAGCTTGCCAGATATTTTGTTTAATTTTTATCTGTTAAGTTTAGGGTTTGACAATAGTGTTGCTGGTGAGTTAGCGAGTATTGTGCGCTTGGCGGGGTTTGCTTTGGCGATTCCCTTGGGAATTGCGGTAGATCGCTTTGGCGGGATTCGTACCGTACAAGTGGCTGCTGTCATCAACATGGCGGTGTGGTTTGCGATATTAAATGTGACTGATCTGGCGTGGTTGCGTGGGTTTTATTTTTTCTCGGGCGTCTTTTTTACGGCCCAAAGTGTGGCCGTACTCCCATCGTTGATTCGGGTCACCACACCAGAACAACGACCATTTTTGTTCGGGTTGAATTTTTCGATTTTCATGGGTACAGGTGTCTTTACGGCATTAATCGGTGGCATGCTACCGGGTATGATTGCGCAATTTAAGGGTATTGATGCGATGTCCACCGAAGCGTATCGGGTGGCATTACATGGGGTAATCATCTTGACGGGGATTGGGTTGGTGTCGTTGCTTGGTATGCACCGCCGGATTATGAGTGCCACGACGAATCACGCTGAAGTCACGACGCATAGTGAAGGGGTGCCTGTCCCGCTGGCTACGATGATCTACCGTGTCCTCGGGCGGTTGAGCTTAGGATTTGCGGCGGGGATGTTTGTCCCGTTTATTAATATATTTTTGCGCCAAACATATGCCATCCCCGATAGTCAAATTGGGGCAACAATTGCAGTGTTTAGTTTGACATCGGCCTTGGGTGGCATGTGCTGTGGCGTAATTATGGCGCACTTGGGCATTCGCCGTGCTATTTTGGCGACGACACTGGTCTGTGCGTCGTTGGTAATGGGGATTTTGTTGCCGAGTGCACTCTGGTTTATCGTCGTTTATGCCATGTTGAGCTTTGTGATTAGCATGGTCTACCCGCTTGGTGATGTGTTGTTGATGGACTCGGTGGCGCCGGTACAACGGGGTCTGGCAAGTAGCATGGCGATGATGATGTGGTCGCTGGGGTTTGCGTTGGCGGCGATGCTGAGTGGCCGCTTGCAAGTGGCCAGCAGATTTACGTGGCCGATTTTGTTGTGTGCGGTGGGATTTGTGGCGACGGGGATGCTGTATTGGGTGATTCGTTTCCCACGATATGGCGTGGTACAACCAACAGTTGCATAAATACGGGTACAATACCGCTACACAACGGTGTGCAGAATTAAGAACAATGAGGTGATTTTTGTGATTGCAATGCGTAATCAATGGCGGACATTTACTGCGGGGGCATCGCCTGCAGTGTATCGGATCTTGTTGCACGGCATGTTATTTGGCTTGTCGTTTAGTATTGCCGACATGCTGTTTAATTTTTACTTACAAAGCCTAGGCTATGATAATTTAGTTTCGGGGCAATTACAGTCGTCATTCCGGATGGCCGGAGTGGTGTTGGGCATCCCCATTGGGATGATTATCGATCGGATTAGTGCCCAGCGCATGCTCTATATTGGTATTTTGACCTATGCCATTGGGTGGGGTGTGTTGTTGATGGTGCATGGCGTGACGATTGCCACGCCATTTGGAGAGATTTCGCCGTTGCAAATGATGAATATTTTGTATTTTATCATTGGGGCTGCCAACATGGCGACGTATACGGCAGTGGTGCCGTTGTTGAGCACGGTGATTGAGCCACAGCAACGGGCGTCGATGTTTGGCGTCAATGCGGCAGCATCGACGATGGTGGGCTTTGTAGGGAGTATATTGGCGGGGATGTTGCCGGGGTTTATTGCATCGCTGTTGGGGGTGTCGGCCACCTCTGAATCGGCATATCGCACGGCGTTATTTGGCGTGTGTGGCTTTGGTTTGTTGGCGGTGTTGCCACTAATCGGCATCCAAAAAGCCAAGCACGGCATGGCAAAAGATGCAGTTGCTACGAGTACTGTCGTGCCCGATGGTGAACGTGTGCCGCTGTATAAATTGTTTTTGTTTGCCACACCATCCTTCTTCTTTGGGGTGGCAGGTGGAATGTTTGTGCCGTTTCAAAACCTCTACTTCCGACAGCAGTTTGGCGCCAGTGATAGCATTGTGGGCTTGAGTATTGCGTTTGGGATGTTGGCCATGGGAATTGGCAGTATTTTGGGTGGGCCACTCGCCAAGCGTTTGGGGATTCGTCGCGCTACGTCGGTGTCGCGCTTTATGGCAGCCCCACTGATGTTTGTGATGTTGATTCCTAGTTTTTATGTGGTGTCAGTGGCGTATGACATCAACCGTTTGTTGGTGGGCTTGACCTTCCCGCTGTTTTCGGCCTTGATGATGCAATCAGTGCCGCTCAAACAACGGGGCACGGCCACCAGCATGAGTAGCATGACGTGGTCGCTGGGCTGGGCGGGGTCGGCGATTTTGAGTGGCTACATGCAGGCGAGTGGCTCGTTCAACACGGTAATTATCATATCGGGCTTGAGCTATGTGATATCGGCGGTATTGGTACAATTTATGCCCTACACCGATAAATTACCCGACTAGCGTGGTAACTAGTACGCCCCCTGTTGACGACGGTCAATGGGGGGCTTATTCGTCGCTGGCGCCGACCGCAATCTGCCCGCTGGGTGCCGGTAATGGCCAGGCACAGATGGCGGCTGGGATAAACATCACGCCGGCCACGGCCATACTGCCGACAATCCCCCACTGCATATAGCACCATCCTGACAGCAACGTTCCCACCAAGCGCCCCAGTGAATTGGCGCTGTAATAAAAGCCAATATTGAGGCTGATGGCGTCACGAGCGGCATAGGCAGCAATCAGGTAGGAATGCACGGCTGAGTTGAGCGCAAACAACAGGCTAAACAGACACACTGCCGCCAATATCCCCCATACATTGGCGCCATATTGATACGCCAAACCGGCGCTACCCAGACAAACCAACAGTGGTGCGCCAGCGAGTAACGCAGTCAGGCGCCCGTCGGGGGCGGCCTGACCTGCCAAGATGCGCGGCGTGCTGGCTTGCACGACCCCGTAGCCGATGGTATAGAGGGCCATGACGGCACCAGACTGCCAAAACCCCCAACCGGGCGCGCTCGCCATAAATAACGGCAAGGCGATGGCCAGCCAGATATCGCGGGCACCAAACAAAAAGAAGCGCGCCACAGACAAACGATTGACGGCAGCGCTATGCGCAAATATCCCAGCAAATTGTTTGATTTTGGCGATGCCACTGGTAGATGTGAGGGTCAGGGTCAGTCCCAGTCCGATAGCAACAATTCCCGCCAGCCCACCAAGGGCGACGCGCATCCCAAACACCACAAATAATAATCCCCCTACGAAAAACCCGACCCCTTTGAGGGTGTTTTTGGCGCCAGTCAAGAGCGCAATGGCTCCAAACAGTCCCGATTGCTGTTCGTTCATGGCGGTCATGGCACTTTTGGCGCTGATTTTGGTGAGGTCTTTGGCGATACCTGCAAAACCTTGCAGGACCATTAGGTAGGCCACGGGAGGGATTTGACTAGGGATGGCAATCCCAATCAAGGTAATGATTTGCAATATCAGCCCGAGGCGCATGGTGGTCAACAAGCCCAGCCGCTGTGCCACCACCCCCCCAAACAGATTGACAATCACCCCACACAGCTCGTAGATGGCAAATACTCCGGCGAGGCTCAAGGCGTTGTAGCCGAGGGTGGAATAGTGGAACAACACAATCATGCGCAAAGCCCCGTCTGACAGGGTCAGCAGGCTATAAGCAATCGAAATGCGGGCGGCGCTGTTGGACATGATGCCTCCTGGCACGGTTGGTGGTATGTGTGTGGCGATTGGTTAGGCGGTCTCAAATTGGGCGATATGTTGGGCGAGGGCGATCAAACGATGGGAATAGCCCATTTCGTTGTCGTACCACGCCAAAATTTTGACTTGGCTGCCGGCGGTAACCATAGTAGCGCTGGCATCAACGATGGCCGAGCGGGTGTCGCTGCGGTAATCACTCGACACCAACGGCGCTGTTTCGTACCCCAAAATGCCCTCGAGCGCCGGGCTTTGGCTGGCCTGTTGTAGCAAACCATTGACTTCGGCAATCGTAGTTGGGCGATTGAGCTCAAAGACACAATCGGTCAGCGATGCACCTAACATGGGCACCCGTACTGCCACGCCATCAAGCTTGCCATTGAGTGCGGGGATAATCAATCCGATGGTTGATGCCGAGCCGGTGCTGGTGGGAATCAGGTTTTGGGAAGCTGAACGGGCCCGCCGTACATCTTTGCTTGGTTTGTCTACTACACTCTGGGTATTGGTCATGCAGTGCAACGTGGTAATCATGCCGTGATGAATCCCGATGCCGTGGTGGATGACGTGCGCAATGGGTGCGAGACAATTGGTGGTACATGAGGCCGCTGTCACGATGCGGTCGCTGGCGGGGTTATACAAGTGCTGATTGACCCCCATCACCACATTGAGGACGTTTTTGCTGATGGGCGCCGCCACAATCACCCGTTTGACTCCGGCCGCAAAAAACGGCGCCAGGCTGTCGGCAGTGCGGTATTTGCCACTACACTCCAGCACGATGTCGCAATCGCTCCAATCTGCTGGTTCGATGGTTTTGGAGTGGCTAACTGACATGGTATGTGGACTTACGTGGAGTTGATCCGCACTAGCAGTCGCGGTGGTGGCAGCCCGGCCATGTACCGTGTCGTAATTGAAGAGGTAGGCACACATGGCGTCGTCCCCATTGGGCTCGTTGATATGGGTCCATTGCATGCCGGGTATAGCATGCCCAATCCGCAGTGCTAACCGGCCTATGCGACCAAATCCGTTAATCCCGATGCGCATGTGGTGCTCCTTCTATCGCGGGGTGTGATATCACACTTATTTTGGCTGATGGTAGTATGACAGGGTATGATGAAATCGGCGTTAAATATATTTCAAATATATTTGAAATATATTTTTCTGTCAAAATCTCATATTATCTCGCTCGGCACACAGGTGGATTCTTGTTATCTCGCACAGAGCGCGTAGAGAACGCAGAGATTCTGTTTGAATGGTGGGCGTCATTGCATGACGTCGGGGCGTGATTGCGACGTCGGGGCGTGATTGCGACGTCGGGGCGTGATTACATGGCGCCCCGGTCATGGGTTGGGGAGACGCAGCAGGCTGCGTCTCTACTTCACGCTTCACGGGCGATTGTCTACGGCGCACTGATTTGTGCTTGTTGCCACAAGTGGTGCATTTACGCCGTAGCGTAATCGCCCCTACTTCATGCTTCCTACATCATTAGTGGTAGGATAGATACAATGGATGGTTGTGGTGGTGGGGGTAGCGGTACAAAAAACGTCATATGCGCTACTTCACCGCGCGGTGTACTATTTTGGACATGAAAAGCAACAGGAGTGATGCGATGAGCGATGCATATTCATGGCATGACATGGCCCAAATTGCCAATTGTTTGGCCGATGCCAAGCGCACCAAATTATTGGCGGCCTTGAGTGAGGGGCATTTAACGGCCAATCAAATCGCTACAGTGATGCAGTTACAGCCCAGTGCAGTGTCGTATCAATTGCGGGTATTGACCGAGGCGGGGATGGTGTTGCGCCGGCGTAGGGAGTGTGATACTCGCGAGATTTATTATCGCTTGAATCATCGGACAATCGAACGATTTACGGCGGGGATTGCAGCAAATATTATTTGCCCGACCAGTGAATCGTTGCCGGATGCGGTATTGTTTGTCTGTCGCGGCAATAGTGCCCGCTCGCAGATGGCCGAAGCGTGGACGCGGCATTTAAGTGACAATATTATTTTTGTGATGAGTGCCGGGCTTGAGCCGAGCGAAGTCCACCCAATTACAAAAGAAGTGATGACCGAAGTCCAGATCGACATTCACAAGCATCAGGCCAAACGCGTGACGGAGATACCCGAAATCCCCGATCTTGTGATTTCGGTGTGCGATGTAACTCGTGACGAGGTCAGCCGTCACTTTGGCGGGATCCAGCACCGCCATTGGAGCATTCCCGATCCGGTGCTGAGTGGCGACATTGCTGATTTCCGCATGGCCCGTGATGTCATCAAAGCATACGTACAACGGATGATAGTGCGCTGGAATAGCGTCAATGACGTGTTGGCGGGCTAAACTGCAAGCGGCTGGTTGAGAAATCTGAATCGAGACCATGCCAGACTCGTCAGCGTGAGCCAATCAATAAACAAGACATAACGTGGTTTTGCTTATTGATTGGCTCACACATGTGTACTAGTGCCTAATAAAAGCCGTAGATGCCCCAACCACCGTCGACAATTAATTGCTCACCCACAATAAAGGCCGACTCGTCGCTGGCCAAAAATATGGCTGGCCCGACGATATCGGACACTTCGCCGATCCGCCGGATGGGGGTACGGGCGACGATAGGGGTGCGGTCGAGCCGTCCTTGGCGCACCATTTCGTCTTGGAGCGGGGTGCGGATCCAGCCTGGTGATATACAGTTGACCCGCACGCCATGGGGCGCCCATTCGGTGGCCAGCGAGCGGGTCAATTGCAACACGCCCCCTTTGGAGGCGGCATAGGCGGCTCGCATGGGGATGCCCAGGAACGAATGCAACGAGCCGATGTTGATAATCGTGCCCTGCCCTTTGGCAATCATGTGGGGCGCGACGGCCCGACAAAAAAAGAACGTCCCGTTGATGTTGATATCCAGCGTCATTTGCCATTTTTCGTCGCTGAGCTCGGTGGTGGGTACTGCCATCGGGATGCCGGCGGCATTCACCAAGGCATCCACCCCACCCCACTGCGCCACCACCTGTGCCACCACGGCATTGACAGCGGCCGAATCTCGCACATCGGCGGGGGCGACCAGCGCTTCGCCACCACTGGCACGGATTTCGTCGGCCAAGGCCTGCAATTCTGCGGCGTTGCGGCTCACCAAGGCCACTTTGGCCCCTTCGCGGGCATAGCCGAGGGCGATGCCGCGGCCAATCCCGCGGCCTGCTCCGGTAACAATAGCGATCCGTCCCACTAAACGATTACTCATGGAATGCTCCTGATTTTGTGCGACAATACCAACGCACGTGCGTCATCACAGCGTGCATGACGCGATCCGTATGATAGTTTTACCGCACACACTAAATGGAATGACACTATGGTACAAGAAATCTACGTCCTGCGCCACGCCCACCCCGATCGCACCACCACCATTCCCTACAACGTCCCCCCGGGGCCGCCGTTGACGACGACGGGTCGGGCTGAAGCGCTCCAGGCTGCCCACTGGTTGAGCGAAAAACCAATCGACGTCGCCTATGTGTCGCCGTTTTTGCGCACCCGCCAGACGGCCGCAATAGTCAGCGAGCACATCATGGTGCCCTTTAGTTACGTCGAAAGTATCCGCGAAAGCGCCCCAGGCGAGCAACACCCCGCAGTCCGCACCCGCATCCGCGAGTTTTTGGATCTGCTCGACACCCGCAATCTAGGCCGGATTATGCTGGTGACCCACGGCTGTTGTGTATTGGCGACACTGCAAGTCACCAGCAACGACACCATTGATTTGAATGGCCATCGCTACGATTACGGCAATCATTCACCTACTGCCGGAATTTGGCATGGTGTGCGGCGCCCTGATGGCACCTTTGATTGGCAACTGGCCTTCAAACCGCACTAGCCTGCTGATACGCACACTGCACTGCCACTGGGCAGCCAGCACAGGGTGGGCAATGCTCGGCGCATTTGCGGGCATCCACAAATTTGCGCACCGCTCCAGATTGCTGGCAGCGTGGCTTGTTGGCCGTGCAATGGTGGATACAAATCTCTACCATCATGGCATGCAATTCACGGGCTTGATGGAGGTCGGTGACTGCCAGGTCGGCTTCGACGAGGCGTTGCACGTCGTCATAGGGTGCCGTCAGGACGTTAATCTGGGGGTAGACGCCCGCTCGTGCCAGAAACCGCCGCGCATACGCATCGACAATAAACAACGGCACCGAGCCCCCGTACAACAGAATCGTATCGGCACTTTCGCGCCCGATTTGCGGCAAGGCCAGCAACGTGGCGCGTGCTTCGGCTCGTGGTAACGCCAAAATTCCCTGCATTTGCCCTGGGTAAGCCAGTACTTCCCCTGCCAGCCGCACCAATGCCACCCCTTTGCGCAAATAAAACGCACATGGTTTACATAATTCACCAATGATGTGTGGGTCTGCGGCTGCCAATTCGGCAAACGACGTATAGCCGGCTGCCAAGATGCGCAGCACTGCCGCTTCGACCGCTTCCCAGCGGGTTTGTTGCACCAGCACCATGCCAAGGGTGACTTCATAAACACGCTGGGGTGTATGAATGGGCCACCAGTGTGGTTCATGGGCGAAATGGGCAGTGAGCAGGGGGATGTAGGGCACAAGTGTCACGATATGTTGCTTTCGTTCGTGGATGATTATTGAAAAAAACGTATGGCGCGCCGTGAATTGGCAACAGAAGATTATTCTATGCGCCGCATACCACAGCCCACGCGTATCGACGCGTGGGCTGTGGTGCAGGGTTATCTGGAAAATTACCGCGTTTCGAAGATGTTTTTGTCGACCACATGCACATCAACGGGGTAGTTGCCGGTAAAGCAGCCATTACAAAACCCATGGGAACCGGTGGCTGTTTGTAACCCGTCGAGGCTGAGGTAGGCCAAGCTATCAAGCCCGAGGTGGGTGCAGATTTGCTCCACATCCATGCGATGGGCGATTAATTCGGGGTAGGTGGCCATGTCAACCCCCAAATAACAGGGATGACGGATGGGAGGGGACGATACCCGCATATGCACTTCTTTGGCGCCGGCAGCCCGCAACAAGCGTACCATCGGCCCCGACGTGTTGCCCCGGACAATGCTGTCATCGATGATGACTACCCGCTTGCCCTTCAAATTGTCGGGCAGGGGGTTGAATTTGAGTTGGATACCCACTTGGCGCAAGCGATCATCGGGTTGGATGAACGTCCGGCCGATATAGCGGTTTTTGATCAAACCTTCGCTATATGGCAACCCCGAGGCTTGGGCATAGCCGATGGCGGCCGGGATGCCGCTGTCGGGCACGGGGATGACCACATCGGCGTCTGCTGGGGATTCTTGGGCCAAAATCCGTCCGGCAGCCACCCGCGCCGAATGCAACGTACGCCCGTCAATTTGCGAATCAGGGCGGGCAAAGTAGATATATTCAAACAAGCACAAGGCGCGTTTGCTGGCGGCATGCCGGCCAATCGTGCGCGGGCCGTCGGCATCAATGGCGATGACTTCACCTGGGTCGAGTTCGCGGATAAACGTCGCACCGATGGTGGCGAGGGCACAAGTCTCAGAGGCAACGACCCAGCCTTTGCCCATTTGGCCGAGGCACAACGGGTGCACGCCCCACGGATCACGCACCGCATACAACATGTCTTTGGTCAAAATCGTCAGGCAATAGGCCCCTTCGGCTCGGGTCATCAGCGAATTAATCCGTTCGTCCCAGGTAGTACCAGGACCGCCCGCCAGCATCTGTACGACTACTTCGCTGTCGCTGGTTGAGCTGAGTCCAAAGCCCCGTTGGAATAATTCGTTGCGCAAGGCGTTGCTGTTGGTCAAATTGCCGTTGTGGCCGATGGCAAGTGGACCGAGCGCACTCTGTACCACAAAGGGTTGGGCGTTGAGTAATTTGGAAGATCCGGTGGTGGAATAGCGGGTATGCCCGATGGCAACATGACCCGTGAGCGGGGCAAGGTTTTGTTCGGTAAATACTTGGGATACGAGTCCCATGTCTTTATGCATGGTGATACTCGCGCCATTGGCGACGGCAATGCCGGCGCTTTCTTGGCCACGATGTTGCAAGGCATACAGACCAAAAAAAGTCATCCGTGCGACGTCTTCTTCGGGAGCGAAAATACCAAAAATACCGCACTCATGATGTGGTTTATCGTCGTTATACACCGCGTCTCCTCCGTAGAATTCCCTCTTATTATAATATGGATTTGGTGATTATGAACGAATGTGCATAATGTCGTTGGAGTTGGCGTGGTACAATTTTGTAGAGTAGCAAAAGGAGTCGCAATGTTTGTCAATCAAAATTCGTTTCTCATCATGGCTGTGATGATTTTGGCAGGGACGGCTTATTGGGCCAACCAAGGCGCTTGGCAAATCAGTCGCGTCGGCGTACTGGTTGTGGTGGTCGGTGTGTTAGCCGTGACCGGCTGGTGGGCCCATCGCCAGGCCAACACAGAAGCCATCCCAGACGTGCTGGCTGGCGGCAAAATAGTACTGGTCGAATACTACTCCGATTACTGAATGGCCTGCGTCATGTCAAAGCCCATCGTGGATGGGATCGAAAAAGACTACGCCGGAACTGTTCGTGTCCTGCGGATTGATGCCCGTAACGCCGATAATAGCGCAATCGCTGCCCAATTTGGTTTGCGGATGACTCCCACCTATATTATTTTTGACCAACATGCCAGCGAGCAATACCGCAGTACTGGCAGTATCAATCGTGGTCAATTTGATGGCTTCGTCGCTGGGTTGTTGGGCAAATAATCGTCAACGAGTACGCGTGCCACCAGCACGGTGCGAAAGGAATCTCAATGAAGAGTTTTAGTGCATACCCCTCACGTCGCTCGATGGTGGTGGGTCGTGGGGGGATGGTGGCGACTAGTCATCCCTTGGCCGCCCAAGCCGGCTTGCAGATGCTGGCCCAAGGGGGTAGCGCCGCTGATGCCGTGATTGCCGCCGCCGCCGTGCTCAATGTAGTCGAACCGATGAGTACCGGTATCGGTGGCGATGCCTTTGCGCTGGTCTATGATGCCCAAAGCAAATCTGTCAAAGCACTCAATGGCAGTGGGCGCGCCCCGCAAACCTTGAATCGCGATGTCTTTGTGCAACAAGGCTTATCCAAAATCCCCTTGACCGGCGTATTGCCCATTACCGTACCAGGCGCAGTAGCGGCTTGGGATCAACTCATCCGTGCCCACGGCAAGCTCGATTTTGCCACGATTTTGGCACCGGCCATCCGCTATGCCCGTGACGGCTTTGCCGTCAGCGAAATCATCGCCCGTGGCTGGGCCGGTGCCGAAGCCAAATTGCGCCTCCACCCCGATGCCGCCCGGATTTATTTGCCCAATGGGCGGGCGCCGCACATGGGTGAAGTGGTCGTGCAAGCCGATTTGGCGCAGACATTTACCGAAATCGCCAGTGGTGGCGCCGAAACATTCTATCGCGGGGCCTTGGCAGAACGGATTGTCGCCAATCTAGCCCGCGATGGCGCCTATCTATCCATGGCCGACATGGCTGCTCACGTCAGTGATTGGGTAACTCCTGCCACCGCCAAATACCGCGGCTATGACGTGTTTGAATGCCCTCCCAATGGCCAAGGACTCACCGCTTTGATTGCCCTGCGCATCCTTGATGGCTTTGGTTTGGCTAGTCTGCCGGTCAATTCGCCGGCGTCGTTGCATCTGCAAATCGAAGCAATGCGTCTGGCATTTGCTGATGCGGCGCGCTATATTGCCGACCCTGCATTTGTCGATGTGCCGATTGACTTTTTGTTGTCCGAAGCCTATATCGCTACCCGCCGTGCCTTGATTGATCCGACCCGGGTCGGTGATTACGGTGCCGGGGAATTGCCGATAGCACACGATACCGTCTATGTGACAGCGGTAGATGCCGAAGGCAATGCGGTGTCGTTTATCAATAGTCTCTACTATGGCTTTGGCTCGGGTGTGGTGGCGGGTGATACCGGGATTTGTATGCAAAACCGCGGTGCCTGTTTTGTGCTCGACGAAGGGCATCCCAATGTGCTCGCTCCCGGCAAACGCCCCTACCAAACCATCATCCCGTGCATGGTCACCAAAGAGGGTGAATTATGGTCGAGCTTTGGAGTGATGGGGGGCTTTATGCAACCCCAAGGACATGCCCAGATGTTGGTCAATATGATTGATTACGGCATGAATCCCCAAGCATCACTCGATGCTCCGCGCTACGAATTGCTTGAGCCATACAATGGTGACCGCACTTTGGCACTCGAGCATGATGACGCGACCCAACAAGCCTTGCGCGAACTCGGCCACGAGATTGTGCCCGCCAGCGTGGGTGGTTTTGGTGGTGGGCAGATTATTGCAATGGAAAACAACGTGGCGTTTGCGGGATCTGATCCGCGCAAAGATGGTAGTGCGGTGGGATTGTAAACAGAGACATAGGTAGATAAACATGCGCAGGGTAATTTGTTGGTTGGGGATGATTGGGTGTGTATGGTCGTTATGGGCCTGTCAAACGCCGACGTCGTGGCAAGAAGTAGTCAATCAACCGACCCCGTTGCCACGGGGTGGGCGGGTAACGATTGCAGTGCCCGATGATGTCACCACCGTCGTGCCGTGGCAAGTTACGAGTCGTGCCAGTGAGTTGTTTGTGTCACTGACCCATAGTGGCCTGATGCGGCTCGATGATCATGGCGCTCCCCAACCCGAATTACTCGCTGATTGGAGTGTGAGTGGCGATGGCCGTGTGATTACGGCCACGCTACATGCCGACCTCAAATGGTCTGATGCGACGCCACTGACCAGCGCCGATGTGGTATTTACCTATACGGCACTCAAATCATTGGTGGCTACGGCACCAGTGCTCGCAGAATTACGCCATATTACCGATGTGCAAGCTCCCGATCCACTGCATGTCAAATTCACGCTTGACGCACCCTATGCACCATTATTGACATTGTGGGCGCTACCAATTTTGCCCCAAAAAGTTCTCGCCACTCAGTCAATCGCCAGTATTAATTTGCGTAATCTCGCGACGACCGCTGGTCCGTTTACCTACAAAAGCGTGGAAGCCAATGGCGCGATTGTGCTGATAGCCAACCCCAATTATGTGCAAGGTGCGCCCCTGCTCGACGAAATCGTGCTACTGCCCAATAGCCGTGATACCGACATGGTGACGGGGATTGGTAATGGCACCATCGATATCGCTGAGCTTGCCCAAACAGCGCAATTAGCCAATACGGCGCCATATAGCCATACCCAATATGCCCAAAATGTATTTGGCGTGGCGGCGTTTAATCTGCGTCCGGATCATCTTTTGGCTGACACTGCCTTGCGTTTGGCCGTGCAACAAGCGGTCAGTCAGACGACAACCCTTGACATGGTGTTACCGCAGAGTTGGGCTGCTACCCCCATCACCCCTACCACGACAGCGGTGGTGAGTGACGCCAGCACGTTGCTCGATCAGGCGGGCTGGGATACCCGTGATAGTGCCGGCATCCGCCAAAAATCAGGCGTATCATTGCAAATGACGATTCTTGCACCAGCCGATAACCCGCTGTTGCTGCAGTATGCCGATCAATACGCCGCAGTATTCCAAGCACTAGATATCGCCGTGGTGCGCCATAATCTGCCGCATGCCGAATATGTGGCGCAGCTCATCCCACCGTACGATTTTGATATTGCGTTGCTGGAATTGGGGAATGGCCGCAGTAGTGCGCAATACGCCGATACATGGTTGTACGACCCTAACCCACGGGCATTGTTGTACGGGGGTGAACGCAACCAAGGCGCCCCAGACATCCGTGGTTCACTCAATATCGCCGGCTTTGCTGATAGCGCCTATGACCAAGCGAGTGATAGCACCATGCAGTCCTACGATATAAAAACGCGGGGCGTTGCCCTTGCAAACGCCGCCCAACGCGCTCGCATCCTAGCACCGTACGGCGTATTGTATCGCCCCACAACCACGGTGATTTATGGTCGGCGCTTGCGGGTGCTGACTAGTTCATTGCGCTTTGATGCGCCCTGGTATGCCACCAGCGTAGCGCGTTGGTTTGTACAACCGTAGCGACGTACCAGGTACCCTGCAACGGTTGCACAAACCGGTTTTTTAGGCGCTATATCCAATAAAGCGCATGGCGGTCAACGCTAACGTCCGCGCCACGTGGATGAGGTCGGCCACCGGCACTGATTCGTCTGGTTTATGGGCTAGGCGTACATCGCCAGGTCCATACATCACGGTAGGGATACCGCCGTGGATAACCAACAAGCGCATGTCGGCGCCGTAGGTCATCCCTTCGATGGCCACTTCGCCCCCCAGTACCTGATGAGCGCCGGCTAGTGTGCCCACAATCGGGTGGTTGACATCGGTTTCGGCGGGCTCAAACGTGCCGCCCCACCATTCGATCAGTGGTGGGTGGTCGCGCAACCATGGGTCACTGGCAGTTGCCTCGGCCACAGCCTGTTCAAATTCGCGCCGGGCGGCGTTGGAATCTTCGCCGATGCCGATGCCGTAGCGTCCTTCGGCGACTAGTTCTTCGGCCACACTCGACGGCCAATTGCCGGCCCGCACTGTGCCGATGCTCAACGGGTAGGGCAGATGATAATTGGCAAACAACGGGTGGCGCATGCGGGCGTTGCGCCGTGCTTCGAGTGCGACCAACGCCTGATGGATGACCATGTATTTTTCGATGGCACTGACCCCTTCTTCGCGGTAGCAGCCATGCGCCGACAAGCCATAGACGGTGATGCGTACGTTGTGGGCACCGGCCTGAGCGGGGGCGATGGCCATGCGGGTAGGTTCGGGGATGATGGCGGCATCGGCGGTGTAGCCGCGCACGATGCTGGCCAGTGTGCCACAGCCGCCATCTTCTTCGCCTATCACACTTTGCAGGTGCAAGCGGCCATTGAGTTGGATGCCGGCCTTGTGGATGGCACGTACCGCCCACAATGCGGCTACCAGTCCGCCCTTCATGTCGAGTGCACCGCGACCATATATGCGGCCGTCGACGATGTGGCCTTGCCAAGGGTGGTGGCTCCAATTGGCGTGGTCACCTTCGGGCACCACGTCGATGTGCCCATTCAAAATCAACGAACGGCCCCCACGATCGCTGCCGAGTGTGCCCACGACACCCAGACCGCTGGTGCGCTTGATTTCCCACGAAAACCCAGGGTGCTGTTGGAGTGTGGTAAAATCAATATCCCATACATCGACTTCGAGACCACTATCGCTCATGGCATGGGCGATGTGGCGCTGGGCATCATCTTCGTGGGCACCAAAGCTTTGATACCCTACGAGTTCTGCCAAAAATTTGAGCATCGCATCACTATCGATCTGGTCGAGGACACGTTGCTCGGTGGCAGTAATATTTGTCATGCTCTATTCCTTTGGGGCACCTGCAGATAATGCAGGTGCCCGGTGTGTATGATGTCGCTTGAGCTGATTAATCGCGCAACAACGGCCGAGTCAAGCAGGTGGGGCCACCTTCGGCTTTGAGCGAAATCTCGTTGCCGCGGTAGGTCTGGACTTCACAGCCGGCATCTGCCAACAAGCGGGCCGTTATCGGGTTGCAATCGAGCATCAAGCAGACTTTGGGGGCAATCGCCAGCACATTGGTGGCCATGCTGTCGTATTCTGATGCCGGAATCTCGATGAGCTTCATATTGCGCCGTTTGAGTTCTTGATAAAACCCGGTGGGCATCAATGGCAAATGCACCACCGCCATATCGTGATCGACCATCGAAATAAACGACAGCAAATGTAAACAGGCTTCAGGACCCGTGTAGTACGGCAAATCATATGAAAGCACCGTCACCCCTTTGGGCTCGAGCATCGCTTTGAGCTGGCTGACGGCGGTGGCGTTGGTGCGGAAGCCCAAGCCCACGGCCAAGGTTTGATTGTCCAACCAAATCATGTCGCCACCCTCGGCGCGGGCATCACCGCTGAGCGTCCCCAAAATCGGGATGCCGTTTTTTTGCATGCTAGCACCGATGGCGGCTTCTTCGCCAACCCGCAGTGGTTTGCCCATGTGGAGCAAAATCGCCCCGTAGTGGGTCACGATCGCTGGGTCAAAACAAAAAATCGCGTCGGCGTGGTCGGCGAGCGGGGCATCGTGCATGATGACCTCGACGCCGGCCTTGCGCAATGTATCGCACAAGGCGGCATGTTCGGCCAATGAGCCGGCTTGATCGGGGCGTGACGTGTAGTGCCAGCGGGCGGGATCAGCATTGTAAAATGCGGATTCGGGGGTGCGCAACATTACTTTGCGGAGCTGCGATACCATGTTTTGGGCGCCATATGAGCGAGTGGTCATTATTTTTTTCCTCTCTAACCAGATTACTGCCCTAGTTTACCATGTGCACGAAGGAGGAAGGATGAAGTAGAGCCGCAGCCTGCTGCGACTCCACACTACTCCACGTCATTCCATGCCGGTTGCCTTGGCAAGCGTCGCGTGGAATCTCCCTAGCTTGCCAGCGAATGTATGTAGCGTACCGTCGGAGATTGCACAAGCGCTTTTTGCGCCCATGCAATGACGCTGGGGGCTCTGTATGCCCTGTGCGAGATAACGAGAATTCCCCCCATAGTTGACAAATAAATTTATTAGTATTAGACTATTCCTATAAATCCTAGTGAATTGATAGTATTTTAAAGGGCAAGGCATCATGCACATCATTGCACGGTTGGCGGGATTGTTGGTGATGGGGGCGTTGGTATTGAGTGCCTGTGGGAGTACCGCAACGAATACAACTGATGCGAATAGCGGAGAATTAAGTGGCACAATCGCTATTTCGGGGGCATTTGCGTTATACCCGATGATGACCGTCTGGACCGAAGAATTCACGAAACTTCATCCCAATGTAGAGTTTGATGTCCAAGGGGGCGGTGCCGGCAAAGGGATGACTGATGTGTTGAGTGGAGCGGTTGAAATCGGCATGATCTCGCGCGACATCAAGCCCGAAGAAATCTCTAGAGGTGCTTATTGGGTGTCTGTGACCAAAGACGCCGTATTTCCGCTGATTAGTGCCCAAAACCCCTACGCCAGCGAGATTTTGGCTAGAGGGATAAGTCAAACGACATTTGCGAAAATATTTGTGACGGGTGAAATCAAGACCTGGGGTGAAGTGCTTGGTAAGCCCGAAATCACCGACGAAATCCACGTCTACACTCGCTCAGATGCATGTGGTGCCGGTGAAATGTGGGCCAAGTTTGCCGGTGGCAAAGTCCAAGACGACCTCAAAGGGATTGGCGTCAATGGTGAACCAGCCTTGGTCGATACCGTCAGCAAAGATACCTTGGGGATAGGCTATAGTAACCTCAATAGCGTGTTCGATGTGCGTGCTGGTACGCTAGTGGCAGGTGCGGTGGTACCGCCAATTGATATCAACGACAATGGTCAAGCCGATGCCAATGAGCTGTACAAGACGACTGCAGACGCTATCAAGGCAGTGGCCGATGGGGTCTATCCATCACCGCCTGCCCGCTTCGAGAATCTGGCCACCAAAGGCAAACCGACGGGTGTGACATTGGCGTTCATCAGGTGGATTCTGACTGACGGGCAACAGTTTTTGAGTCAAGCGGGGTACGTTCCCTTGGCACCCGATCAACAAACGGAATCATTAGGCAAGTTGAAATGATGGTATGAATCAGGACAATATGGCACAAAACCCTATCCAATCTACCGCCATTACACGCAATCAGCGTATAGTGGCGATATCCCGTCAGCGCACCGATACGTGGGCGCGGCGCGTTTTTTTTGTCATCACGGTATTACCAATCGGTTTGATTGCTATTGTGTTGATTGGACTACTCTATCGATCATGGCCGATTTTGAGTCGTTATCCCTTGGTCGATTTGCTGTTTGGGGTCGATTGGAAGCCCAGCGAGGGACGGTTTGGCTTTTATTCCTTCATCATGGGCACTGTGTGGGTGACGGTGGTGGGGGTTGGTTTGGCCATCCCACCGTGTATTTTGGTGGCAATTTACCTAGCCGAATACGCTGGTGCGCGGATACGACTGCTCGCCAAACCCATCCTCGATGTGCTGGCGGCGATTCCACCGGTGGTCTACGGCGTGTGGGGGTTGCTGTCGGTGGTGCCACTCGTCAAAACCGTACTCGGTCCGTGGTCACAACAATTACTGGGCTTTTGGGGATTGTTTGCGGTACAGCAACCGACGGGGTTTAGTGTATTGGCAGGGGGGATTGTGCTCGCCGTCATTATTACGCCGCTGATTATTGCAGTGATATTTGAGATTTTCAATACGGTGCCGGTTGATTTGCGCAATGCCTCGCTGGCAATCGGAGCGACGCGCTGGGAGACGATCCAACGGATTCTGTTGCCCCAAGTCATGCCTGGAATTATCGCTGCCATCGTGCTGGGGGCGTCGCGAGCCTTTGGCGAAACCATCGCCGTGTTGATGGTGGTAGGCAATATCGCCCAAGTACCTCATTCGTTGTTTGATGCGGCCTACCCGTTGCCGGCCTTGATTGCCAACAACTACGGCGAAATGATGTCGATTCCCTTGTACGATGCAGCCTTGTTGTGTGCGGCCTTGATTTTGTTGGTGATTATTTTGTTGTTTAATATTTTGGCCACGGTCGTACTCACGCGCTTTGTCAAATAAATCTGTGTGCCACAAAGGTGGAATTATGCGGTTACAACCTTGGAATCGACGACATTTAATTGAACGCGTCATGCAAATTGCCATGATTGGCTCGTTGGTGATTGTCGGGCTCTGTCTAGGTGCGATTTTGGGGACGATTATCGCTCGCGGCTTGCCCTCGTTGACGTGGCAAATGATTTCGCAAACCCCCAAAGGTGGGTTTTATATGGGCAAAGCGGGTGGTGTGCTCAATGCTATCCTCGGCTCGCTCTACCTAGCGAGTGGGGCGACGGCCTTGGCGATTGTGTTTGCCTTGCCGATTGCCCTCTACTTGCAGACCTACTTAGCGACCTCGGGCTGGGCTCAGTTGGTGCGCTTGGCACTGGATGTATTGTGGGGCATCCCTTCGATCGTCTATGGTGCCTTTGGGTTTACCTTGATGATTGTACTGGGTGTACGTGCTTCGCTCTTCGCCGGGATTATCGTGCTGGCACTGGTTGAATTGCCGATTATGACCCGGGCCATGGATGAAGTAATTCGGCGCTTGCCCCGTGATTTGGCGCAGGCTGCCCTCGCGCTCGGTTCAACCAAACTCGAAGTGGCCTTGCGGGTGGTAATCCCGCAAACGCTGCCCGGAATTGTCACGGCGGTGTTATTGGCCTTTGGGCGCGGGATTGGCGATGCGGCGGCGGTACTGTTTACTGCCGGCTATACCGACCGCATCCCGACGTCGCTGTTGCGGGCGACGGCCTCTCTGCCGCTAGCAGTTTTTTTTCAACTAGGGACCCCCTACCCCGAAGTGCGAGAACGGGGCTATGCCTCGGCCTTGATTTTGACAATTATCGTACTGGTGGTGAGTTTCGGCTCGCGCTGGCTGGCAGCCCGCTTGCAACGCTACACGGTGAAATAATTAACTAGTGGTGTGAGGTAAAGGAATTACATGAGTGCACATATTGATGTCACCAATCTCAACGTGTTTTATGGCAAACAACAAGCATTGACCAATGTGAGTATTGCCATTCCACGGCAACAAATTACCGTGATCATGGGGCCATCGGGGTGTGGCAAAACCACGTTGCTCAAGAGTTTTAATCGCTTCCTCGAGCTGACCGACGGTACCACCATTACCGGTGCAGTGCATGTTGATGGTCAAAACATCTATGCGGGCGATGTAGATGTCACCGCCGTGCGCAAGCGGGTTGGTTTGCTAGCCCAGCGTCCGACGCCCTTGCCGATGTCGATTTACGACAACGTCTGTTACGGCATGAGCATTCACCAGATGCGTACCAGCAAAGCCGATTATACGGCGGCGGTGCAACATTACCTCGAGTTGGCTGGGTTGTGGGACGAAGTCAAAACCCGTTTGCACGAGCCAGCTACCAGCCTGTCGATTGGCCAACAACAACGGCTTTGTTTGGCACGAGGCTTGGCGGTTGAGCCCGAAGTCATTCTTGGTGATGAGCCTACCTCGGCGCTTGATCCGATTTCGTCACAACACATCGAAAAACGGATGTTAGAGCTGAAAAGCCAATATACCACCGTAATTGTGACGCACACGCTGCGCCAAGCCAAACGCTTGGCCGACTACGTGATTTTTATGTATATGGGTGAAGTGGTGGAGGCGGGGGTAGCGCGCGAGGTCTTTAGCAATCCGCAACAAGAGCGTACCCGTCAATACCTTGAAGGGGTGTTTTAGGCGCTACGTTTTTGACAAGTGGGCTGGCATCTGCTAACATAGAAAAATCACAAGTAAATAGTAGCTAGGGGCGCCAAGAGAGCTTGGCTGAGATGCGACCGTCGTAATGTCGCTGACCCTTCGAACCTGATCCGGTTAATACCGGCGGAGGAAAGCGGATGCAGTATATTTGCGCATCACAAGCCCAATCCGCTTGTGATGCGTATTCTTTTTGGAATTGCTAGAGGAGCTAGGTATGCGGAAACAAGGATTATTATGGGTGATTGGGTTGGCATTATTAGTGGCTTGTGGTGCCAACTCGGCAGCAACCCCAACTGCGCTACCGGCAGCAACGGAACCAACGGTAATTGATCCTGCACAGACAAGTGCAGTGACTGAAGTGACGGTACTGACCCACGATAGTTTTGCGGTCAGCCCAGCAGTGCTGGCGAAATTCGAAACCCAATACCAGGCCAAAGTCGTGGTGCTAAATGCCGGTGATACCGGCAGTATGCTCAACAAAGCGATTCTCAGCAAAGATGCTCCCTTGGCTGATGTGATTTATGGCGTCGACAATACTTTTTTGAGTCGGGCATTGGAATCAGGGATTTTGGCAGATTTCACCCCAAGTACGGTGCCGGCATTTGTCCCCGAAGCAACAACCGATGTCAGCGCACCGCTGTTGCCCATAGATGTGGGCTATGTGCTCATCAACTATGACATTGCCGGACTCAAGGCGGCTGGTTTAGCGGTGCCCCAAAGCCTCACGGAACTGACGGAGCCACAGTGGAAAGGCAAATTGGTCATCGAAAACCCCGCTACATCATCAACGGGCCTAGCGTTCTTTTTGGCGACGGTGGCAGAGTTTGGTCCAGATGGCTGGCAAGCATATTGGCAGGCCTTGCGCGCCAATGATGTGTTGGTGGCTAATGATTGGACGACCGCCTACTACACCCACTTTAGTGGCTCGAGTGGCAAAGGGCCACGGCCATTGGTGGTGTCGTATGCAACCAGTCCCGTCGCTGAAGTTTTTTTTAGTGAAGGCAAACTCACCGAGCCCCCGACGGGGAATGTGGCGTTTGGCGCCTTCCGCCAAGTGGAATATGCGGGCGTGCTGAAGGGTGCGAAGCAAGTGGTATTGGCGCAACAGTTTGTGGAATTCATGCTGAGCAATGACTTCCAAAACGACATGCCGTTGCAGATGTTTGTCTCGCCGGCGATTCAGACGGCGACGTTGCCAGCGCTGTACACCAAATTTGTCGCAATACCTGCGATCAAAACCCAACTTGATGCCAAAACCATTGCGAGCAATCGTGATGCGTGGTTGGTGCAATGGGATACGATTGTGGTGAAGTAGTGTTCGTGTAAATACCGGGTGATTGAAAATTAATGGTGTAGTCTATAACAGA
>JBBAWW010000006.1:0-32493 GCA_040397035.1 Roseiflexaceae bacterium | reverse complement strand
TTAGGGGGCACATTGTGGGTGCTCGGACGTGATCTCGACGCATTTGCCACCATGATTGTGGTGACGATTAATGTGGTCATGAGTATGGTGCAATCGATTCGTGCGCGCATCATGCTTCAGCAAATTGCAAAAGCCGCCCTACCGACGGTATATGTGTGGCGGGCAGATGCATTACATGCGGTCCATCCCCAGACTGTGGTGGCCGGTGATGTGATTTTGGTGCGGCCCGGTGATCAAATTGTCGCCGATGGCCAGATTTTGGTGGCCGATAGTGTGGCCTTCGACGAATCGCTTTTGACCGGCGAAAACGAACCAATTGTGCGTACGACTGGTGATGAATTAGTTGCCGGGGCATGGTGTGTCAACGGGGCGGCCTGGTACCAAGTGACTGTCGCCACCAATCAAGGGACGATGGCGCAAATCATTGCGGGGGCACAAATTCCACGGAACATCGTGACGCCACTCATGACCGATGTCAATCGCGTGTTGCAGGTGATGGTGCTGATTGCGAGTGGGTTGATGCTGGTGGTATTCATTCGTGATTACTATCTGCAGATTCCACTAGTGCAATTAATTGCCCATCTGACAGTGATGGCCGGCTTGATCCCCAATGCCTTGGTGTTGACTTTGACCGTGAGCTTGGCACTGGCGGCAGTCTATATGAGTCGATCTGGGGGATTGGTGCAACAGACAGCGGCAGTGGATGCGATGTGCCAAGTCGACACTCTCTGTTTCGACAAAACCGGCACACTGACGGCCAACCAATTACAAGTCACGACATTGCGGGTGATGCATGGTGATGAATCGACATTTCGGCAGCAACTGGGCGCCTATGTGCATGCCGATGTGGCAGGGAATCGTACCGCTCAAGTAATTGCTACGGCTATTTCCGCCCATCCTGCCACGGTAATCCAATCGGTGGCGTTTGATGCTGTCCGCAAGTGGAGTGCCCAACAACATGCCGATGGGGTATACCTGCTGGGCGCCCCAGATGTGCTCCGACACGCACTTGCACCCGCATGGCGTGATATTGATTTGGCAAGTGATGCCGTGCTTACTGGGGCGCGGGTGCTGTTGTTTGCCCGTGCTGATGCCTTTGCGCCTGATTTTGACAGCCAAAATCCGCTGTTGCCGACTGACCTGACCCCACTTGGCCTCGTGATTATGCACGATACTATCCGGCCCGAAGCGCGTGCTGTGCTTGACCAATTTCGAGCCTTGGGAGTGCGGATTGTGATTATTTCGGGTGATGACCCCCGAGCCGTCGCAGCCCTGATGACGCAAGTGGGATTTGCAGAACAGCAACAAGTGGTGCATGGCCACGAAATCGACGCCCTGTCTGATGACGCCCTCGCAACGCTGGTGGCGCAGGCGGCGATTTTTGGGCGGGTCACCCCCCACCAAAAAGCCCGGATTATCACGGCGTTGCGTCAAAACGGTGCCACGCCGGCGATGGTGGGTGACGGCATGAACGATATTTTGGCGATGAAGCAGTCTACCCTGGCCCTCGCCATGCAGACCAGCAATAGTGCGGTGCGGGCGGTTGCTGATGTGGTGTTGCTCAACGACAATTTGGCGGTGTTGCCGGCCTTGCTCCAGGCTGGGCAACGAGTCATCAGTGGCATGCAAGCGGTGTTGAATCATTTCTTGGTGCGGGTGACGTTGAGTACTGTGTTGTTGTTGACCGGCATGCTGTTGGGGCGGATTATCTGGCAGCCCGCCGAAAGTGCCTTTTTGGCGTTGTGTGGCGTGGTGATTCCCGCCTTGGTGATTGTCAGTCGTACCCACACACCTGCATTGTTGCGAGACCGTGCCCGTATGTGGCGTGATGCGACGTGGTTGTGTGGGATGGGTGTCGGTGCGGTGGTGATTACGCACCTATTTTTTGCATCGTCACAATCACATATACTGATCGGCTTTGCGATTGTAGGGTTGTGGATTCGCTTATTGTGGGCATACAAAAGCCCACAGAAGGTAATTTAATCCCTTCTGTGGGCTTAAGCTAGAGCGTTCAATTAGCGCAGGTAGAGGTACATTTCGCCTGGTTGCAAATCATGGATGCGCAGGCGTGGTGCGATGCGGCGCATCCCCCCAAAGACTTCTTCGGCAGGCAAGCGATTGCCGGCAAACAAATCATTGTGGCCGGCGATGACGGTGTCCCAGCCGAGCGTTTGGGCCAGCCAGGCAGCTTCGCTAGGGTAGAGATTGCCGACGATATCATTGCCGTCACGGATGGCATCACGGCCGTTACAGGCCAGCATGGCGATGTCGACTGCGGGGAGTGCCCGGATGGCATCCATGTAGCCGGGGTGGATGATGGTGTCGCCGCCATGGAAGAAATTGACGGTGCCCCAATCGAGATGCAAACTCAACCAGCGTTCCCCTTTGACGGGGTCATGTTCGCGTTGATAGTGGGCGGCGGCGACCACATTGAGTTTGGCGACGCCCAAGTCAATCGTCTGACCCAATTGGGGGATGATACGCCGCGATTGGTCGATGTTCGCCAAATCGAGCTCGGGTTGGGCCCAACCGGTGGCAATAAAACGAGCGTTTGGCGAGGCGACTGCAATCCCTGCCAAGGTGAAACAATCGGTGTGGTCGATATGTTCGTGCGAACATATCACCACGCTGGCATTGGTGACGTCACTGGGGAGCAGGGGTGTCTCGATGGCGCGAGTGGGGCCACGGGCCGGGTCGGGCCATTTGAGCGCCACCACGTCGGTCAGACAAGGGTCGATGTAGATGACTTTTTGGTCGGGGCCTTTGACGGCCACGCCCATTTGGCCTAAGCCCCATAGCGCCACGGCACCAGCGGGCACGATAAAGTCGTTCATTTGGGCGATTAATTCGCTTCCATAACGGGTAGGCATGGTTGTTCCTTGCTGGCAGTTATGCCATCTGGCGCACGATGAGCTCGTTGATGCTCACGTCACCACTGGCGGTGATTTGATAGCGATTGGCGGTGTGGGTAGGGTAGACCCGTAGGGTACAGACGGTATAGGTGCCGGCGTAGATTTCGATTATCGAGTGGTCAACATAGATGTGCAATTCGAGTTCATCCGCCACACTGGCGTGCAAGGTGGTACGGTAGCAATCATGGCTGGTGTTTTGATTGATGCTACTTTGGGCCATGTCACAAATCAACTCATTGTTGCCGCGATCCCAGGTGACTGTGGTTTGTTCGCCACTCTGGGGGTCGTGGCGGAGCACGAATGTGGTGCGGGCATCGCCACTGGCAGCGATGCGTGCATGAATGACCAGACTATCGCCGGCCACATGCGCCAAGGCTGTTTGGGCTTGGCTCACGGATAAATCGCGGCCATGGGTCATCGTGCTACCCTCGAGGTTGGCGACCTCGGGTGCTACGGTAAATGTCAATGCGCCGGCATCATCGAGGGCGATAATTCGCGGCAGGGTCATCACCCCTTGCCAGCCTGCGGCTCGACTGCTACTTTCGTGGCGTTGTTCTTGGCACCAGCCAAGCATAATCCGACGTCCATTGGCATCGCTAAAGCTTTGCGGCGCATAAAAACTCATTCCCTCGTCGACCATGTTGCGTTGGCTGGGCACAAATTTACGCCCATCAAAGGCTCCACTCATCCAAATCACGCGGCGCATGGGCAGGGGCGAGGTGATAAATACATGTTGGTTATTGCTCGCAAAAAAATCAGGGCATTCGTAGATTTTTTCAAGGACGGCGTCGTCGGATTCAATCATGCGCCCGAGGTATTCCCAGCTCAACAAGTCTTTGGAACGAAACAACGGCGCTACTGCATGCGTGCCATCGCCCGACCCGAGGATTTGATACCACCATTCGCCGTCGCGCCACATGCTGTGATCGCGGAAATCGTCGACTAGATTGTCGGGTGGCGTACTAATCACGGGATTCTGGGCCGCCTTGGTAAAGGTGCGCAAATTGTCGTCGGCATAGGCCACACAGGGGAGCTGATGCGGGCTATTGACGCCGGTATACATAATCACTGGTTTACCGTCGTGGATGATTGTACATCCCGAAAACACACCGGCGCGGTCGTAGGGCATGTCTGGAGCCAATGCAATCGGTAAATCCGTCCAATGCACCAAATCGGTGCTGACGGCGTGCCCCCAGTGCATCGCCCCCCAGAATGCGCCATGGGGATTGAATTGATAAAACAGGTGATATTCACCCTGCCAATGGATCAGGCCGTTGGGGTCGTTGAGCCAGCCTTGGGGGGCTGTGAAGTGATAGCGTGGCAGATGGGGGTCGCTGGCGAATTGATTACGTGGGTTCATTATTACCCCTTAAATTCATAGTTGGTATGGTCGGAATTATACCAGATGTGGTTTTGGGTCATGTGGTATGAATGATTTTGTTGACATAAAATCATTCCTCGCGATAGGGGCGTACGTAGGTCAAGACGGCGTTACTCGCAACGCATTGCATGCCAAGGCTGGTATAGAGCGTTTGGGCATGACTATCATGGTGGGCAAACAGATAGACCACATCGCCACGGGCGCGACTATCGCTGATGGCGTGGGCGACCATGGCTCGGGCTACGCCGCGCCGACGCGATTGTGGTGCCACAAAGACACTCTCAATGCGGGTAATGCCATCCCGACTATAGGTGACACAGCGTCCAGCAGGCTGTCTATCATCCCAGGCAATATAGCCAGTGACGTCGCTAGCGTTGACTTCTTGGTAACGGAGTTGGTACATGATGTCGGCGGAACTGTGGGCGTCGGGTTCCATGAGATTGGCCCATGTGGCAAAATCAGTGGCTTCCAAGGCACTGGTGACGGCGATCTGGGGTGCGGGCGTTGGCATGGCGTGTTGGTGAATCATCAGGTCGGTGATGCCCCAATCGGTCATTGCCACAAAGCCATGTTGCGCCAATGATGCTGCCAGTGTGGTGGGGGTGGCGAGGTGGTCGAGGTAGACTACACTATCCATGCCCAGTGCATCAAAAAAATGAATCACATCGGTAATGACGGCATCGACATCACGCGCATCAAGGCGCATGATGCCGGCATGATTGGGGTCGTAGCGACCTGGCAGGCTGGGATTGGTATAGATGGCGTAGCCGTTGCGCGGGGTAATCCGACTAAACGTCCCCCAGTAATGGTGATCGTGTTGCCAGATGGCGTCGAGTTGCATGACAATTCCTTGATGCGTTGAAATAAATGATGGTCTATTGGTGGGAGGGTGGCACGAGCAATTCGAGTGGCCAGACGTCGAGTAATTCGCCTTGCATCGGTAAATCGATGCGGTCGCGCATCACGGCCGACACATAACCGGCCAAATTGACTTCGGCAGAATCAACCACATGCGAAAAACCAATGATGGGCTCGGGTCCACCCGCCACCCAGGCCTGCACGTCACGGATGGCCGCATCCCAACAGCCATCCCAGCTCACCTGATTGGTGAAGTCGTGGCGCACGGCGCCCTGTGCGTTGGTGACGGTGAGCGATTCTTCGTCGTGCATAGTGATGATGCCCTGACTCCCGACGAGCGTCATGATGTCACTGCCGGGTAACCCTTGACCCCCGTCGAGGATGCCCCGTGCGCCACCCGCAAAGCCCATGTGGATTGTAGCGTGCTCTTCCATGGCATGCCCAAAGCCCCGGGTTTGGCGCACGCGGGCTTGCCCCATCACCCAATCGACCGGTTGTTTGGCGAGCAGATAGCGATACATGTCGATCCAATGAGAGCCCCATTCGCTCAAATCCCAGCCGGCAATGCCGGCGATACAAGCGATGGGGGTGCCAATCGTGCCGTCATTGAAGCACTGTTTGGCGAATTGGAAGGCGGGACGGTAGCGCCGTACATGGGCAATGGCAATTTTGATACCAGTAGATGCGACGAGCTGGCGGATGTCGGCTAGTTGGCGGGGTGTCGCCACAAACGGTTTTTCGCAAAAAACCGCCTTGACACCGGCATTGGCGGCCGCCACCAACATGTCATAATGTAGCCCCACGTAGGTGCAGATGCTGACAATGTCGGGGCGCTCGCTGGTAAGCATGGTGTGGTAGTCGGCATAGCCGACGGTGTCGAAACGGTCGTTGAACGCATCAATATGGGCTGGCACGATATCGGCTACCGCCACCAAATGCGTCTGTGGGTTCCGTTGGTAGGCGCCGGCGTGGGTATAGCCAATCTGGTAGCCACCTAGTTTGGTTTGGGTGGCTTGGGCTTTGCCGGCGCCGATAATTGCGGTGCGGGTCATCATAATCAATATCCTTTGTGGTGACTAGCGCTTGAGCAGCCACTGCACGCTATTGCGCCACAATTGACGCATCGCTGGTGGCTCCATCGAGCGCAGATTGTGACCGAGGGCAATATAGACGGCCTTACCGACGTTGGCGCTGGCGTCGAGGGTGGTAAGCATGGGGTGTTGTTCGCCATCCCAGCTGGCCCACATATGGTGGGTGGGGTTGCGGGTGTCATCCATCCAGAGTTTGTAGTAGATTTCGTCGTCGATGGCGAAATCAGTCAGGCCGGCCACAATCGGGTGCCCAGTGTCACCGATGGTGACGGTATGACCTTGGAATGGTGAATGTGATGCTCGTTGCCAGCCCCATTTGACGCCGAGACGCTGGGCGTATTCGGGCCAATCGCTGTAGCAGCCGATGGCACCGTGGTGGATGAGCATGGGGCGCCCTGAATCACAATAGCGCAAATAATTGGCTTGGGCGGTGGCGTCGATGGGGGTGTAGGTCATGTTGCCTGCCCAATCGGCACTCATCCCTGGCCAGAGCATACCCATCGGTACCAGCAAATCGACGTCGTCGAGATCGGCAAAAGCGTCGCCGTCGGCTCGGACGCTGATTTGGTAGTGTGGGTCGAGCCAGGTGCTGATAATGGTGGCTTGTTCATCGACGGGGTGGACCCGTGGGCCACCGACATGGAAGCGAATGTGCATGGCGTAATTCCTTTTAGGTGGTTTTGTCTATTATACGGGTGGATGTACATAGTGTGGTGTGAGTGCGGTACACTAGGCACAAGTTATTTTTAATCGAGGGATGCATGGCAGATTCAGTGAGTCGTCGTCGCACAGACAACCCCGTGGTCCGTGGGGCGAGTTTTTACTTTGGCTATTGGGGCGTGGTCGGCTTTTATGTGCCGTTCCTGAATGTGCATTTTTTGCAAATCGGCTTGAGCGGCTCGCAAATCGCCCTCTTTTCGACCATGTTGCCATTGCTAATGCTGACGACGGCGCCGCTGCTGGCCAGCCTCGCTGATCGGTTGCGGGCCCGGGTGCGGATTTTGGCGCTTTGTATTGCCACGACCGGGATTACCATTTATTTATTGGGTGTGAGTACCAATTACTGGGTGCTGTTGCCGTTAATGTTGTTGATGTCGATTGTACGGAGTCCCATCGCCGGCATCGGTGACGGTCTGGTTGCCAAAATGGCGGTGACGCATAACGTTAACTTTGGCGCCATGCGCATGTGGGGCTCGTTTGGGTTTGCCGCGATTGCGATTATCAGTGGCTTTGCCTGGCAAAAATTCGGCTACCAGCCGATGTTTGTAGCGGCTTGTTTGGGATTCTTGCCGGTGGCGTGGCTGGCCTCGCGCCTCGACGAAGAAGCTGCCGCCCCCGCCCAAGGTCCCATGTGGGGGCCATTGCTACGCAACCCCGCCATGCGTACATTGTTGATTACCTCGTTTTTGATGGCGGGGTCGCTGAGTATGAGTGGCACGTTCGAAGGGATTTTGATGGAATCGCTGGGGGGCGGCGGCTTGTTTATTGGTTTGCTCCTCGGCGTCACCGGTATATCCGAAATCCCGCTGATGCGCAATGCCCCTCGCTTGACCGCTTGGCTGGGTGGCGAAAAGACCTTGATGGTGGGTTGCCTGATTATCGTTCTGGCCCACATCGCCTGTGCGGTGGCCTGGTCGCCGCTGGTGTTGCTCCTGGCGGCGGTGTTGCGTGGCTCTGGCTTTGGCTTGTCGTTTGTGATAATCGTGTCGCTGGTGGCCAAACGAGCGCCAGCTGGGTTAGCTGCTAGCTCGCAAGCCGCCATGTCGGCGGCAGGTTGGGGACTAGCCCCCCTGATCGGTATTCCGCTAAGTGGGTTGCTGTATGATGCCACCGGTGGCGCCAAAATCATCTTTGTGGTATGTATGGTGATGGCCCTTTTGGCAGCCATGACGATTGCGATTGGGCTGTGGCGCGGGGTATTTACGCCGGTGCCCGAAGCTGTCTAGGCGGTCATTGTCAGGGCGGGAGCACGGGACGGATAGGTCGGGCGTGGCCTAATTAACGGCAGAGTACGCACGGGACGGCATTGTTTTTTACAAAAAGGAGAAGCAGAGATGGCATATTGGTTGCTCAAAAGTGAACCCGATGTCTATGCCTACGCCGATTTGGTGCGCGACGGCCAGACGGTGTGGGACGGCGTGGCCAATGCCCAAGCGGTCAACTTCATCAAAACCATGCAGGTGGGCGATTATTGCCTGATCTACCATACCGGCGACGAACGACGGGTGGCCGGGATTGCGGTGGTGGTGTCGCCCCCCTACCAAGACCCCCACGATCCCACTGGTAGATGGAAAGTGGTCGATGTGGCGGCGGTCCAAGCCCTCCCCAATGGACTGCAATTGGCGCAAATCAAGGCTTTGGAGCTGTTTGCCGATTCACATTTGGTGCGCCAAGGACGGTTGTCGGTGGTGCCGCTGAGCGATGCCCAATATGCGCTGTTGACGGCAGGCTAATCGTGAATCAGGTAGAATAATCAACGAGTGATAGACGTAAGGAGTCTGTATGTCGAACGAATTAATCGATTTGCGCCAACGGTTGGCCGAATTATCTGACTTGAATGCCATCAACGCCTTGTTGGGCTGGGACCAAGGCAGCATCATGCCGGCTGGGGCGGGTGAAGGCCGCGGCCGCCAGATGGCGCTGATGTCCAAACTGCTCCACGACAAATTCACCGACCCAGCGATTGGGCATTTGCTCGAGACGTTGCGCAAACAAGCCGAACAATGGGATCCCCACAGCCTCGACGCCCATATCGTCGCCGTCACCTCCAAGGACTACGACATTGCCACCCGGGTGCCAGGGGAATTTGTGTCCGAAATGACCGAACACCAAAATTCGAGCTATATGGCCTGGGCCGAAGCTCGTCCCGCCAATGACTTTGCCAAAGTCATCCCCTTCCTTGAAAAAACGATTGAACTGAGCCGCAAATACGCCTCGTTCTTCCCCAATTCGGGGCACATTGCCGATCCGTTGATTGATCAGGCCGATAGTGGCATGACGGTGGCGACGATTCGGCCGTTGTTCAAAACGTTACGCGACGGCTTGGTGCCGATGGTTGATGCGATTTGTCGCCAAGCGCCCGCCGATGACAGCTGTTTGACCGGACCGTTCCCCATCGATCAGCAGATGGTGTATGGCCGACTGCTGGCCGAAAAAGTAGGTTACGACTTCCATCGTGGCCGCCTCGATACCGCCCGCCATCCATTCGAAGCACGCTTGGCGTACGGCGATATCCGCATCACCACCCGCGCCCGCGAAAACGATTTGGGCGATTGTTTGTTTAGCGTCATCCACGAATGTGGGCACGCCGTGTACGAACAAGGGGTCGCATTCGAGCTCGAAGGGACGCCGTTGTCACACGGTACCTCCAGTGGCGTGCACGAAAGCCAGTCCCGCTTGTGGGAAAACATCGTCGGGCGCTCCAAGACGTTTTGGCAATATCAATATCCTAGCCTGCAAGCGGCTTTCCCTTCACAATTGGGCAACGTGTCGCTCGATGCCTTTTATCGCGCCATCAACAAAGTCTCGCGCTCGTTGATCCGCACCGATGCCGACGAAGTCACCTACAATTTGCACGTGATTACCCGCTTCGAGCTGGAGCTCGAATTGCTGGAAGGCACCTTGGCCGTCAAAGACTTGGCGCAGGTCTGGCAGGAACGCTATAGCCAGAATCTGGGGATTACCCCCACGGACGATCGTGACGGCGTGCTCCAAGACGTACACTGGTATGCCGGCGTGGTGGGTGGCTCGTTCCAAGGCTACACCATCGGTAACGTGATGAGTGCCCAAATCTATGAAGCCGCCTTGGCTGCTGACCCATCTATTGCCGGCGCCATCAATGGTGGCAATTATGCGCCGTTGCTGGCCTGGTTGCAAACCAATTTGTACGCCACTGGCCGGCGCTATGACGCAGCTGCCACGCTCAAACGAGTCACGGGTAGCGATTTGGCGGTCGAACCCTACTTCCGTTATTTGCAGGGCAAATACGGCGAATTGTATTCGTTGTAAGCATTGCTGAACAAAACCATGCCCATCACCGTCAGGTATGTGGGTATGGTGTTGTTTTTTGGTCGCACAGAAATGAAAGGAACCACGATGAGTAAAACTGCAATTATCTTGTTGGTGATTTGCACGTTGATTGCCGCCCTTGTGGGGGCCGCGTTGCCGGTATTGTTGGTTGGCAGCAGTAGCCCTGTGGTGAGTGGTGGTACTACCTCAGCGCCCGTACGGCGTATCGATGTGACGGGGTCGGGTAGTGTCTATGCGGCTCCCGACCAAGCCACGGTGCAATTGGGAGTGACGTCGCAGGCGGCGAGTGCAGCCGAAGCGCTCAAAGACAATTCGGCCAAGACGGCGGCGGTGTTGACCAGTATCAAAAACATCGGCGTTGATGCCAAAGACGTCCAGACCAACGATTTTTCGATTTATCCGACCTACGCCAACAATGGTACGACCATTACCGGCTATCAGGTCAACAACACGGTGGTGGTAGTCATCCGTGATTTGGCGAATGCGGGCACGATTTTGGACCAAGTCGTCCAAGCGGGCGCCAACAATATCTCGGGGTTGAGCTTCGACATTGCCGATCCGAGTGCGCTCATGGCCGAAGCCCGCACCAAGGCGATTGCCGATGCCCGTGCCAAGGCCGAAGCCATGGCCAGTGCGGCTGGCGTGAGTTTGGGTGACATCATCACCATCAGCGAATCGGTAGCGAGTGCGCCTATGCCAATGGCCCGCATGGCCATGGCCGACGCGGCTGCCGTACCGATAGCGACTGGTCAACAACAAATTGCCGTCGACGTGATGATTTCGTTTGTATTGCGGTAAATCGGACATAATCTGGTAGAATACAGGTAATTCGTCACATAAAGCGAGGATTGCCTGTGTTTGTACCAGAAAATCATTCACATCGTCGTTATAATCCGTTGCTTGATGAATGGGTGCTGGTATCGCCCCATCGCACCAAACGTCCGTGGCAAGGCCAAATCGAGACGCCTCCGGCCGAAGCCCGCAGCCAATATGACCCTACCTGCTATCTCTGTCCGCGCAATGCCCGCATGGGTGGCGTAGACAACCCCGATTATCCCGATACGTTTGTGTTTGATAATGACTTTGCCGCCCTACAACACGATGCACCTGCTGGTGGCACCAATCAAGGTCTGCTCCGTGCCGAAAGCGAACGGGGCGTTTGTCGTGTGATTTGTTTTAGTCCGCGCCACGATTTGACCTTGGGTGAAATGCACCGTGACGATATTGCCCGCGTGGTACGGGTTTGGCAAGAGCAATTCACCGAGTTGAGCAACGACCCTGACATCGGCTACGTACAAATTTTCGAAAATCGTGGCGCCATGATGGGCTCAAGCAATCCGCACCCCCATGGCCAAATCTGGGCCACCCAACACGTGCCCAATATCGTGGCCCGTGAGGACGCCAATCAACTAGTCTATTTTGCCAGCCATGGCCGCACTCTGCTGGCTGATTATTTGGCCCAAGAAATCACCAGTGGCGAGCGGATTGTCTGTATCAATGATTCGTTTGTGTCGCTGGTGCCGTTTTGGGCGGTCTGGCCATTCGAAACCATCATCATCCCTCGCCGCCCCCACGCTTCGATCAACGAATTAACCATTGCCGAAGTCACCGATTTAGCCGACATCCTCAAGCGCACGGTGACCCGCTACGATAATTTGTTCAACACCCTTTTCCCCTACTCACTCGGCATCCACCAAGCCCCGGTACAGGCCACCATGACCGATCATTGGCATTGGCACATCCATATCGTGCCGCCGTTGTTGCGCTCGGCGACGGTGCGCAAATTCATGGTAGGCTTTGAATTGTTGGCCGAGCCCCAACGCGACATCACCCCCGAGCAAGCCGCTAAGCGCTTGCGTGAACTGTCCGAAATGCACTACCGCGAGGGCAAATGAGCACGTTCACCTTGACATGGCTTGATGCCACTACCGTCACCGCCGCCGTGCCCCACCTCGAAGCCCTGTTGTGCGATGCCGTCGAGTCGGGGGCCAGTATCGGCTTTATGTTGCCCCTCGACCGGAGCGAGATTGTAGAGTATTGGGCGGGGATTGCCCAGGCAGTGATTATGGGAAAAAAATACCTGCTGGTGGCGGTGAATGAGCATGGACAAATGGTTGCTACAGCCCAGCTTGAGCCTGCCGGCAAGTCCAATGGCCGCCACCGCGCCGAAGTCCAAAAGGTCATCGTGTTGGCGGCTTGGCGCCAACACGGTATCGGCAAACTGCTAATGCACGAGGTCGACCGCTTTGCGGCATCAATCGGGCGCACGTTGTTGTTGCTCGATACCCGCGCCAATGATTCCGGCGAAAAATTATACGCTAGTGTGGGTTGGACTCAGTTTGGCGCCGTGCCCCGCTACGCCTATAGCCCCGATGGCTCGATGGAAGGTACCACGTTCTGGTACAAAACGTTGTAGCGCGATATAAAAAAGAGCCGTGGCGGAATATTCCGCCACGGCTCTTTTTTGTTGAGGTCCGTTTATATCAACAAAATCTCTTGGGCCTTGGGTGCTTTGAGGTCGTTCATACTGCCCGAGCGGTAGCCACCCAAATCGAGGGTCACAAATTTATAGCCCAGTTCTTTGAGTTTGGCCGTCATGGCGTCGCGGTGCTCGAGTGCCAGAGTGAATTGATCGGCGGTGACTTCGATGCGGGCAATGGTGTCGTGGTGGCGCACCCGGAATTGCAAGAACCCCAGCCCGCGCATGAAGCGCTCGGCTTCGTCGAGGACCCGCAATTTGTCGGCAGTAACCCGTTCGCCGTATTGGATGCGTGACGACAAACAGGCGTAGGATGGTTTGTTCCAATTCGACAAGCCGAAGTTTTTGGCGAGCACGCGGATTTCGGCTTTGCCAAGCCCTACTTCCAGCAATGGGCTCCGCACGTTGAATTCGGTGGCGGCTTGGTGGCCAGGGCGGTGGGTACCGACGTCGTCGGCCATGGCGCCATAGACGATGGTGCCAATCCCTAGTTCTTTGGCGACCGGTTCGAGCTCGGTAAACAAGGTTTTTTTGCAGAAATAGCAGCGGTCGGTGTCGTTGCGGGCATAGCCGTCGAGTTCGAGCTCACGGGTGGTGACGACGACATGGCGGGCGCCGATGAATTGCGCTAGTTCACGGGCTTGGCCTAATTCTTCGCGGGGGTAGGTCTCGGAGTCGGCAGTGCCGGCGACACACTTGTCGCCGAGGGTGTCATAGGCGGCTTTGAGGAGCAGAGTGCTATCGACGCCTCCTGAGAAGGCCACCATTACGCTGCCCATATCACGGAAGAGTTGTTGCAGATTGGCGTATTTGTCCGCAAGTGTCGGTGTGGTCATGATGTGGTTCCTTTTGTACGTGCCAAAAATAACTTACGGGCAATCCGGGCGGCGGCAGCACCAGCACCGATACCATTGTCGATATTGACCACGGTAATACCAGGGGCGCAGCTTTGGAGCATGGTGCCGAGGGCGGCGTGGCCGGCGCCACCAAAGCCATAGCCGACGGCAGTGGGTAGGCCAATCACGGGCATGTCGACGAGACCAGTTACGACGGAAGGTAAGGCGCCATCCATGCCGGCAGCCACGATGATGACATCGACGGGTACGAGGAGGAGTTGACGTAATGGTTCAAACAACCGATGCAATCCAGCCACCCCCACATCGGTGACGCGGTGCAGATTACAGCCGAGTTCACGACAGACGGCGGCTGCTTCGTCGGCGGCAGGCAAATCGCTGGTGCCAGCGGCAATAATCCCCACTTCACCACCGGGCGTAGGTAATTGGCTGTGGTGGCGGGCAATGGTGATGATGCGGTCGGCGGTGCCGCGGATGATGATAGCGTCGTGGAAGTGGGTTAGTAGCAATTCGACGGTGACCGTATCGGGGCGACTAATCAACACTCGTCCATGATGGGCGAGGATACCATCGGCAATTGCGATGGTTTGGGCTGACGTCTTGCTGGCGGCATAGATGACTTCGGGCATGCCGGTACGGGCTTGGCGCAATAAATCAATGGTAGCAAAGTTATCGAGATGTAATAACGGGTCGCTCATGTCGTGACTCCTTCACGTGTTTCACCAAAGGCAGTGGCACCAATACCTACTAACAACCCAATCAGCCCCATAAGTTGTAAGGGCGCGATATGTTCGTGGAACAAAAAGAAAGCCAAGATCGCAGACCCGAGCGGTTCACCGAGCAAGGCAATGGTGACGAGTAAGGCCGACAGATGGCGCATGGCGTAATTAATCGAAGTATGACCGAGTAGTTGTGGGCCGATGGCCAGACCAGCGAGGATGAGCCATGCGGTAGGTGTGCTCGGGAGTGTATGATTGCCAACGGCGATACTGGCAGCCAGGAGTACGACAGCGGCACTGCCATAGGTCATCCAGATGTATTGGAGCAATGGGATATCGTTGCGCAGACTGCGCCCCACCAAAAAATAGGCTGAGCCACTGATGGCGCCGATTAGTGCTAAACCATTGCCGAGCCACGGGTTGCTGGCGCTGGTCTGTTGGTGATCGCTGACGGCGATCAGCACTGACCCAGCGATGGTCAATGCCATGCCAATGATGCGCCAGCGATTGAGTGATTCTTTCAACAAAAACCGGGCTGCCAAGCCGACCCACAGCGGTGTGGTGGCGACCAGTGCCGCCGACGAGGCGACGGTGGTGTGTTCGAGTGATTGGATCCAGGTGGCAAAGTGTATCGCCAAACAAATTCCCGAAATTATTGCTAATCCCGCATGACGGGGTGTAATCGTTGCCGTCCAAATCTGGCGGCGCCACGCCACAATTAGGCTCAAGATGCTCGCCGAGATTCCAAGCCGGGCCGCAGCAATCACCAATGAAGGGATATTGTCAGCTTGAGCGAAACGAATTAATATTGAAGCCGATGCGATGACAATAATCCCCAATGTGAGGGTAATCGCCGCCGTAACTCGTGCAGATGACGTCGTCGTTGTATTCATAATTGCTATTGTACCATTTTGTGCTCTGCTTGGCAGTTGTCATCATATGCGGCGAAAACAGGTGATTGACGAGTGTGATATGAGGTTTTTGGTGAATATTGTGATAAATATGCATGATTATCGTGAATTTTTTGAAAAAACAGCGGAAGATTGCTATAATAAGAGGCACTAACAAAAGGAATTCCCGTATGCGTATTTTGATGATATCGTGGGAATACCCCCCACACATGGTGGGTGGGCTCGGTCGCCACGTAGCTGACATTGCCCCACGTCTGGCATCCCAAGGAATCGAATTAACCATCTTGACCCTCTGGTCTGCGGGGGCCGCACAACAACACACGGTTGCCCCCAATCTGCAGGTTATTCGGGTGCCGCTCAACGAACGGGCCGCCGATATCGTGACCCGGGTAAGCGACGCCACCGTCACATTCCTCCAAGCTGCCCATCACATCTGGCAGACAGTGGGAGGCTTTGATATTATTCATGTCCACGATTGGTTGCTGGCCGATGTGGCGATTGCCCTCAAACACCACTACCGCCGTCCATTGGTGGCGACCATCCATGCCAGTGAGCGTGGCCGACGCCATGGTAATATCTCATCCCCAGAATCAGCGGCGATTGATGCAATTGAATGGCGTTTGACTTACGAAGCGTGGCGGGTAGTGGTGTGCTCACATTTTATGGTGACGCAACTGATGCAAGATTTTAGTTTGCCACTCGACAAAATTGACATGATTCCCAACGGGGTGGTCATGCCGCTGCTCCCGTTCGATACTGCGACCCAACGTCAAACCTTCCGACAGCGCTATCAACCCTACGCCGCCCCGTTGTTGTATGCGGTGGGACGCTTGGTCTACGAAAAAGGCTGGCATGTGCTAATTGCTGCCTTGGCAAAATTACGCCGCAACTATCCTGAAGCGCGCTTGGTATTGGCGGGCGTGGGGGGATTTCGTGCGGAACTTGAACGTGTCGCTCGCGCCCACGACGTTTATAGTGCCGTCACGTTTGCCGGCTTCATTACCGATGATGAACGTGATGGCTTGTATGCCAGTGCCGATATTGCCGTATTTCCATCGTTATACGAGCCATTTGGGATTGTGGCCCTCGAAGCCATGGCGTTGCGCTGTCCGGTCGTGGTCTGTGATACGGGTGGATTGCGTGAAGTGGTGAATGCCAATCGTACCGGGATTTTGGTAGACACAGGCGATGCCGATTCGCTGGTGGTTGGGTTGCAATATACGCTCGATTACCCCAATTTGACCCAACAACGCATCGAGAATGCCTACGAAGAAGCTCGTATCACCTATGCCTGGGAAACAATCGCCGCCGCCACTGCATCGGTGTACGGCCGGATTATCGCCGAGTGGCAAAATGGGAGCTGGGGTACCGTGTAATTCGTGCGGGGGGAATCGCGCAGTTTGCAAAAAAAAGGACAGTCACGCATGTTGCGTGACTGTCCTTCGCGGTGTCGCCTCAGCCACGCAACTGCGTGACTAGAGCGACTCGGTATTATCCAAGACTACTTGGCGGCTTCAAGCACGGCTTGGGCGGCTGCCAAACGGGCGATGACGACGCGGTACGGGCTACATGACACGTAGTTGAGCCCCGTGTTGTGACAGAACTTGACGCTGGCTGCTTCGCCACCGTGTTCGCCACAGATACCGGTTTTCATGCCGGGGCGGGTGCTACGACCACGTTCCACACCCATCTTGACCAATTGGCCGACGCCCTCTTGGTCGAGGACTTGGAATGGATCTTCAGGCAAGAGCTTTTGTTCGACATACTTGGGCAAGAAGCGCCCAGCGTCGTCGCGGCTCATCCCAAAGGTGGTCTGGGTCAAGTCGTTGGTACCGAATGAGAAGAATTCGGCTTCTTGGGCGATTTTGTCGGCAGTCACACAGGCGCGGGGCAATTCGAGCATGGTGCCAACCATGTACTCGAAGTCGATACCGCTCTCGGCTTTGACTTCTTGGGCGACCCGCACCACGATGGCTTTTTGGATGCGCAATTCGCTGACATCACTGACCAAGGGAATCATCACTTCGGGCAATACCGTGATGCCACGCTTCTTGACGGCCACAACGGCACGGAAGATGGCTCGGGCTTGCATTTCGGTGATTTCGGGGTACTCAATACCCAAGCGACAGCCACGGAAGCCCAACATGGGGTTGGATTCGCGCAAGCTTTCGACCTTGTTCTTGAGCAATTCGCCGCTAATACCCATCTTGGCAGCCAAGGCTTCGATTTCGTGGTCGCCGTGGGGCAAGAACTCGTGCAAGGGTGGGTCAAGGGTCCGGATGGTGACCGGGAAGCCGTCCATTTCGGTGAACAAACCTTCGAAGTCGGCTTGTTGCAATGGTTCGACTTTGGCCAAGGCCGCTTTGCGTTCGTTCAATGACGACGCCACAATCATCTGCCGGATGGCATCGATGCGGTCGCCTTCGAAGAACATGTGCTCGGTGCGGCACAATCCGATGCCTTGGGCCCCAAACATGCGGGCGACGCGGGCATCGGTGGGGGTATCGGCGTTGGCACGCACACCCATGGTGCGCACTTCGTCGGCCCAGCCGAGGAACTTAAAGAGGTAGCCGTACAACGCTGATTGCTCAGGTTTGATCATGCCACGGATGACTTGGATGACTTCTGATTCGCTGGTGTTGATTTGGCCGTTGTAGACGGTACCGCTATGGCCATCGACGGTGATGAAATCACCTTCTTTGATGGTCACATCACCAACGGTGAATACACCCTTGTGATAGTCGACGTCGATATCGCCACAACCACAGACGCAGCACTTACCCATTTGGCGGGCAACCACGGCGGCATGGCTGGTCAAACCACCACGGGCGGTCAAAATCGCGGCAGCGGCGACCATACCGTGGAAGTCTTCGGGGGCGGTTTCGGTACGCACCAAAATCACCACTTCGCCTTTTTCGGCCCATTCAGCGGCCCGATCGGGGTCAAAGCAGACCTTACCACTGGCAGCACCAGGGCCGGCAGCCAAGCCGGTGGCGAGCTTTTGGGCAACGGCGGCTGATTTGGCATCAACAATCGGGAACAGGAATTGGTTGAGCATTTCAGGCTTGACGCGGCTGAGGGCGGTCTTCTTGTCGATGACGCCTTCTTCGACCAAGTCAACGGCGATACGTACGGCGGCCATGCCGGTGCGCTTGCCATTGCGGGTTTGGAGCATCCACAATTTGCCGCGCTCGATGGTGAACTCAACGTCTTGGACGTCTTTGTAGTGGGCTTCGAGTTTGCGGGCAATTTGCAAGAACTCTGCAGATGATTTGGGAAGTTCTTTGGCCATTTCGGTGATTGGTTTGGGGGTACGGATACCAGCAACCACGTCTTCACCTTGGGCATTGACCAAATACTCACCAAACATCTCGTTTTCGCCGGTGGCTGGGTTACGGGTAAAGGCTACGCCGGTGGCGCTGTCATCGCCCATGTTGCCGAACACCATGGTTTGTACGTTGACGCCGGTACCAATGTTATCGGGGATCTTTTCGATGCGGCGATAATCGATTGCACGCCGACCCATCCACGAATTGAAGACGGCCATAATGGCCATTTCAAGTTGGACGTTGGGGTCTTCGGGGAAGTCATGGCCGGTATCTTGTTTGATGAGTACTTTGAATTTGTTGGCAATATCGGTCAATTCGGCAGCCGACAAATCGGTGTCGGCGCGGTTCTTGCCCTTGGCATCGTTCATGACGTGCTCGAGCTTTTCGCCGTCGGCACCCAAAACGATTTTGCCGAACAACTGCACAAAGCGACGATAGGCGTCAGCGGCAAAACGGGGATTGCCGGTTTGCTTGGCCAATCCTTCGAGGGTCTGGGCGTTGAGTCCGAGGTTGAGGACGGTATCCATCATGCCGGGCATTGATTCACGGGCACCCGAGCGTACGGATACCAGTAAGGGATTGGTGGCATCGCCGAATTTCTTGCCCGAGACTTTTTCGACTTCGAGCATTGCGACACGGGCTTGTTCCCACAAGCCTTCGGGCAATTTTTTGCCACCATCATAATAGGCATTACAGGCTTCGGTGGTGATGGTGAATCCTGGTGGAACTGGTACGCCGGTGCGCGTCATTTCGCCCATCCCTGCGCCTTTACCACCCAGCAAATCACGCATGGTGGAATTCCCCTCGGTGAAGAGGTATACCCACTTCTTAGACATGTACATGCTCCTCTAATTGTGCAGATCACTTATCCATGTGCGTTTCACTATCGGGAGCATCGTTTGCCACGTTGCATGCGTAGCTCCACGCTTTTGCACAGAAATACCGCGCATACTATACGCTATGTTGGCGTTTTGTGCAAGCGCACCCTGAACTGTTGTCACGTGATATATTCACGACGTGCGCCCGCAGGGCAGTTTTTTATCAAAAACAAAAACAGTGGTGATTAGGTATCACGGCGGAGTAATCCGGCGCTACTGAGTTGACCGATGACTTCGGCGGCGGTCCGTTCACCGGCTTCGATGGCACCTTCGATGCTGCCAGACCATTGGGTGGCGGTTTCGCTACTGGCCCAATGGATGCGCCCGACGGGGGTGCCAATGGCATGCACAAAGCCAGCGCTGCCTGGGGGCATAAAGCCGACGGTGCCACGACTCCAGCGCTCGTTGTTCCAATCGCGTTCGATCATGCCGCGATAGGCGAGTGCTTCGTTGCCGAACCAGCCAGTGAGCTGTGTCACCAATGCGCGCAGGCGTTCGCTACGGGGTTGGGCGCTCCAATGGCTGGCATTGTCACCGATGATGACGCAGGCCAAGGCGCCTTCGCTACTGGTGGTCGGTGATACGTCGTGGATGAGGCTGGCAGGACCGTCATCACTCATCAAAAAGCCTGATTTTTGGTTTTCCCGCCAAAAGGGATAATCATAGCAGAGTACTGCTTGGATGGCCCGCCCCATGATGACGCGTTGGTTGAGGGCATCGCGGTTGCTGGGGAGTGCCGGTTCGTAGTAGATTTGGGCAGCCACGGCTGGAGGCGCGGCGATGATGGCATAGCGAGCCCGGAATGAGGCCCCGCGGGAATATGCCGAGACACTTTCTTCGTCTTGGCGCATTGCCAGTACTGGTGTATCGACATTGAGTTGCGGGCGCAATTGTTGGGCCAAGCGCTCGGTTATGCGCTGCATGCCACCTGATATGCGATCTTGCTCATGGGCTGGGCGTAATGAAAAAATGACTTCAGCGCGTTGATAGGCTTGGATTTGATCGAGGACATACACAAACGAAATTTCGCTGGGCTCTGCCATGAAATGCACATGGGTGAGCAGCCGGAATAAATTCTGTGTGGCGGGGGCACTACTCTGTTGCTGTAACCAGGCCCCAAATGAAAATTGATCGTAGTTTTTGATGGCGAGCGCACTTTTGACGGTCTGTAATTGCAGTTGGCGTGACAAGCGATTGAGTTTGGCAATGATTCTGCGGTAGTCGATTTGGACGTTGGGTGCGAACCATGGTGCACGATTGCGGAAGCGCACACTACGACCATTGAGCCGAATCGCACTTTCCCCTTGGCTGTATTGTGGCGTAAGTTGGATACCTAATTCGTGGGCAAGCTGGCGAAACTGTTTGGCGTGCGGGCTAATCCAACGCGCCCCTAAATCGTACGATTCGCCATTAAAGGTGCCGCTGTTGGCACGGCCGCCCACACGATCGCGCGCTTCGAGTAATACGGCATCGACGCCTTCACGAAGCAAGCGCCATGTGGCGACAAGCCCCGAAATGCCAGCTCCGATGACAACGACATCGGCGTTGTATCCGAGCTGATTGGGGTCGAATTGGAGTGTACTCATCAGCGCTTCTCCTATGATGCTGCGTGTGTATTGTCATTGAGGCAGGCAAGCTGCATGACACCATTGGTAATCGTAATTGTGGTAATCGCACAGTTGTCGATGCGGATGCGTTCGTGCAGATTGATATCGAGCCCTAACACTGCACAAACAATAGCTGCAATTGTACCACCATGACAGACCACACAGATGATGTCATGGTCTTGGTGCAAGGCGACATAACAATTGATTACTTGCATCACACGGTGTTGGAGCATTTGATGTGATTCACCACCTGGGTAGATCATTTGGCCTGGTGTCGCACAATATTGTTGGTAGAGTTCGGCATAGTGTTGTTGCACATCGGGGATGCTTTTGTGTTCCCACTCACCGACATCAAGTTCACGCAAGCCGACATCCGTTACGAGTGTGATTGGGTGATGGGCCAAAATCGCTTCGGCAGTATGCATTGCCCGAATCAAATCACTACTATAGACGGCTTGGATTTGGTGCTGTTTGAGTCGTTGCCCAAGGTGGTGCGCCTGTGTCTGTCCGCGCTCATTGAGCGGAACTTGGGCGTGACCATAGATTATTCCTTGGACGTTATAGGCTGTTTCGCCGTGGCGAATGAGCAGTAACTGCATGGTTTGGTTCGTTCTGGTTAGTGGGCGTCGGCGTGGGCATTATCGTTGAGATTACCGAGGCGCAATTTGCCGTGCTGTTGGATGATGGTAGTCAATGCGCAATTATCGATCCACATCTGGGTATAGTTGTCGATATCGAGATTGAGCACGGCACACACGATGGCGCGGATGGTGCCCCCATGACACACCACGCAAATGGTGTCGTGTTCGTCGTGGCGTTGCATGACCGTGGTGAGGGCGTGCATGGCGCGGGTTTGCATTTGGGCGTATGATTCACCACCGGTATAAATGGCCCGGCCTGGTTTGGCGCGATAGGCGGCAAAGTCGGTAGGGAATTGGGCAGCGATTTCGGCGACGGTGAGGTGTTCCCACAGGCCGACGTCGATTTCACGGAAACCGGCCAATTCAACCACAGGCTGGTGGTGATGGGCAGCGATGGCGGTAGCGGTTTGGACGGCACGGAGCAGGTCGCTACTATAGATGGCGGCAAAGTGGTGATGGCGTAGGCGTTCACCGACCCGGGTGGCTTGGGCAAAGCCGGTATCGTTGAGGCTGATTTGCATGTGACCTTGATAGTGGCCGCTAGCGTTGTAGGCAGTTTCGCCATGGCGGACGAGCATGATGTGCATGGGTGTCGCTTCTCGGTAGGGTGTTTCATTCATTGTACTGTATATTTGGCACAAAAAACGAGGGCATTGCCGAAGCAACGCCCTCGCCCCAATGGTTCAGCTTACTTTGTGCGGTAATCTGAAACGTTGTTCTTGATGTAGATTGAACCAGGTACCGTGCTGTATGCCGACAACCCTGGCCATTGAATACCGGTGAAACCGGCTGCATTGGCTTCGAGTTGATCGCCACCGAGGTATGGCTTGTTCAAACCTGAGTTGACGCGGTGGAACAAGAAGATACCACCGACATCTTCAACCAACAACTTCTCGGCATCTTGGAACATTTTCAAGCGGCCGGCGGTGTCGTTGCTTGCTGATGCGTCAGCAACCATCTTGTCATAGTCTGCGTTGTTCCAGTTATGGCGACCGCCGGTTGACCAGACGCCCAACATGTTGGAAGCGTCGAAGAAGTCAATACCGTATGAAACCATACCGAATTGCATACCCTTGGTGGGCTTGGCGTTGATGGCTTCCATGAAGACTTTTTGTTCTTTGTTGGAAACTTCAATGTCAACGCCGAGGTTTTGCTTCAATGACGCAGCAATTGCTTGTGCGGCATCTTGGCGTGATTGGTTCTCGCTACGGAGCCAGAGTTCAATCTTGGGGAAGCCCTTGCCTTCTGGGTAGCCGGCTTCAGCCATCAATGCTTTGGCCTTCTCAACGTCATAGTTTTGGACGCCTGAAAGCGCTTTCGAGTTCTCGGCATGGAAACCGGGCATCAAGAATGAGTAAGCTGGAATGGCTTGGGTCTTGCCGATGATGCTGGCAATCAACGAATCACGATCGATGACGTGTGAGAATGCTTGACGCACTTTCAAGTTGTCGAAAGGAGGATTAGCATTGTCAAAGAACAAGTAGTCGGTGCGGAAGTCATTAGCATTGGTGCGGACCTGTGATGCGAGATCTGGATCAGCAGCAATGATTTCGGCGTCGGTGGCACTGATGTTACCACCATCGAGGAAGTCTACTTCACCTGCGCGGTAACCGGCAAAGAATGTCTCAGACTTGGCAGCCATGACGACAATCTTTTGGATGAATGGCTTGTTGGTGCCAGTGTAGGTTGGGTTTGCAACCCATACCAAACGCTCGCCCTTGACCCATTCTTCCATCATGAAAGGACCACATGAGACGGAAGTCTTGGGATCGCTGTTGTACAACGGTCCGTACTTGTCGAATGCGGCTTTCTGCAATGGGGTGCTGTAGAGTGCTTTGGCGGCGAAGAACGGAGCTGGGGTTTCGGTGGTGAATACCAAGGTCTTTGCGTCCTTGGCCACAACGCCCAATTGGTCGTTGGGTACTTCGCCGGCGTTAACCTTGTTCCAGTTCTTGATTTCGCCTGGTGCTGAGAAGAACCATGCGAAGTCCCATGCATGGGTCTTGTCGGCAGCGTATTGGAAGGTGGTCACATAGTCGGCAGCGGTCACCGGTGTGCCATCACTCCAATTCAAGTTGGGGTCGAGGTTGAAGGTCCACTCCGTGGCGTCAGCATTTGATGACCATGAAAGGGCAGCAGCTGGCTGAGGCATGAAGTTGTTGTCCAAGCGAATCAATGGCTCGCTGTGGATGTTGGTAACGGCGCCGCCCTCTTCGTACACGCTGACCAAGAAGTCAACGGTGGTGAAGGTGGTGGTGCTGTCATGGTAGGTGTAGATGACTTGCTGATCGACTGGAGCAGCATCGTCTGGCAACACTTTACCATTGGGAAGTTCTACGCCTGCACCTGATGGTACAGCAGTGGGCTCCGGTACGGCGGTGGGTTGGTCGATAACTGATACCGCGGTGGGGGCTTGGGTGGGCTCGGCTGCCGGTGCGGCGGTAGGCTCGGCTGCTGGTGCACCACCACATGCTGCAAGCAACACGGTAGTGACGAGTAGCATTGCCCAACGTGAACCCTTGGGTGACTGGGTCATCTGTGATCTCCTTCACGTAAAAATCCGATAAATGTGGTAACACATCTATATCAATCCTCAAACGGACCGCCCGTTTGAGGAGATTGACCATGAAACACGCGCCATTTGTGATAATTATATTAACATATAAATATAACTGAATGCAATAATCCTAGCATGGTTTTGATACTTCATAACCGATTACGAAGTTTCAGTTGCGAAAGATATCGCACCATGACTGACTACTTGCTGCCCCGTGGGTCTAGGGCAGCCCGCAAACCGTCACCCACAAACGAAAAACTCAACATCGTCAAGGCAATCATGACGGTCGGGAAGAGTCCCAAATGCCAGTATACTTCGATGAATGACGACGACTGTCCGGCCATCTTGCCCCAGCTTGGGATGGGGTCGTTGATACCGATACCCAAAAAGCTCAACCCTGCTTCAGCAAACATCGTGGCTGGAATCCCAAGGGTGAACGAAATAATCAGTGGTGACAATGCGTTTGGCAACAGATGGCGCCATGCGATACTCGTGTTGGTTACGCCAATCGCCCGCGCAGCCTCGATGTATTCTTTTTCGCGGAGCGACAATATCTGGGCCCGGGTTAATCGACACATCTCGATCCAGCTGATTAACCCTAACGCCAGAATCAAATTAAATAACCCACCACCCCATATCGATAACAAAAACAACGCAAACAAGAGCTGTGGGATGGCCGTAAATACTTCGATGATACCCATGATAATTGTGTCAGCCCAGCCTCCAATAAACCCGGCTGCGCTGCCGAGTGTCACACCCACAATCACGGCAATGATTTGTACTGCTAACCCGATGGTCAATGAAACCCGGGCACCGTAAATCAAGCGGCTCAATTGGTCACGCCCGACGCTGTCTGTACCCAGTAGGTTCTCTGCACTGGGGAACCGTCGACTTTTGGTTAAGTCTGAGTAATCATAGGCCGTCGGTGCTATCACATCAGCAAAAATAGCCATTAGGATGAACAACAATACAACAATTGCTGCTCCCATCGCTAACCGGTTGCGACTGAAACGAATCCCGGCATCGCGCCATAAGTTGGCTGGCTTGCGGACTACCATTGGTTCGACATAAGCAGTGTTTGGCGTCGTCATTTGTTTGTTCCTATTTAATCAAGCTTGATACGTGGGTCGATAATGGTTGAAACCAAGTCAGTCAATAGGTACAATATCCCCCACAATGACGCAATCAGCAACATTAACGCCAAAATCATCGGATAATCACGGTCTTGAATACTCGTCACAAAAAACTTACCAATACCGTTAATACGGAACATCGTCTCAACGAAAATCGTCCCGGTGATGAGATTTGGCACCATCGGCCCAAGGGCAGTAATAATCGGGATAAGTGCGTTTTTGAGTGAATGCCGCCAGATAACCATCGATTCAGAAAGCCCTTTGGCACGGGCAGTACGAATGTAATCTGCAGACATTACTTCGGCGATACTGCCACGGGTAAAGCGCGCTGCAACCCCCAACGGGCCAAGTCCCAACGCAATTACTGGCATAATCCAGGCCTTCCAATTGCCCCAGTTTGCCATGTCGAGGGCGATTGGGAGCATTTTTAGTTGCACCACAAAAATCAAAATCATCCAAATGGCGATAATGAAATTTGGAATCGTCATCCCTGCAGTGGCAATAAATGTCACCAAGCTATCAATCCAGGTGTTTTGCTTGACACCTGCCAATATCCCCAAAAACATCCCGGTACTGAGGGCAATAATCACCGTAAAGCCACCAAATTGAATACTTTTCGGCCATACAGAACCGATGACTTCCATCACCGTTTGGTCGGGGTTGGCATAGGAAATCCCAAAATCTCCTAGTAGCGCTTTGCTCATGTATTTGTAGTACTGCACATACAGGGGCTGATCGAGTCCATACTTCGCCAAAATATTGGCTTTCTGTTGTGCGCTCAAGGGCATGTTTGTTTCGTCAAATGGTCCACCAGGGACATTGTGCATCAACAAAAACGCTACGATGGTTACGATGAAAAAAACGATCAACAGGCGCAGTAAACGACCCAAAATGTAGGCTACCATGCGGATGCCTTTCCTTTATTACGTTAAGCATAGGATACGGATAAAAAAATACATGCAATAGACGTATGCGACTAGACAAGGAGTGTTGTCGATAACGGTGACGGGTTACGAGCATATCAGTTTACGTGTCGGGAATAGGTTGTGGGTTGGCGCAGGAGTAATGCAAATTAACGGCAACTGTTCGCAACGAATCGCATCCTTGATTTGTCGCCTACATTCACTGTGCTTCGGGAAGGCGGTGGTGATGACGCAAATGCCATCTCCATGTGATCTCCCTAACGCCTAGTGTGCGAGTAGAATATCGGTGTTCCTCCTTAACATACAAATTCATGGTGGTGCTGTTGCGTCACTGCAACACTACATAGCACAATAGGACACGTTGTACTAAGTACTGGTTGTGTACAAACATGACCACGTAGTATACACAGTGTGTGTGTATAGCGTGTGCCCACTACATATGAATATCTAGTCTGCGGAAAGATTAAGATTTGCTTAATCCGTTGTACTATAGCATCTCTGTATTTTGCTGTCAATGAAAGTTACTAGCACCTTGTTTTCAATTTCACAAGTAGCCACACCTTACCATCAAAATAGGCCAAAATAGCGGCCTGTTTGTCTGATTGTCCCATTTCGTGCCCAAATCCCAAAACGAGGTGAACTCAAGGGTTAGCTAATAGTTAGTGCTCGGCAATTAATTGTTGCCAGTGCTGTTTTTGGGCGACTTTTGGTAAAAAATGATTGTGCTGTTAAAACTGATTGATACTGCTGTGTATTCTGGGCTAAAATACGCAGAGTCATAGTGAGAGTATGCCATGATACACCGTGTTTTGTTACCAATTTGGTATAGCGTCATGACGCTATTTGTGATAGGGATGATTGCCGCACCGCTGTCGACGGTGGTGGTGCAGGTCGTTGAACGGGTGCAGCAACGTGGCAAGCCGGTTGTTGCACCGATTACAACCCAACGCGAAGAAATAATCCCAATGCCGGCCTTGCCAGACGATGAACCCGTGCTGATTCAATCAACGCAGCTTCACACAATAGCGAGTGGGACAGGGCATATCTGTGTGGTTACCCAATCTGCGCTCGTTAGATGCTGGGGTGATAATCGCCAAGGGCAATTAGGTAGTGGTAGCGATGGGAACGCGCTCGCTATGAATCCTAATCCAATGAATGTGAGTGGGTTGGTTGATGTAAGTGCAATTGCCCTCGGTGATACGCATTCGTGTGCATTGCAAATGCGGATTGGCCGAGTCTATTGTTGGGGTGGGAATCAATTTGGCCAATTAGGAAATACCAGTAATGGCCCACAAACCAATCAATCAGTACCACAACAAGTCGTAGGGCTCGCACGTGTCGTGCAGATTGTCAGTGGTGCCAATCATACCTGTGCCCGCCAAGATGATGGTGGTGTACGTTGTTGGGGTGATAATCGTCGCGCGCAGATTGGTGACGATACCCGTCAACGTGCCATCGATGCCCATCCAATCAACGATTTACCGCGCGATGTGACAGCGATTGTCGCGGGCGGGAATCATAATTGTGCCTTGACTGCAGCTGGCGCAGTTTGGTGTTGGGGTGAAAATACCGTTGGTCAAGTTGATGGAAATGTGGGTAATTCGATTGTCACCCCCGTATTAATCGCAGGCATCCCCGTGGCCAATGCAATCGTGTTGACTGCCCAACAAAGCTGTGCGCTTGATTCTAATGGGAGTTTGTGGTGTTGGGGGAATGGCGCTTTGCCCCAGCAAATTCAGTTTCCATCCGCAATTGTACGCATCCGTGGCAGTAATACTTCGGTATTGTGTGCGGTGCTCGCGAATGATAATTTGGGATGTATGACTAATCAAAACACCCAAATTGTCCAAACTCCATTATTTGGTGCACTTGATGTGACTACCACCGATAACAGTACGTGTGTATTGTTGCGTGCTGCCAAAATCGTCTGTCGTGGCGATAATCAATATGGGCAATTAGGGGCGACTATTACCGAAAAAACAAAATCAGAATTTGTGTTGATGCACCTAGGCGTAACTGTTGATGTATTGGCTGGTGGGGTTGCGCATATGTGTGCCTTGTGGCAACAAGGCCGGCTCCAGTGTTGGGGCAGGAACCTTGAAGGCCAACTCGGCACAGCATTCCAACGTGATCAACCGAATCCAGCACCGCCAGATATTGATGGTGTGATGAGTGTAGTTGCCGGTGCCCAACATACCTGTGTGGTGCGGTATGACCAACAAATATATTGTTGGGGTGCCAATGAATTTGGACAATTGGGCGTGGCTGATTTTCAAAATCATGACCAGCCTTCGCAAATTTGGACGCTTACGCAGGCTGCGACGTTGAGTGCCGGCGCTCATCATACCTGTGCGTTGCAACAATCAGGCCAAGTGTGGTGTTGGGGCGCAAATAACGTCGGGCAATTAGGTAGTGTTGGCCCAGCCCAAGCACTCCCAAAAGCGATTGCAGCGCTCCCCTCGGTTGTCGCCATTGCATCTGGTGGTGACAGTAATTGTGCCCTCCAAAACGATGCAACTGTAGTTTGTTGGGGGGCACCATTACTCCCCAATACACCCGCGTTTACACCGATTGCAAATTTAGTCGATGTCGTCGATGTCAAAATCGGCTGGCATCATGCCTGTGCGTTGCGTATCGACGGTGCTGTACTTTGTTGGGGGATGCAGTCGTTTGGGGCAACCAAAGAAACTACGACTACTCCGCAAATAGTTGCCGGATTACCCCCCCTGCAATCGATTGCCACGGGGGGCCGCCATACGTGTGGTATCGATGCAATGCGCCAATTGTGGTGTTGGGGGGCAAATGATCGCAATCAAGTCAGCGCAACAGGCGACAATTCAATTGTTTTGCCACCACAAATCGTGTTGAGCGACGTCTCGCATGTAGCCTTAGGCTTTACGACCACCTGCGCCCGACTCCAAATCGGTCAAACTAGTTGTTGGGGTGATGCAAGTTATGGTCAATTAGGCAACGGTGTGTATGAATATGACGCGTCACAGCCCTATGTAAAGGGCTTGAATGATGGGTTTGCGATAGCCGCAGGGGGAGATTTCAGTTGTACGCTCCTCACGCAGGTTATCGTGCGTTGTTGGGGTGGTAATGACTATGGTCAAATTGGCGATGGCACGACAAATACCGCAGCTCTGCCACAAACCGTCCGAAGTAATGACGAAGCCGTTACCATTGCAGCGGGTAATGCCCATGCCTGCTTGATTGTAAGTGATGGTACCGTGCGTTGTTGGGGGCATAATAATTACGGGCAATTAGGTAATCAAGCCACCGAAGACAGTAGTACGCCGGTAATTGCCGCAGTCCAACAAACAGTCGATCTCTCGCTCGGGCAATCACATAGCTGTGCATTACTCCAAGACGGTGGTGGCGCCTGTTGGGGCCGGAATGATGATGGTCAATTGGGAAGTGGGAGCACTGCCTCATCGGGGATGCCGTTGCGTGTCGCTGATTTGGCGACGGCAGTTGTATTGAAATCAGGAGGTAATCACACGTGTGCAGTATTACAATCAACCAAAGTCGTTTGTTGGGGGCGTAATCAACAAGGGCAATTGGGCATCGGTGATGTTGGCCCTGGATTATCTACCCCGACCCCTGTACCAGGGTTAAGTGGCGTTACCGCTATTAGTTTGGGCCTTGATCATTCCTGTGCCCTGATCCAAAATGGCCAAGTCTACTGTTGGGGTTGGAATCATTATGGCCAAGTGGGTATGGGTGCTGTGGGTGATACTGCCTATATCACGCGCCCTCAATTGGTTGCCGATGTGGCGAATGTGGTAGCGATTACTGCCGGTGATAATCATACTTGCGTACTCCAACGCAGCGGTGATATGCGTTGCTGGGGCGATAACTACAGCGGACAGCTCGGCGTCAGTACGGTGGTCGGTGACGCTGCGACTTCCCCTACGGCGGCGCTGGTCACCGGTGTGCAAAATGTGGTGGCGATTGCTGCCGGTGGCGCCCATACCTGCGCATTACTCCAACGTGGTGATGTGACCTGCTGGGGTTGGAATAATGTCGGTCAAGTCGGCAATGGTGCGGGTGGTGCTGCCCAGGATATTGTGGCACCCCAACCCGTCGTCGGTCATTTGGGTGTGACTGCTGTTGGTGTGGGCGCGAATCATATCTGTATGGTTGATAATCAGGGCACCGTCTGGTGTTGGGGTGACAACGGGTTTGGTCAACTCGGTATTGGCAGCCAAATAGGCAGCAGTACGCGTACGTTGCCGAGTGAGGTCGATGCTGCGGCAAATACTGTCGCCGTCACCACTGGCGCTAATCATACCTGTGCCTTGTTGGTTACTAACGACTTGAATTGCTGGGGCCGGAATACCATTGGACAATTGGGTAACTCGTTTAGCGGTGATTTAGCAGATAGCCCTGTCCCCTATTTTGTAGGTAATTTTGTGGGTGTGACCGCATTTGCCGTCGGTGGTGACCAAAGCTGTGCGATTGTTGCCGGGCAAATCTATTGTTGGGGCGATAATCAGTATGGTCAAATCGCCTCAGAACCCGTTGGTATCGGTGAGTTCCGGACTACGCCAACGCCTATTTCTGGTGTCACAACTGCCGTCGATGTGGTGGTTGGCACTCAACATGTCTGTGCGTTACTTGAAAGTGGTACCGTTACCTGTTGGGGCCGCAATAACCAACACCAGCTGGGCTATGCAGGTACAGAAATGAGCACCATTCCCCAAGAAGTCCCCGGTGTCCGGGGTGTGACTACCCTGACTGCCGGTGACAATCATACGTGTGCCGTGCAAAAAGACCAACGTCTGATTTGTTGGGGTAGTAATCAAAATGGTCAACTCGGTATCGTAGGAACCGAGATTGTGAATGCGCAGCAAGTAGATGGGATTTATGACGCAGTTGCGGTGGCTGCTGGGAGTGCGCATACTTGTGTGCTTTCATCCAAACGCACGGTACAATGTTGGGGCAATAATACTCATGGGCAAATTGGGGTGGCACCTGATCCTGCGGTAACCACTCCGTTCAGATTGACGACGGTACCTGATTTGCAATCAGTAACAACAATCGCTGCAGGGGGGAATCGTACCTGTGCAATCCTCGAAAACACCGAACTTTGGTGCTGGGGGGAGAATCCTGCAAATCTACTTGGCGTAATCGCTAACCCAGATCGTAATACGCCGGTGATGGTACAACAATTATGGGAAATGCGGGTGGCTTCGCTTCCGATTCAAATCCCCACCACCATCCCGACCTTGCCGCCACTTGCGCCAAGTGCAACGTTGCGCATTACCCGTACCGTGCGCCCTACTGCTACTTTAATCAAAAAACGTTTCCCTACTCCGGTCATCTGGAAAAGGACGTACCCATGACTACTCCATGCATCTTGTTTGTGTCGACGTCATCATCGTATCGCAATCATGCCTTTATTCGGGCGGCCCAATCGCTTGCGATGGATTGGTTATTGTTGTGTGATACGGCAGTAATCGCCGAATATGCCGATAGTGGTATGGTCTACAACCCCGATGATTATCCTGCCTTGATTTTTGCACTTACAAGTCGCCATCAACAACATCCATTCGTGTCGTGCATGGCGCTCGATGATAGTGGCGCCCATATTGCCCAGCAGATCGCCAGTGACTTAGGGTTGCCTCACAATTCTGTCACCGCCACCGAAGCATCACATAACAAATACGCTATGCGTTTGGCATTACAAACGAGCGATATTCCCCTGCCGTGGTTCCGCCGTTTTGTCAGTAGTGATGATATTGCGAGTATCACTGCGGTCGTGCCTTACCCATGTGTCATCAAACCACTCGAACTCAATGGCAGTCGTGGTGTGATGCGTGCTGATACTGCTGCGCAGTTGGTGATTGCGCACACACGGTTACTCCGTATGTTGGCGACGTTGTACCCGCACCACACAGAATATGAATTTCTGATTGAATCATTTATTCCAGGCAATGAAGTGGCTCTTGAGGCGATGATGGACAACCGGATGTTGATTCCGTTGGCCTTGTTTGACAAACCCGATCCCCTCGATGGTCCCTTTTTTGAAGAAACTATCTATGTCACCCCGTCCCGCCTGCCCGATGCAACACAACACACAATTTATACAATTACCCAAAAATCTGCCCTAGCGATTGGATTGATCAATGGCCCCGTGCATGCCGAATTACGCATCAACAATGATGGGATTTATATTGTCGAAATTG
>JBBAWW010000005.1:10329-88564 GCA_040397035.1 Roseiflexaceae bacterium | reverse complement strand
TATCAATGCACCGCCGTACAATCAACAAGCGGCGTAGATTGGCGTAGGTATTGTAAAGAGAATGTTCGTTTTAATGCAGAAAATTGACGAACAAAGAGTGTGCGCTTTATAGTTAAAGACAAGAAGGAGAATAGTCATATGACAAATCACAATGTTGGCTTATTTGGAAATGCTACGTACCGGGTAAATCCTTATGCTGATTATGCACGGATTCGTGCACAGACGCCGGTATATGCCACCACATTACCTGATGGGACGCCGGTATTGTTGGTGACACGGTATGAAGATGTGCTGCCAGCCTTGAAAGATGCTCGGTTGGTCAAAAACATCAACAATGCACGTACGGCAGGTTGGTGGTCGCGACTCATGCAATCAGTGTTTAGTGGCAGCAACATGTTGCGTGCCGACCCCCCCAACCATACCCGCTTGCGCAAGTTGGCGAGTGAAGCCTTTAAACCCAAATATATCGCCCAAATGCGTGATTCAATTACTACGATTGCTAATCAACTGATTGACCAAGTAGCGCATCAAGGGCAAATGGATTTGATTCGTGATTTTGCCTTGCCCCTACCCATCACCGTGATTAGCCAGATGCTGGAGGTGCCCACCAGTGACCATGCCAAATTCCACGCATGGTCGAATGCGATTATCGCATCGGGGACGCTGAGTAGCGAAAGTCCAGTGGCAGGGCGCCAAGTCTTGCCGTTGGTGTTGTATATGCGTAAATTAATTGCCCAACGACGCAAAAAATTGGGCGATGATTTGGTCAGTCAATTGATTGTCGCCACCCACGATGGCAGCAAACTATCAGACGCCGAATTGATTAGTACTACTATTTTGTTGTTGATTGCCGGGCACGAAACCACCGTCAATTTGATTGGCAATGGCATGTTGGCCTTGATGCAACATGCTACGCAATATACGTGGTTGCAACAAAACCCCGATCACATTCCCACTGCCATCGAAGAAATGTTGCGCTATGCCAATCCCGTCCAACTGGTCAACCGCTATGCCAGTGTCGATATGGAAATTGCCGGGGTACCGATTGCCCGTGGTACCCATTTGCAACTCTTGTTGGCCTCTGCCAATCACGACGAACAATGGTTGCTTGGCGCTGGGGAGTTTGATGTGACCCGTGACGAAGCCAAACACATGGCCTTTAGCCAAGGGATTCACTATTGCCTGGGCGCCCCACTCGCCCGCCTCGAAGGCGAAATAGCTGTTGTGACCTTGTTGGCGCGCTTGCCACAACTGCAACTTGCTGTCCCATTCGCTGATTTGACCTGGCGCTCGGCGATTGAATTGCGCGGCCTCAAAGAATTACCAGTACGGTGGTAGTCTTTACAAAATAATCACACATGATATGGAACGAGTTGTCTCACTATTGCGTCTAAAGTGGTGTAATCGTGATAAGCGAAAGTAGATGGCATGCAGCGGCGAACATTTTTGCGTTTGGTGACCCAAGGTGCGATGCTCAGTAGTTGTGGCAATATGGCCAGCCAACAGGCTGCACCTACCATCCCGCATGGGCTCAAAGGGGCGGTCGCCGGTGCCGATGATGTATTGATTATCGGTGCGGGCATGGCAGGTCTGGCCGCAGCCCAATCATTGATAGCCGCCGGCAAAACGGTGCGCATTCTGGAGGCACGTCAACGGGTGGGGGGGCGGGTCTGGAGTTGGCGTAATTGGGGTGCCCCGATTGAATTAGGTGCCAATTGGATCGAAACCGCCAGCGGTAATCCCATCACCACCCTCGCCCGGCAAGCCAATGTTCGTACGATTGCCGACCCCGAAGAAAATGAAGAACAACTGATTGATTGGGTGCAAAAGACCAAAATGACAGGCAATGCCCTCGATAGTCAATATACGCGCTGTGAGGCGATTATTGATGCGGCTATCGAGCTCGCAAATGGATCGGGTGCCGATATTTCGATGCGGGCCGCCATCACCAAGATCCCCGCGTATATCAAATTGAGTGTGGCTGACAAACGCGTGTTTGAAATAATGCTGGCCCAAACCGTAGACGATGACTACGCCGTTGAAGCCGAAAAATTGTCACTCAAAGCCTATGATGCCGGCAATGATTTGTATTCGGGTGGGAGTCGATTTGTGGTGGGAGGCTATGACGGCATTCCGGCACTACTCGCCAAAAACGTCCCGATTGAAATGGGAATTATTATCGATCAAATTGCTTGGAGTACGAGTGGTGTGACGGTGAGTGCTGGTGCCAAAAAATGGCAAGCCAAAGCAGTAATCGTGACGGTACCGCTTGGAGTACTCAAGGCGGGCAAAATCAAATTCACCCCAGCGTTGCCCGCCAATTACACCAAAGCGATTGGGCAGTTGGCGATGGGGGTGCTTGATCGATGTATTCTCAGATTTGATACGGCGTTTTGGGGTAGCACGTACACGACATTTACGTTGGCAGGGACAGATCCCCATAGCTGGTACCAATTTATCCCGCTCAATGGCCCCCTCGGCATCCCCGCACTGATGGCATTTAATGCGGGGAGTCGAGCTCTGGCACTCGAAGCCAAAACCGACGCCCAATTGACTGCCGAAATGACCCAAATCGTCCAAAACGCCTTTGGCGTCAAGGCGGTGAGCAATGGCATGGTGGCCACGCGCTGGGGCCAAGACCCCTTTGCGTATGGATCGTATTCGTATGTACCACTGGGTGGTTCGTTCAATGCCCGTAATGTGCTGGCCACGCCGGTGAGTAATCAGCTTTATTTTGCGGGTGAAGCCTATACCAAAAACGACTACGCTACCGTACATGGTGCCTACAACAGTGGTAAGGCGACGGCGACGGCGCTATTGGCGCGCGTGAAGTAATTCGCACAAACCACAGGGGCGGCGCGCAATTGCGTGCCGCCCCTGTGTGCATTGGTACCTACTGTGACAGTGAATCCAAGCGCACGCCGCGATCGTCGCGGGCTGAGATATTGGCGGCTTCGACGATGGCACTCAAATCGAGGGCCAGGGCGGTATTGTCGGGGTCGTGGGTGCCGTGTTGGACATGTCCAACCCATTGACTAAAGGCACTGGGGGGATCGATGCCCATTGGCACTTCGGTAATCAGCCAACGCGTAGTGGCGCCTTCGAGGCGCGTGCTGCGCACGCGGATTTTGCGGTGTAAGCCAAAGGCCCGCTCGGCGGGGTCGACGGCAATGCCTGCTTCTTGGTTGAGGCGTTCTTCGTTGAGCTCGTTGCCGCTACTCTGGTTGTACATCAGCGAGCCTTCGGTGCCATGGGCTTCGATGGTAAAGGGGGCATAGCGGGTGGTAAAGCTGGTTTCGGCGATACCGATGGCGCTATTGGGGTAGCGCAACGAGATTGCGGCGTTGTCTTCGAGCACTCGGCCAGTATGCCAGCCATAACTGGCACTGACGCTGGTAGGACGCCCGAGTAAGTAACGTGTCAAATAGACAGGGTGGCAGAGGTCGGTCAGTACGCCACCGATGGCTTCTGATGGCTCAAAAAACCGTTCGACCAGCCAGCCATTGGGGGCGGCGGGGGTGCGCAAGGCGCCGTTGTGCGAGTCGCGCACACGCACGATGGTCAATTCACCCAAGGCGCCGCTGTCGATGATTTCTTTGATGGCGATGGTGGCGGCATGATAGCGCCGGAACATGTTGACCATAAAGGTGATGTTGGCTTGCTTGGTGGCGGCCACGATGGAATTGGCTTCGTGCAGCGTGGCGGCGATTACCTTTTCGGTAAAGATATGTTTGCCAGCCTGCGATGCCGCCACCATGATTTGGTGGTGCATGGCGGTGGGGGTGGTGACGATGACGCCGTTGATGCTGGCATCACTCCAGACCTGATTGATATCAGCGATAAAAGGCACGCTGTATTGGCTGGCGGCGGCTTGACCGCGGGCTACATCATGGTCCCAAATACCGACAAGCTCGACATCGGGGTGATTGAGGGCTTCTTGGGTGTAGTCTTTGGCGTGCACATGCCAAAAACTGAGGACGACAACACGAATCATCTGCGTGGCCTTTCGTTGTATGCTCTGCGCAGATTATACACCCTCATGAAGGAGGAAGGAGGAAGTGAAATTTGATGGCTCGCACAGAGGGGCGCAGAGGGCACTGAAGTATGTGTAATTACTTCATCCTTCGGAAGTCTCCGCGTACTCTGCGTACCCTGTGCGAGACAATAAATAGAGGGTGTTTTTATGCAATACACCCGAACTACACGATATAGGCCAGCACCACCAAGAACACCAGCACCCCTGCAATAATTCCTATCACGGGGTAGGCGGTGGGGGCAGTGAGGGCGCGGATGCCGTTGATTTCGGCGGCGCTTTCGGGTTCCGCATAGGGCTCGTATTGTGATGCCACCATCATCACGGTGATGATGATAAACGCAATAAATGCCATGAACGGGATATTGATGAAGCCGAGGATGTTAAAGTAATCGACGGTACATGGTACGCTTTTGAGGCAGGGTGGTGGCGTAAACCAGTCCGTTTTGATGAGCAAGTAGTGATAGAGCGACACAAAAACCCCTACTACCGAGAAAGGCAAGGTGTAATGGTGGAGCTCGTTGTTGCGCCGGAGCATGCCAATCGTCAAAATAATCGCCAACGGATACATCAAAATACGCTGATACCAACACAGCATACACGGCGTATAGTGCAACACTTCACTAAAAAACAGACTGCCGCCGGTGGCCAACCAGGCTGCCAGTAAGGCAATAGCACGGCTCGGACCGCCATAAATAGTCGTTGTGGGTGTATCTGTCATCATCGTCTACTTCTGTGTAAAAAAACCTACAGCTATTGTATCATTGAATAGCGCATAATTCGCTATATGGTGCCACGGGCATCACCAGCAATAAAGGATGACGATGACCATGGCTCTCGATACCGCAATATTGCTCACGCAACTCACACAGCTCGGTGCCATCGGCCAGGATGCGGGCGGTGGTCGGACGCGACTGGCCTTTAGTGATGCCGACAAACAGGGGCGCGACCAACTAGTGGCGTGGATGCGTGAACTGGCACTCGACATAAAAATAGATCAAATCGGCAATATATTTGGTACACTCGCTGGTAGTGACCACACGCTGTCACCCCTGATGATTGGCTCGCACATCGACACCGTCATCAACGCCGGTATGTATGACGGCTGCTACGGAGTGTTGGCGGGCTTGGCGGTGCTCCGGGCCTTGCGCAGTGCGGGGATTGTGCCACAACGGTCGATTATGCTGGCGGCTTTTAGCAACGAAGAAGGGGTGCGCTACCAACCCGATATGATGGGCTCGTTGGTCTATGCAGGTGGCATGGATGTAGCGCAGGTATTGGATGTCATCGGTACTGACGGTACGCGGCTGGGCGCTGAACTGGCCCGGATTGGGTATGCCGGTGACCTGCGCCCCGGTGCCGTCGTGCCCCACGCCTACCTCGAATTGCATATCGAGCAGGGTCCAATGCTTGAAGCACAGGCGCTCCAAATAGGGGTGGTGGCAGATTTGCAGGGGATTTCTTGGCAACAGATTACCATCAACGGGGTGGCCAATCACGCTGGCACGACACCTTTGGCAATGCGTCACGATGCGGGATGGGCGGCGGCTGAAGTGATAACGCAGGTGCGGCGCATGGCACAGGCCAGTGGCAGTACGTTGGCGACGGTGGGGTCGATTCAGTTTAGCCCCAATGCGATAAACGTCATCCCGCAAACGGCCGTATTGACGCTCGATATGCGCGATCCCGATGACCAAAAATTGACCGCTGCCGAAGTCCACGTAGCAGCGCTGTTGCAGACAATTGCCGCCCAAGAAGGGGTGACGATTACCAGTCAGCAATTGGTACGCTTCCCGGCGGTGCACTTTGATGAATCATTGGTGGCTGAAATCGCCCAAGCGACTGCCGTATTGGGCTTGTCGTACCGTCAGATGACATCGGGGGCGGGGCATGATGCTCAGATGATGGCGCGGATTGCCCCGGCGGCGATGATTTTTGTGCCGAGTCAGGCAGGGATTAGTCATAATTCGGCCGAATACACCAGTGATGCCGATTTGATAGCGGGTGCCACGGTGTTGCTGGCAGTGGTCCAACGGTTGAGCCTGTAGGGCTTATTTTTTAATGAAAGGATAGTGTCATGATTGTGCATAATTCACGAGTAACGGTGCAGGCGTATCCTGCAGCACTGCAACAGATTCTCAGTATTGCCGCCGCCCAAGAAAGTCGGCGCTGGTTGGCATCGTGGCACCGTATCAGCATACACCAGTGATGCCGATTTGATAGCGGGTGCCACGGTGTTGCTGGCAGTGGTCCAACGGTTGAGCCTGTAGGGCTTATTTTTTAATGAAAGGATAGTGTCATGATTGTGCATAATTCACGAGTAACGGTGCAGGCGTATCCTGCAGCACTGCAACAGATTCTCAGTATTGCCGCCGCCCAAGAAAGTCGGCGCTGGTTGGCATCGTGGCACCGGATCAGCCCGCAACCAACCCCGCTGTATGAATTACCTGGTTTGGCACAACAGTTGGGCGTGATTACCTCGGCCGGCTATGTTGGCCTTGAAAAAGATGTGCTGGTGACGGCAGATGGCGTAGTCTTTTTGTCCAAAGAGCAGACCGAAATTCGTTTGGTGTAATCAAAGTCTGTGCTCGACCGATTCTCCTGTGTATGCAGGGGGATCGGTCTTTTTTTTGGGAAATTGTAAGGTAGGATTGTCATTTATCTCGCACAGAGCACACAGAGGACGCAGCTGCTCCTCCCACGTCATTGCATGGCGCTGAAGGCGCAGTGCAATCTCCGAGGGGGTGGCACATTCCTCGGGCACGACGATACGATCGTTGCATGGCAAGCCACGGAGATTCCACGCTACGGTTGCCTCGGCAACCGGCATGGAATGACGGTGGGGTGGGGTACCGACTTTCGACTTCCGACGTCACGCTTTCTATTTTTTGACGATGTCTAGTGCATAGTAAATGTATAACTATAGTACGGAAGATGTGTGTTTTATGGCGTGCTATTGCAAAATACTGGGTGTTATACTCGTGTTGTAACGACTCCGCACTACAAATTCCCATCCCTGCAGGCGTATTTTCGATGCTGATAGTGCGTAATTTAACGGAGGCTGATATGGCGAATTTTTTGCGTGTATTGCGTGGTATAAGCGACACGTTGCGCTTGGCACTCCCCAAAATCGGTGCAGGATGGATGTTTGCCTTGTTGACGAGTAATTTTAATCGGGTGGCGATTTTTGATTTGGGGATTGCCGCGGTCATCATTACGGTGATGATTAGCATGCACAATTTCTTGTCACCATTTCAAGTCGTGTTTGGGCGCTTGGGTGATCGTTATCCGATTTTGGGACTCCGGCGCACGCCTTATTTTCTTATCGGGAGTATCATCGCGAGTCTGGTATTTACGGCCTTGCCGAGTGTGGCAGTCGCCATGAGTCAAGGGCAGAGCTGGGCTTATGTGGCAGGATTTGCGCTGTTGCTCTGTTTCGGGATTGGGTTTGCGGCTACCGGTGACTCACACCACTCATTGATCGCCGAAGTGACCACCTCAGAGCGTCGTGGCATCGTGGTGGCTGTGGTCTGGACATTTACCATTATCAGTGCGATTGCGGCGGCCATCGTGGTCAAAGCCACCATGGGTGATACCCTCAATATCGCCGAAATGCAACGCTTGTACAATTTGACTCCATTGGTCGTCTTGGTGGCTGCCTTGCCGATGCTCGGTATGGAAAAACGTCGTACCGCCGCTAAATTACAAACGTTAGCAGCCCAATCACAGACTGCGGCGGTGTCGCCACTCAAGTCGATTGGCGTCGCCTTCAAATTGGTGCGCACCAACGATCAAGTGCGAGCATTCTTTGGATTTGTCTTTTTTAGTATTTTGGGGATATTCCTCCAAGACGCCATTCTTGAAGTCTTTGGTGCTGAAGTCTTTGGCATGACGATTAAGCAAACCTCATCGTTCAACACGTTGTGGGGCAGTGGGGTGTTGGGTGGCATGATTTTGATGGGGGCGATTAGTAGCTCCACCAACATTTCGAAGAAGCTCATTGGTCAGATTGGTGGACTTGGGACGGCTTTTGGATTGGGGTTGTTGACGATGTCTGCCATGTTGCAACAACAAGCATTGCTGACGCCTGCATTGGTGGTGATGGGCTTGTTTACCGGCTTTTATAATGTCGTTGCTTGATCCAATACCTACGCCAATCTAGGCGGCTCGTTGGTTGTGGGTTGGTGCATTGATACGCCCAAGTGCTAAAATTGTGCGATCAATCTGCGATTTTAATTCGTTGTGCAGTTTCGGCGGAAGTAATTTTAAATCACCCGTGTGTTTTGGTGCAACCGCAACCGCAGTCGTTATTTTCCGCGCGCGTATAGTGCACAGGGTCCGCAACGGGTGCGGAGTCGCTCCCCCTTTCTCCGTCATTCCATGACCACAGTCGTGGAATCTCCTACTGAGCGCCACACCCCGCCGCGCGCCTATGCGGTGGCAAGCCCCGGGAGATTCCACGCTACGGTTGCCAGCGCAATCGGCATGGAATGACGCTAGGGGTGAGATGTTTTGGCGTAGGTATTGTTGATCTCGACAAATTTCAAATCATTCCCCAAGCAATCCCCCTTGCCGATATCGTGGGGTATGTGGTGGCAAATAAATCAGTAACAGCCAATGTACAACACATTACATTGGCGATTGAACCATCCGACGAATCATTGATTGCCCATGTCGACCCAGACCGTGTGATTCAAGCTTTGCTGAATATTATTGACAATGCGATTCGGCATAGTCAGCCCCAGAGTCAGATTCAGATTGGCTATGGTAAGCGCGGCAATCAACTCTGGATGCGAGTAACGGATACAGGCAATGGGATTGCCGCCGACGAATTAGCGCATCTGTTTACGCGGTTTTATCGGGGCAGTACCCCGCGTGGCCAAGGCTCGGGGCTGGGATTAGCGATTGTGCAAGCGATAGTCACCGCCCACCGCGGGACAGTGACTATTGATTCGACGGTGGGGGTGGGTACTGCCGTCACGATTACCCTACCAGTGTCGTGATATATAGCGCGCCGAGGCAATTGCCTCGGCGCGCGTATCCCTGCGGTAATCGTTAGATGGTTTGCCCGGCATAATCTTGGGCGCGGAAGAAGTGCCCCGTGGTGCCGTCGGTGAGCAAGGCGGGCACCAATGCGCCAGGCAATACTGACTCGACGGCGCCAGGAGCGTTGGGACCACCCAAGTCGGTGCGCAACCAGCCTGGATCGAGCAGGTTGATGAGCACGCCGGCTGGTGCCAGTTTGCCGGCAGTGTCGGTGACAAATTTATCGACGGCCGCCTTCGAAATCGAGTAGGCAATCAACTCGGGTTGATCTTTGATGCCCGAGGTCAGATTGATGATGCGTCCCCAGCCGCGGGCAACCATGCCCGGAATCAGGCTGTGACAGATGTGGATGAGGGCGGTGACGTTGACGGCAAAGCTGCGCTCGAAATCAACCACCGGGATATTTTGCCAGTCGCCGCGGTAGGGGGTCATGATGGCGGCGTTGTTGTAGACGATGTCGATGCCGGGGGTTTGGCGTTGCACACTAGCCAGCATGGCGTCGACTTGGGCGATGTCACGCAATTCGGCAGCTATTTGGATGACCTGTACGCCAGTGGCGCGCAAATCGGTTGCCAACACGTCGGTGCCGGCGGTGTCACGGCTATGCAACACCACGTTGCAGCCGTAGCTGGCGAGCCCCATACTGACTTGGCGGCCGACGCCCCGACTGGCACCGGTAATCAACGCCCATTTGCCGCGAATATCGGCTTTTTGCATGATACATGTCTTTCTTTTCAAAACGAATTAACCACTTATTGGTAAGCGCTTTCCAACGTTACGAGATACATTTTAGCGTGGATTGGTGAATCATGCAAAAGAACCGTGCGGAAGCTGAGTAACTCCGCACGGTATGGGTGATAGTGGATTATTTTGGGTGGGTGCCTACAGCGTCGCCGTGCCTCCCGCAGGTATATGCACCGCCCCACTCGGCAAATGGATGACGCCACTCACTCCGGCAGGCAACGTCACCCGCCCCCGCAATACACCGTGATCGCGCCAAAAGGCGCTATGGATGTGACCATTGGGGTGGGGAGTGACGGCGCTGACCCGTTGCAACGGCCCGAGTTGAGGCGTGATAGCGACCTGCGCAAAGCCGGGTGCTGCCGGTCGTACTCCCACCAAGGTGGCATGATAGTGGAACAAGGGGTGGGAGCCCCAGGCATGACAATCCGAGCGGGACGGTTCGGGCATTTCGACGGTGGTTTTGAGGCCTTGGGCTGGCAAATCAAACCAGAGTTGCATGCGTTGTAACAGCAGGTCGATTGCCCCCATGGTACGGTAGGTTTCGAACAAATAATGACTGAAATAAATCGTCGCACGCGCCATATCGGGGCGAGTTTGCAGCGCCTGTTGCATTTTGGTGATATGACTAGGTTGGGCGATGCCACTGAGGATGGCGAGGCATTGGGCATGCTCACTCACTAACGACTCACCAGCCACTTCGTAATAGACGCCGGCTGCCTCGTCCCACAAATGAGCGTCGAGGGCATCGCGGGTCTGAGCAGCATGGGCACGCCAGCGCGTGGCCATACTGGCTTCACCATAGTGCGTTTCGAGATCGGCGGCCAGCTCGAGGGTGTAGGCCACATGCCAGTTGATGGTGGCACAGGGGTTGCGGTCGGTGAGGGGCGGCATGCCCCCTTGCCAGCCCGGCACCCAGTCCACAAAGTTCCAGCCGGCGGGTGGGTTGATCAGCCCGTCGGGACGGCGTTGTGACACAAAGGCGTCCAGCACGTTGCGGATACCCGGCAACATGGTTTTGACCAAATCGGCATGCGAGCGCCAATAGGCGATGTCGTGCACCATGGCAATCCACCACAACGAAAAAGGCGGGATGATTTGTTGCACGCGACTAGGGTAGCGTGATTGGGTCAAATTGCTGGGGAGGCGCGATTGGTGAAACAACTTGATGGCCTTGGCCGGCAAGCGGTCGTCGCCGGTGAGTACATGCGTGACCAGCGCTTCGAGGCGCGTATCGCCCACATACATCAGTTGCTCGTAGTAAGGGCAATCCATGTACGTTTCGTGGGCACACATCTGTAGCACGCGTTGCATCATAGGGATGACCGAGGTGAGGCGTGGATCGTCGCAATCAAAGGTGCCGCTGAACTGGAACGGATAGCCGGTTTCGGCGATGGTGATGCGCTCGATGACAAGTGGTGCATCTGCGGTGGCGACACAGATTTCGATGTAACGTCCCGATTGCCACCATAGACTAGTATGGCTGGCATTGGCTGAACCATCGCTGATAAAGGTATCGCCGACGCCATTAAAAAACTTGCCGTTGATTTCGTTGCGGTTGGTTTTGACCCGAAAAAACTCTGCAGGATTGCTACTCAGTGCCTCTTCCCAGTCGATGCGCACTGATGCGTCACGCCCACCACTGATAGTGAGTTTGGGGTAGGCACAGACGTATTCGTCGATGTCGATGATGACCCGTTGACTGGTGTGGGTGGGGATGGTGAGGGGCGCCGTGCCATTGAGCAGCGCTTGCCAGACTGCATGCCGATTGGCGTGGTCACGGGTTGGCTCAACTGCTTGGTGCATGCTTTGGCTGGCAGGGGTATCGTCGATATAGCGCACCATCCCTAGATTGCGTGGGTCGTGGCGCATGGGGGGGAGTGGGGCGGGCTGTAGCTGTTTGCCGCTGCCTAGTTCATAATCAATCAAACTATCTTCGCCATGATAGACACTTACTGTCGGTTGCCAATCAGTGCCTGCACCATGTTGCCAATCCCAGTCATGCTGACGGGCATCAAAAATAATATTGCAGCCAGTACCCCAGGCTTGCTTGGGCGGGGTAAAGCTGTAGCTACTGAGTGATTTGGCCTGCCACGGGGCATTGCCGGTGGCGACGGTGGTATTCCATTGGTCATCACTCGCCACGATAAAGCTATGGCTATGACCGATTTGGGCATAGGCGGCCTGATCGCCGAGGCTCCAGACTAACGCCGCCAAATGATGGGTACCAGCGCCGAGTGTGAGGGTGTGACTGTGGTAATGCCACATGCTTTTGTCGCCCCGCTCGGGTCCACGACTGAGGCATTCGCCATTGACATAAAACTCAAAGCGTTCATCGCCACTCACCTGCACCGGAATGGTGCTGGGGTGGTCGAGGGTGATGGCGAGGTGAAAAACCGTTACTTGGGGTGGGGTGGCGGCGCTGCCGCGAATCCATTTGGCGGGCCATCGTCCATGTTGATGCCATTGCGTCATTGCAGTGCCTGTTTTCTGGTGACAAAAAGGGTATGCAATATTATACGCATGAAACGAAGTAGGAAGCGTGAAGTCGGATGGATGAAGTAAGGGCGATTATGCTACGGCGCCCATCTGAATTATGGTTTCGGATGGATTCATGGCGCCGTAGCCAATCGCCCGTGTGCCGCTGTGTCCTCTGCGTGCCCTGTGCGATGCAATGAAGATATTAGCGTTGTGCCCAGACCACCAAGGCAGCCACGAATTCTCGCAAACTGTCACGGACTTTGTGGTCTACCAGTTCACCATCTTTAAATGTCTCGCTCAAATTAATCAGCAGCTCAGGGTAGGGCATGATGAGCATACGACAGCCAGTGAGCATGGTGCGGAGCATGATGAGTGCCCGTACGCCACTGAATTTGCCACCGCCGACACTAAATGCCGCGACCGGTTTTTTGGCAAGGGCAGATTTTCCATACGGACGTGACGCCCAGTCAAGGGCATTTTTGAGCACGCCTGGTGGGGCATGGTTGTATTCGGGGGTGGCGATGAGTACGGCGTCAGCCGCGCGGATTTTTTGGCGTAGCCGCAACACACTGGCTGGTGTAGTGCTTTCGTCAGCGGAATCCAAATCGTCGTTGAAGAGCGGCAAATCAGCGATTTCGGCGATGGTCATGGTGACATCTGGTCCGAGCAGTTTTTGGGCTTCGATGACGAGCGCCCGCGTGTATGATTTGGAGCGGATGCTCCCTACAATGGCGACGATGTGCATTTTTAACCCTTTGCTTGTGTAGTCATAGTAGTGAATGCCCAGACTGCTGTAATACCGGCGACGATGTGCATCATGCCCAACACGATTTTGTCACCGTTGGCCGGTGCACCGAGTACGCCAGCCATTGATACTGCGACAAAAACAATTGCGATGATTTGGAAGAGCCGGTACGGGGTCGCACTAATGCGGTTGAGGAGTGCCAGTACGCCACCGCCGATGAATGTGGTAATGGTGGTGGCCAAAATAACGGCGATAAATGGCACTTGGGTCATGCCGTTGGCATCGGCCATGCTGGGATCCATGGCGGGGACGCTCAGAGTCAGCCCAGTTTGGCGTGCGATGACCCATACAATGACATTGACAATACTCCCAATCACGGCTCCAATCAGGGCGGCGCGCAGAATCCGTGAGGTGTCGACCTTCATAATCAGACTTTCTCATTGTGTGCATCTGCACAGGCGGTATATATATCGATATGGGGGAATTCCGTTGACCCATAGAGATACCAGGGTATGAACTTGTTACGGTTATTTTTGGTAGTATGCTATTAAAAAACTAAGCACAGCCCGTGGTGAATTCGCCGGTTTCACCATTGCTCACTACCCGCTGTAGCCATTGATTCAATAGTGCCAGCTCAGCTGGAGTAAATCCGGCAAATAAGGTGGCGGAGACTTTGGCATGAATGTCGGCTACGCTCTCGCAGACGCCAATCCCACATGGCGTGAGCGTGATGTACTTGACCCGCGCATCGCAATTACTCGTATGTTGCTCTATAAAGCCATGCAAAAGTAATCGGTCAATCACACCTGCTAACGTCGCAGAGCGGACTCCGAGGAGCTGTTGGAGCTGGCGTTGCTCGATTTGCTGTACTTGTTTGACTTGGAGCAATACCTCAAGTTGGGCAGTGGTGAGATTGTATGCCGCGAGTGCCGCATCGACTCGTTGCTTACCGGCGTGATAAGAGCGACGTAACCAAAATAATGGACAATCCATAATAGCCGTCCTTTTTTACTAGCACGCTAGCATAATATCCGAAGAAAATAGGAATGTCAAATAATGGGTATAGCGATGTTGTGTGTGGATGATATAGTGCACAACAAACGTATAGTTTTTGCATGAAGCGGTACTTGCCAATAGCACAATGCGCTACACTAGATGTAACAAGATTGTGTATCAATGCAAAAGAGGAAGATATGCCAACAATTACGATAATCAATGGCATGGAACGCTTCAATGCCCATGTGTGGCGAGAAGTATCGGCGCTCCTACAAAAAGACGGTGTGGCGGTGCGCATCTTGCGCTTCCATGATGGCCATGTACGTAACCAAGACGAGGCGCTGGCGCGTGCAATTGGCGAAGCCGATGTGGTTTTTATTTCACTCATCAATGATCGTGACGATGCCGATTGGTTGACTGCGCAACTCAAGCGTAGTGGTGTCAAGACGGTTTTTGGCTACGAAAGTATGCCCGAAGTAATGGGCTTGACTCAAGTGGGCGATTATCGGATTGATTCGAGCAAAAATTCGAGTATGCCCAAACCAATACAAGTGATTTTGCGCTTGATTACCAAAGGGCGTGACGAAGATACATTGTATGCCTATACCAAATTAACCAAGGCGGCGTCAAAGTTGTTGCCGTTGCTGCCGGCCAAACTCAAAGATTTCCGCACCTGGTTGAGTGTGAATATTTATTGGAACCAACCGGATGCGACGAATTTGTCACAAATGATTCGCTTGATTTTGCGCGATTGTCTCAATGTCAAAGTGAGTGTGGCACTGGTACGGACGGTTCCGCAGATGGGCTGCTTCCACCCCGATACCGAGGAATTATTTGTCGACAACAACGAATACATCCGCTGGGCGCTCAAAACCAAGCGCTACCGGCGTGGGCAGCCGTTGGTGGCGTTGTTGGTGTTCCGCAAGCATTTGTTGCAACAACAAACCTATCCCAACGACCTGATTCGGGCACTCGAAGCCAAAAACTTAGCCGTGCTGCCGATTTTTGTGAGTGGTATCGAGGCCCACGTGGCGTTGCGTGATTGGGTTGCCAAAGAAAAAGTTGACTTTGTGATTAGTACGATGGGCTTTAGTGTGGTAGGTGGTTCGGCAGGGTCGACGCGCCCCGGCGCCAATCACGACATTTCGGTTGAAATCATGAGTGGCATTGATGTGCCGTACATGGTGGCACAACCGTTGCTGATGCAGTCACTGAGTGATTGGCAGAGCAAAGGCGTATCGCCGATGCAATCGGTCATGTTGTATGATTTGCCCGAAATGGACGGTAGTATTTCACCCATCGTGATCGGCGCCATCGAAGATGATTCTATCGTTACCATCCCCGACCGTATCGAACGGGTGGCGACGATTGCGGAGCGCTGGGTGCGCTTGCGGCGCAAACCCGCCCAAGAGCGGCGTGTCGCCATGGTGCTCTACAATTACCCCCCAGGCCTCGGGCGGTTGGGGACGGCGGCGTTGTTGAATGTGCCGGCCACGTTGCATTCACTTTTGACCCGCCTCAAAAAAGAAAACTACAAGGTCGCTAATTTGCCTGAATCGGTGGCAGAATTGACCAAACGGGTCGCGGCCATGGAAGGTGGCCAAGGTGACCATGTGGTCTTTGCGGTGGCGCAAATGCGCGAAGTCATCCCCGATGGCTTGTTGCGCCGGATTGACAATAAATGGGGGGCTGCCCCGGGCGAAATTGCTCCCAAGGGTCGCGATGCCATTCGCCTCGATGGCTTCGAGATGGGCAACGTGTTTGTGGGCGTCCAACCACCGTTGGGTGTGCCTAGTGACCCGATGCGGATGTTGTTTGACCATCAATATGCACCCCACCATCAATTCTTGGCCTTTTACCGGTATCTAATTGATGTCTGGCAAGCCGATGCGATTGTGCATGTCGGCATGCATGGTACTGCCGAATGGTTGCCGGGCTTGCAGTTGGGTTTGACGGGTGATTGTTGGCCCGACATCGTGATGGGCGACATCCCGCAACTTTATTTGTATCCGCTGAACAATCCAGCCGAAGCCAACATTGCCAAACGTCGTGGTGGGGCGACGGTGATTAGTCACTTGATTCCCCCCTATGCCCGGGCAGGGTTGTACAAACAATTGGCACAATTGCGGGTTGAGATGGCCAACAACGCCTCGCTTGAGACGGTGACGGGCATGTTGCCCGAATTAGCGCCGACTACCGGCGAATCGACACCGGCCTATATGGCACGGGTAACACGCTACCTCGATGATTTGGAGCAACGCCTAATCCTTGACGGTTTGCATGTACTCGGTGCCCACATGTCACGCGACCGCGCTCAAGCGTTGCTCGAATCAACGCTTGATGTCCCCCGTAGTGGCCAAGCTGGCCTGATGCAACACATCCTCGAAGCGGGGATTGATACGGCATCGGCACCAGCGGTGCGAGCTGCCTTTGTGGAACGGGTGGTGCTTGGCCGTGAAGCACTTGATGCGTTTTGGCGCAACTATTACGGCAAAAACGCCCCAGCAAATCTGCAAACGATTGTCGACCATGGTCGTGAAATCTTGGTACGCCTCGAAGAAAGTGGCGATGAATTAGACGTGGTCGTGCACGCCCTCAATGGGGGTTATGTGTTGCCTGGCAAGGGCTCTGACCCGATTCGAGCAGGGGCGGCTGGATTGCCTAGTGGTCGCAATATTCATAGCATCGACCCGTGGCGCTTGCCGAGTGATGTAGCCATGACCCGTGGTGTGCAAATGGCCGAACAGCTGATTGCTGCGCATGTTGCCGAACACGGCAGTATGCCTGAAACGGTGGCGTTGACGTTGTGGGCCCTCGATACCATTAAATCTGAAGGCGAAAGTATCGGAGTGGTGCTGGGGTTGATTGGTGCCGAGCCGGTGCGTGATGGCCAAGGCAAGATTTGCCGCTTCGACTTGATCCCGCTGAATAAATTGGGTCGTGCCCGGGTCGACGTGGTGCTCGATATCAGTAGCATCTTCCGCGACAACTTCCAGATGCAACTCGATTTAATCGACGATTTGGTGATTCGCGCAGCCAAAAGTGGCGAACCGGCCGATAAGAACCCCATCGCCGCTCACGTGGCAGCCATGCAAAAGAAGGGACAAACCTTTGAAGCAGCCACGGCGCGCTTGTTTACCCAGGCACCCGGTGAATACGGCACTGGCGTTGATATGGTGGTGGACGAAAGTCAATGGGATAATCGGGCCGACCTCGCATCGATTTATGTGCAACGGAGTGGCTTTGCCTACGGTGGCAAGCGGGGTGGCCACGCAGCCCAAGCGACCTATCGTAGTTTGCTCGGAACCGTTGAGCATGTCTTTCAGGCGATTGACAGTGTCGAATATGGCTTGACCGATATGCAACACTATTATGGGCATAGTGGTGCGGTGCAGTTGGCAGCTAGCTTCGAAAGTGGCAAGAACGTGAGTTTGAGCTATGCCGAAAGCTTCACCGGTAAAACGACCCTCACCAAAGCCAAGCAAATGGTGAGCATGGAAGTCCGCACCAAGCTACTTAACCCGCGCTGGTTTGAGCCGTTGCTGGCCCAGGGGTATGCAGGAGCCACCGAAATCGCCAATCGCTTTACCAATCTGTTTGGTTGGGGTGCGGTGGGTGATAGCGTCGAAAACTGGGTATTTGACGGCATGGCACAGACCTTTATCCTCGACGAAGATGTGCAACGGCGCTTTGCGGCGGCTAATCCTCACGCCGCCAAGGCCGCAGTACAACGCTTGCTGGAAGCCAATGGGCGCGGTATGTGGAATTGTGACCCGGCGATGCTGGCCCAATTACAGCAAATTTATGCCGACCTCAAAGATCGTTTGGAAGGGGTCGTAGGCTAGGTTTATAACAGCGGCATGACTGGCAAAACGCTAGTTATGCCGCTGTTTTGTTTTGGAAGTTGGGTGTGTGTGGCGAATGTCGCACAACAGGTATAGATATGGTGCGGCTACGACGTTTTTACCAAAGCGGTGTCGATGTTTTTGTGATGGCGCACAATCCAGCGAATGTACATGATGCATGCTCCGCATGACCATCAACGATGACGGGTCACGCCGCGTTGTTGGCGCCATGTGCGGTACCAACGGATGTTGTTGCGCACGGCTGTTTCGACTTCTTGGGGATTGAGGTCGGGGACTTTTTGGCGGAGCATGGCACTGACACTCTGGCGTTCATCGCTACTCAGGCTAGACCTGCTGGCGATGATACGTTCGGCGCGAATAAAGAAAATCTCGCGTTCGAGTGCGGGAAAATTATCGTCGATTTGACGAATATTCCCCAAATAACAGATGGTACGTTGGCGGGATTGACCCGCATCATCGCGGTAGCTTTTGACGAGGTAGGCGTCAAAAAACGACACATTGGCGGTGTCGATGTTTTTGTGATGGCGCACAATCCAGCGAATGTACATGCTGCATGCTCCGCATGACCATCAACGATGACGTGTCACGCCGCGTTGGGCACAAACGGTTCGTAGTGGACACTGACTACAGCGGGGTGAGGTGGGGTGGCAGATTTGCTGACCAAGCGTGACCAGCAAGCCATTGATTGGTATCCAAAAGGCGCTTGGCAAGGCTTGCCGGAGCACTTGTTCGGTTTCTTCGGGGGTGGTGGTGTCGACATAGCCCCAGCGATTGCAGATGCGATGGACGTGGATATCGACACAAATTGCGGGGATGCCAAAGCCGATGGCAAGCACGAGATTGGCGGTTTTGCGTCCGACGCCGGGTAATGCCAAGAGTTGGTTCATATCGGCGGGGACTTGCCCGGCATGCTGGGTGAGGAGTTGCTGACAAATCGCCAAGATATCACGGGCTTTGGTACGATAGAACCCCACGGGGTAGATGAGTTGGGCGACTTCGTCGACACTGAGCGTGACCATGGTTTGTGGTGTATCGGCCACCGCAAACAATCGTGGGGCAGCGACGGCGGTAGTATCGTCACGGGTGCGCAAACTGAGCAGGGTGGCGATTAACACTTTGAACGGTCCTGCCGCGTGCATTTGGTCAATCAAGGGTTGCGGCAGTCCGACTAGCGCCGTTTGTAGTTGCATTAAGGTGGCTACAATCGGGAAGTCGCTGTTCATGGTGTTTGTTCTGTCAGGGTCAGATTATCGAAATCGACTTGAGCGGTAGTGTTGGCACAAATCACGATCATTCCGACGCTGCCTGTGGGTGATTCGCCAATATCGATAAAACCAACATCGATGTCGTTGATTTTGAGGGATAACTCACCGTTACGCACACTCATATCAATGGTGTTGGTGACACCAGCACCGGTGCGGAAAGCTTTGATAATCACGGGGTCGATATAGGATTGATCGTTGCCGTCATTGCTATTGCGGACGATTTGGATTTGGCCAGCGCCGTTGAAAATGACCATGGTATGTCCAAAATCACCTTTGTCGCCAAATAACACACCGTAGGCGATTTGATCGGGATCGCCAGTGACGATGGTGCCGTCGACCGTCATGCGGAAGTCTTGGACTTCCGTTTGGGCGCGGGGCAAGGGGTTTTGCCAGACCGAGACATTTTCGGAAGAAATAATGTGATATTTGCCGTCACGACTATATGACCCACCTTGACTAAAAATCGCGGTGGTGGGGGAATCGAATTGGTCTTGGAATGATTTGCCGGCGGTGCGACCAATGACATTATCGAAATTCACGGCTAAATCGCCACTCGTAAAGGTATTGGCAGCCAAGGTAAGTTGCCCACTTGCCGGTGATAAATCACTGATAGTGGTGAGTTTGATGCCATTGACAAAAAAACTTACTTGCGAGCCACTGGCAACAACCCGTAATTGATTGGTGGCGTTGAGGCCGGGAATAATATGGCGCGAAAACTGCCAGGGGGTAATATCGCTGATATCGCCAAATGACGAGCGGATAATGCGCCAATAGCCGCGGGCATTGATGGCGGCCATGAGATAAGAATCGGTGGTGTTTTGGCGGAAGCGAATCCCGTAGGCGGCGTCATCACCACCGCGAGTTTGCGTGACATCGACTTGGAGGTCAAAATCACTCACACGACTACCAATGCTCGGGTCATCGGCAATTCCGGTCCACAGGGTATAGACTTCTGCGTGTGGCAAAAATAATTCGGCTTGGAGTTGGTAGTTGTTGACGGCCACATAGGATTGGTCCCAGCGGGGTGAAGGATTTTCGAATGCATCGCTGATTTTGAGTGGTCGTGCGATATTGTTGTTGGCGGGTTGTTGGCGCGCAGGAGGGGCATCTGCAGTGGCAGTGGTATTGAAACGTTGTACGCGCTGGGGTAAATCGGGCACCACTACAATCATGCTCCCGAGTAGGATTAGTTCAATAACAATTAACCCAATGAGAGAGTAGATACTGCGCATCATGATTTGGCGACTAGAAAACCCCATATTACGTACCTTTTCATGCGAGTCGTTGTTCGACCCACAACAAACCGATAATGAATAATTCGACAACTTTATCGAGGAAGGCGATGAGCGATCGATCACCCAAGATGATCCAGAGCACCAATGTCGCAATCGTCCATACCCGCAAAACCAACACGACGTGATCACGATTGAGACGATGTGTTGGGTTGACATAAACGATGGCAAGTAGGAAAAATCCTGCGGCAGCTATATAAAACCCCAATAACCCGGCAGGGTACGCCAAGACAATATGAATTGTGGCGGTGATTAAAATTAGGCAAAAAACAGTTAATCGTACTACACGTAACATAGCAATCTCTTTATCGGGGAATGCGGATACCCGCACCCCCCGATTGTAGCATTATTCGGCGGCAATAAAGCCAATGACTTGGGCACAGGCGCGTAAATCGGCTTGGGCGCTGGTAATGGCATGGGTGGTTTGGGCTGCCAAAATCTGGTCAATCATGGATTTGATGTGTTGAATTCCTACATGCATCTGCAAATCATCGTCGAGTGCCGCAAAAAACGCTGCCCGCTCGGCGCTGACATCCAAGGCTGGAGCGGCGACTGCTGAGGTGGCGCCTAGGGCTGCCACTAAGCGGGCGACGTCGTGCTCGGCGGTGGCGGCATCGGTGCGGATATAGTTGAAGTCTTCGCGGTAGGGGAATGATGCCAAATACCAGCGAATCGAATCTGGGCTCTGTTGGATTACGGCGTCCCGCACAAAGACCAAATTCCCCAATGATTTGCTCATCTTGTTGCCGTCGAGCCAGGTCAAGCCACCATGCACCCAGAATTGCGAGAAGGGGCGTTTGTTGGTGTAACCTTCGGTTTGGACGATTTCGGATGGGTGATGGGGGAAGATGAGGTCGCGACCACCGCCGTGGACATCGAGTTGTTCACCCAAATAGCGAGTCGACATGGCAGTACATTCGATGTGCCAGCCTGGGCGACCTAGGCCCCACGGGCTCGGCCAGGTGGGTTCACCGGGGCGTGATACTTGCCACAACACAAAGTCGAGGGGGTTGTGTTTGTTGGGGTCGTTGGGGTTATTGCCCCGTTCGTTGGCGGTGTTGAGCATCTGCTCGTAGCCACCGAGGCGGGCCATTTCGCCATAGGTGGGCTCACTGCTCACATCAAAAAATACATTGCCGTTGCTGACATAGGCTTTGCCGTTGCGGATGAGGCCTTCGATGATGGGAATCATGCCGGTGATTTCTTCGGATACTTTGGGGAAGAAATCGGGGGTGATGAAGTTCATGGCGCGGCAGTCTTTGATGAATTGGTCGACTTCGCGTTTGGCCAAGGCATCCCAGGCAATGTTGTCGCGGTTGGCGCGCTCAAACAAGGGATCGTCGACGTCGGTGACGTTTTGACAATATAATACCGAACCACCTTGTGAGCGGACATAACGAATGAAAATATCAAAAATCAAAAAGGTGTGGGCATGGCCGATGTGCGTCGTATCGTAGGGAGTGACGCCACAGACATACAAGGTCAGTGGGCGGTCGGCGGGGATGGCAAGAGTGGCTTTATGACCACGCAACGTATCATACAATTGCATAGAAACATCCTTGGTACGGTAAGCTGAGATTGAGTGTATTATACACTGTTTCACGCTGATATTCGGAATTTGTCGGTAATCAATATGGTAGGATGAGTTCATTAATTACGATGATGCGGGGGAATTGTGCGTATTGGGATTGACATCAGTCGCTTGGCGACGACGCAACGCACCGGCACGGAGCGCTATACATGGGAAGTGTTGGCGGGTATGGCTGCCACCCCCGGTGATAACGAGTATTGGTTGTATTGTCGCACCTTGCCCGCCGAAATCCCGCCCTTTGCCGGAGTGATACACGTACGGGTGATGCCGTTTGCCCGGCTCTGGACGCATATCCGGCTGGCGTGGGAACTATGGCGGCAGCCGCCCGATGTCTTGTTTGTGCCGTCACACGTGTTGCCGTGGAACGTGCGTTTGGTGCGGAGGATGCGGGTGGTGACGACGGTGCACGATCTCGGGTTTTTGCACTTCCCCCAGGCGCATACGCGTTTTCAAAATATATATCTACGCCTGACCACCCGCTGGGCGGCCTGGGCCGCGGACAGGGTGATTGCGATTTCGCAGGCTACCGCCGATGATTTGGTGCGCTATACGGGCGTTGACCGGCGGCGGGTGGTGGTGATTCCCCATGGCGTGGCACCGGTATTTACCCCCTTGGCAAAAAAAACCATGCCGTGGGCGCGCTATATGGTGTATGTGGGCACATTGCAGCCCCGCAAAAACCTGGCGCGGCTGATCGAGGCCTTTGCGCGCGCCCAAACCCACCCCGCCACCCAATTGGTGATTGCTGGGCGGGCAGGCTGGTTGAGCGAGCCGCTGGCGGAGATTGCCCGGGCGCATGGTGTGGCTGAGCGTGTGCATTTGATTGGCTTCGTGCCCGATGCCGAATTGCCGGCATTGTTGGCGGGGGCGCGGGCATTTGTATTCCCGTCGTTGTACGAAGGCTTTGGCATGCCGGTGCTGGAAGCGATGGCGAGTGGGGCGGCGGTGTTGACGTCGACCACTTCGGCCTTGCCCGAGGTGGCTGGTGCGGCGGCCTGCCTCGTCGACCCGAATGATGTCGATGCGATTGCTGCCGGCATTCGTCGGCTCGATGGGGATGATGCCTATCATGGCCAGTTAGTGGCCAAGGGATACATACAAGCGCAACGGTTTTCGTGGACAACATGCGCCGCCACTACGTTGGCGGTACTACGAGGGGAGCAGTGATGCGGCGCTGGTATTATGGCTGGCAGATTCTGGGGGTGCTGGCTATCACCGAAACGTTGTCGTATGGGATGTTGATATATGCCTTTAGTGTGTTTGTGGTACCCCTCGAACAGGCCTTTGGCTGGTCACGGGCCACCATTACGGTGGCAGTGACGGCATCGCAATTAATTGCCGGGTTGTTGGCGTGGCCGATTGGGGTGTGGCTCGATCGCCACGGTGCCCGCTGGTTGATGACGGCGGGGGCGTTGTGGTGTGGGTTGTGGTTTGGCGTGTGGGGCTTTGTAACCGAGCCGTGGCAACATGTGGTGGTCTGGTTGGCGTTGGGCGTGGGGATGGCGGCGGTATTGTATGAGCCAGCGTTTGTGGTGGTGGCCAATTGGTTCAACCACAAGCGCAGTCTGGCGTTGACGGTGCTGACCTTTGTGGCGGGATTTGCGATTATCATCGCCACCCCCACCACCGAATGGCTGATTCGCACATCGGGCTGGCAGATGACGACGTGGGTGTTTGCGGCGGTGATGGTGCTGGTTATTGCACCATTACACGGAATTTGGTTGCGGCGGCGCCCTAGCGATGTGGGACAATTTGTGGATGGAGCGCCAGCGGCTATTGTCGGCCCCGTCGTATCTATTCCAGCGGTCAAAGTCATCGAAGTCTTGCGCGACCGCGGATTTTGGTTGTTGACGCTGGCGTTTTTTGCATCGACGTGTGCGCTGGTGGTGATGCTACAAACATTTGTTCCCTACCTGATTGATACGGGCTATACGGCTCAACAAGCGGCGTGGTATGCGGCAATTGCCGGGTTTTTGGCGTTGCCGAGTCGCTTGTTTTTTACGCCATTAGGGGTGGTGGTGTCACGCCAAGCGATTGCCACGGTGCTGTGTGTAATGCAAAGCCTGGCATTGGTGGCATTGATGGTGTTACCGGGGGATTGGGGGGTGTGGAGTTGTATTGTGTTGTTTGGTTTGAGCTTCGGCGCGATTACGCCAGCCCGGGCAGCGTTGTTTGCGGACCGCTTTGGGGTGGCGGCTTATGGTGCCATCAGTGGCGTGTTGGCGTTGCTGTTGACGGCGGCGCGGGCGATTATGCCCCTCGCCGTCGAAGTGGTGCGGCCGCTGGTAGGGAGCTACCGGCCGATTTATGTGGTGGTTGGGTTGGTAACGGCACTAGGGGCATTGGTGATTTTGCTGGTGGTCCCCCAGCAAGCGCCAGCCTGATAAAAACAAGCCCTAAAAAACACCCCCGCGGGCATTGCCCGTGGGGGTGTAGTGTGTGGGAGTTAGGCGAGGGCGGTGAGGGCATCGATAAGGCGATCGACCTCTGCGGTGGTGTTGTAGTGCACCAAGCCGATACGGACCATGCCGCCTAGCTCTTCGAGGCCGAGGCGCTCGGTCAAATTGACGGCGTAGTAGTTGCCGTCCCACACAAAAATGCCGTTGGCGGCCAATGCTTCGGCTACTTCGCGGGGGGTGTGTTTGGCCATGCGGATGGCGACGGTGGGGGTGCGGCTGCCAAAGCGCTCGTTGTCGGTAATGCCATAGAAGCTCAAGCCGGGGATGGCGAGCAAGCGCGGAATCATATAGTCGCTGAGGGCGCGCTCGTAGGCTTGGATGGCGGTCATGGCGTGGGTCAGGGCCTCGCGGCGGGTGGCAAAGGGCGTGCCGGCGTCGCGGTTGCCTACTTCGGCGAGGTAATCGACGGCAGCGGTAATGGCAGCCATGATTTCGTGGTTTTTGGTGCCAGTTTCCCAACGACCGGCGGTGTCTTCGCCGGCAGGGCGGACTTTGTAGGGCTTGAGGCGATCCAAATGTTCACGTTTGCCATAAATCGTGCCGCTATGGGGGGCAAAGAATTTGTAGGGTGAGCAGGCCAAAAAGTCGACGTCGAGAGCTTTGACATCGATGGGGGCATGGGGAGCGTAGTGGACGGCATCCACAAAGACCATGGCACCGACGGCTTTGGCCATTTTGACCACTGCCGGGATGTCGTTGATCGTGCCGACGGCGTTGGATGCGAAGCCGACGGCAACCAATTTGGTTTTGCTGGTGATTTTGCGGGCAAAGTCTTCCATATCGAGGGTACAGTCTTCGACATCGACATCGACTTCGTTGACGACGATACCCAATTCACGGAGCGCCAGCCAAGGGGCGACGTTGGCGTCGTGGTCGAGGCGGGTGATGACGATTTCGTCACCGGTGCTGAGTGATTGACCGATGGCGCGACTGAGGGCAAAGGTGAGTGAGGTCATGTTAGGACCAAACATGATTTCGTCGGCGCCACATCCCAACAAATCAGCCATGGCTTGGCGCGAATCTTCGATGATGGCGTCGGAGCGATTGCTGGTCAAAAACGCCCCGTGGGTGTTGGCGTTGGAGTGGCGTAAATAATCGCTAATGGCGGTGATTACGCGCTCGGGGACTTGGGTGCCGCCAGGACCATCAAAAAAGACGGCTGGTTGGTTGTTGACTTGCTCGCTCAGCGCCGGAAATTGGCTCCGAGCCCATGATGCATCAAATGACATAATAGTATGCTCCTTTGTGGTTGTGCTGATATTGTAACGCAGAAAACGCCGACGTGTCACACGATTGTGCAACACGTCGGCGCTGGTAAGGGGAATTAGTTTTGGGTTAATACCAGGATTACGGGGACGCGGTCAACCATCCAAAAACTAATCGCTAACCCGATGATGGTGCTACCCATGGCCCAGGCGGCAATCAACCACAAGGCGCTCAACCACCAACCCACCAACAAAAAATAGACGGCCCGGATGAGGAAGTTGTACTGAGGCGTCGTGACGACGCTCACCGCACCTTGGGCGTCAACAACGGTTTGGACATTGCGGGCGCGTAAAGTGGTGACTTGGGGCAGGCTGTTGAGCATCATCAATCCCACTGGCAAGCCGATGACGGTCACACACAACACCCAAGCAACCACCGTCCAAATCCCACTTAACCACCACCCGATGGCGACAAACCAGATAATCCGCAAGATGATATTGGGGGATTCATTGATATTTATGGTTGTCATGGAAGCTCCTATTAAAAATCGATCACGCCTATAATAACGCAAAGTTGGAGCGTTTTGTTGCACCCCATCCCCAACGTCATTCCATGCCGGTTGCCACGGCAACCGTAGCGTGGAATCTCGTCGGCCTGCGAGGCAGCGTGAAGCGTCGTAGCAGGCTGGGGCTTGCAGGGAAGAGACGCAGCAGGCTACGGCTGTACAGCGGGCGAGGGATTGAAGCATCGCAGCAGGTTGCGGCTTGCAGAGAAGAGCCGTAGCGGGCTGCGACTGTACGGTATATAATCGAGTATCCATTTATTAATATGCAAGGGAGCATGATGATGACGCAGATAAGTATTATTTTGAATCCATGGGCTGGTCGTGGCAAAGCAGGTCGGCGCCGCGCAGAATTGATTCAGGCGCTCGACAACGCCGGAGTCAGCTATGAGTTGTTGTTGACCAACGCCCGCGGCCATGCCACCGAGCTGGCTCGTGATGCCGTGGTGCGGGGCGCAGATGTGGTTGTGGCAATTGGTGGTGATGGCATGCTCAACGAAACGGTCAATGGGTTGTACCAAGGTAACCAACAAACCGGGCGTAAGGCGGCCTTTGCGGTGATTCCGTTAGGGACGGGCAGTGATTTTGTCAAAGTGCTCGAAACGGTGAAGGCCGACGACATCGCTGGTGGGATTGCTCGCCTGCAAAACCCCAAACGCCGTCCCATCGATTTGGGATTGGTCGACATTGCTGGACAAGGATCGCGTTTGTTGCTGAATGCCGTGGGGATTGGCTTTGATGCCCAGGCCGCAGCCGAAGCACTCAAGATTAAATGGGTTACGGGTTGGCCGGTCTATTATTTGGCGATTATTCGGGCCTTGATGAACTACAAAGCCTTCCCGATGCGGATAAATTTCAACAACGAAACGCTCGAACGGCCAATGATGTTTGCCACGATTGCTAATGGCCGCCATCAAGGGGCGAGTTTTTTGATGACGCCCGATGCCCACATCGATGATGGGTTGCTCGATGTCTGTATGGTTGATATGTTGGGCGTGGTGAAGGTTGCGCAATATATCCCCTTGATTGAAAAAGGGGTACATGGCAAATTACCCGAAGTCCGGCTCGAACGAGTAGCAACTATCCAAGTAACCTGTGCCAATGATTTGCCGGTGGCCATTGATGGCGAAGTATTTAGTACCACGGCGCGCGATATCACCGTGACGATTCTCCCCGGTGCAGTGGATTTGTTGGTATAAGCTATTTTTTGTTGCAGAGGATGCCTGCATATGCTCACGATTGACTCCCAACAACTGCGTGACGATATTGCTACGCTGGCGCAATTTGTTGAGCCCGAAACACTAGGCACCACCCGCCGCGCCTTTACTGACAGTTATCGGCAGGGGCGGGCATGGTTGTGTGAACGCATGCAGGCTGCTGGGTTAACGGTGACGCAGGATGCCGGCGCTAATCTGATTGGGCGCCGGGCTGGTACAACCACCGCCCCACCGGTGTTGATTGGTTCCCATACCGACACGGTGATGGGTGGCGGTCAGTTTGATGGTGTGATTGGTGTGCTGGGTGCGATTGTCGTGGCCCGCGCCTTGCGGGATGCGGGGGTGCAATTGCGTCGTCCCCTCGAAGTCGTTGATTTTTTGGCTGAAGAATCAACTCCACTGGGCTCGTTGTTTGGCAGTACCGCCATGGCACAGGGCTTCTCGCCCGCGTTTCTGGCACGGGATGTGCCTGGCTGGGGCGTGGTAGGTGATGCCATCGCCGGCATGGGTGGTGATCCGTCACAGCTGTTGCGTCCGTTGCGCCGCCCGGGTGAGATAGCGGCCTACCTCGAATTGCATATCGAGCAAGGCCCGGTGTTGGAAGCGGCCCAGGTGCCGATCGGTGCCGTCAGCGGGATTGTGGGGATTCGCCGGGCTGACATTGTCTGTACTGGCCGCCCCGATCATGCCGGTACCGCCAGTATGGCGGTGCGCCATGATGCCTTGGCGACAGTGGCTGATATCATCCGGGCCACCGAGCAGGCGGCGCTGGCGCGGCCAGGTACGGTGGCGACGGTAGGGTCATTGCATGTGGCCCCCAATCAAACCAATGTGGTGCCGGGGCAGGTGCGCTTTAGTGTGGAAATGCGTAGTCTGCATTGGCCGGAAGTACTGGCAATGTGGGACGAAATCGTGGCAGCGATTCATTTGGCTGGGGCACAGCGAGGGGTAGCGGTGCAGATTGGTGCGTGTGAAGATTCGGCACCAGTCCAATTCCCAGTCTGGATGCGCCAGATTGTGACGCAGGCCTGCGGTCAATTTACCCACCAGGTGGTGGAATTACCGAGTGGAGCGGGCCACGATGGTAGTATGCTGGGGGTGATTGCCCCCGCAGCGATGATTTTTGTGCGCACCAAAGATGGCCGTAGCCATTGCCCCGAAGAATTTGCCGCCCATGATGATATTGTGGCTGGTGTCAATGCCTTGTTGCAGGCGGTCGTGGCTATCGATGCCCGGAGTGAGGAGTAATCACCATGGCCAAAACGGTGTTGCGGACCCCTGAATCGTTGTCGCGCCAACAATTGCGGCTACGTGACGATCAGCGGATTAGTGCGCTCCGCGAAATCCCCGAGCTCGAGGCGTTGCCACTGAGTGAGTTGCGGCTGCTCGGACGGCATGCGGTATTGCGGGTGTTTGCGGATCAAGCGACGATTTTGACAGAGCGGATGCCCAATGAGTACCTGTATATCGTGTTGCATGGCACCGTGATGGTGAATCTGCATGACCGGATTGGGCGTGATGTGTCACTTGGTCGTTTGCCCGTCGGCACGATGTTTGGTGAGAACCCATTGTTTGGCAATCGCTTTGGTGGGGTGAGTGTGGTGGCGCAATCATCGTGCCAATTACTGCAAATTTCACTTGATTTGCTCCGGCGCGAACAGGCCCAATTGGGACAATTGATGGGGCAACTGCGCGCCATGTATCGGCAACGGTTGGTGCAGTCGACCTTGGCGCGGGTGCCGTTTTTGGCGCAACTCAGCGATCAAGAACGGAGCGATTTAATCGAGCAACTGATTGTGCGTGACGTGCAACGTGGCGAATACATTGTGCGGGCAGGCAATCGCCCGAATGGCTTGCATTTGATTGAATTGGGGCAGTGTGCGGTGTCTCGTGATGATCAGGTAATCGGTCACCTCGAAGAAGGCGATTTCTTTGGGGCGCTAGCCTTGATGAGTGAGACGCCGGCTAATGATGATGTGCGGGCGGTGACGCCATGCACGATTATGACGTTGCCCAGTCTGAGTTTTTTTGAATTATTGCGCCAACGTCCCGAATTAATCACGGCAATTACGCAATTGTTGACGGAGCGGCGTGATTACATCGACCGCCAACAAGACGAACTGGGCGGCGTGTTGCAAAAAGGGATTCGCCGCGGTGATACGGTGTTTGTGCGTGATGTGAATCGTTGTCCGCCCGATTGTCGTTTGTGTGTGCAGGCCTGTACTCAACGGCATGGGGCGGCACGAATGCACCATACCGGCATGTTGCATGAGCAGGTGCTGTTGGTTGATGCCTGCCGCCAATGTCGCCATGGTGCCGAATGTGTCGAAGCCTGCCCGAGCAATGCCATCACTTGGCAAGGGACGGCGTTGGTGGTGCAAGAAAGCTGTACGGGGTGTGGTGATTGTGTGCCGGCTTGTCCGTATGGTGCCATGACCCTCGAGCCCCTTGATCGCAGCTGGCGTGGTCAATTACAACGGGGATTGGCGCAGATACCGTTGATTCCATTGACTCCCAAAACACCGCTCTACAAAGCGGCAAAATGTGATTTTTGTGCGGGGCATGACGATATGGCCTGTGTTAGTGTCTGCCCGATTGGGGCGTTGCGCTTGGTGGCGGTGGAAGATTTATTTCCGTATTGAGGGTGTGGGTGGGGTAGGTGCGAGGGTATGCCTCGCACCTGCGTGTAGAGACGCAGCCTGCTGCGTCTAGGGTTCATATGGTTTGCCGACGGCCGCCGGTGGCCGAGCCCGGCCGATGACGCCGGCGAGTACCACCACGGTAATCACGTAGGGCAGCATCTGCACAAATTGGGACGGTAAGGCGAAGTCGAAGCCTTGGATTTTGATTTGCAGGGCATCGGCGGCACTAAAGAGCAATGCGCCACTGAGTGCACCAAAGGGGGTCCAATTGCCAAAAATCATGGCGGCCAAGGCGATAAATCCGCGCCCGTTGGTCATCACGTCGTCGAAATTATAGCTAGCCTCGAGTGAGAACCAGGCGCCGGCTACTCCGGCAATCATCCCCGAAATCCAGACATTGAAATAACGCATGCGATTGACGTTGATGCCCATGGTGTCGGCAGCGCGCGGGTGCTCACCGATGGCACGGGTACGCAGACCCCACGGCGTGCGGAACAACATGATGCTGACCAACGGCACCATGATTAGCATCAAATAGGTGATGGGGCGATGTTGGAAAAACATCGGTCCCAGTACGGGAATACTACTGAGCAATGGGATGTCGAATTGTGACAAGGCGGCACCACGATTGCCACCTGCTTCCATCGGCAAAATGACACTGGTGCGCAGGTACCCGGTGACACCGACCGCCAAAATATTGATGACGGTACCACTAATAATCTGGTCGGTTTTGTAGTGGAGCGACAGTACCGCATGTACCATCACAATCGCACTACCGGCCAAAATCGCCGCAATTAACCCTAGCCACGAATTGCCAAAGGCTAACGACACGATAAAGCCGATACAGGCCGCAAAGAGCATCGTGCCTTCGATGGCGATATTGACGACCCCCGAGCGCTCACACAAAATCCCCGCCAGCGCCCCTAGGGTGATGGGGGTGGCGAGACGGACCATCCGACCCAACATGTCGACGATGTCGGTGCGGTTGTTGACGATGGCGGTGAGCAAAATGCTGACAATCACCACCGCAATCACCCCACCCATGTAGGCTGGCGCCAAATCAGCGCGCTTGCGCCACATCAAGCCAAACGCCGCGCCCACCAATATGCCCGCCAATACGTAGATGGTTAGGGCGGTGGGCAGTGGGATGTCGATCAGGGGGGCGTCTTGGGGTTTGCCGTTGGCATAGGGGATGCGCAAGGTCGAAATTGCCCCGTCGGGGACCGATTGTTGTACCAGCCACAACAATGCCAAGGCAGTAATAATGCCAATCAGGCCGATAATTCGTTCGCGGGTAAAAAAGTGTTGCATATATCCTCGCTACTAGCGCCCCCAGCCCCGGCTAAGGGTGACACCGGCGCTACGGGCACTGCGGATGCGGTAAATCTGGCGCACGATTTGGTCGGCCGCCACAAAGGCAATCACCAAGGCTTGCACGATGTTGATCAGGTTGATCGAAATCCCACTGTTGAGTTGCATCAAGCCGGCGCCGTTGCGTAACGCTCCCCAAAACATGGCTGCGGGGATGACCCCGATGGGATTACTAGCTGCCAACAAGGCGATGGCAATGCTGTCGAAGCCGTAGCCGGCCGAAAAAGAGGCTTTGAGATTGTGTTCGAGCCCAAGTACTTGCGAGGCGCCGGCCATGCCGGCCATCAGGCCACTCAGCGCCATCGTCAAAATAATCGTGCGGGGCACATTCATGCCGGCATAATGAGCGGCGTCGGGGTTGGCACCGGTGGTTTTGATCTCGAAGCCGATAATGGTGCGCTTGAGGATCCAGGCCGTGGCCACTGCTGCAAGAATGGCAATCAGGAAGCCGGCATGCAGGCGGTAGTCGGGCCCAAACAAAAATGGCAGATGCGCCCCTTCGGCAATAAATGGCGTGCGTTGTGACGATGATTCTTTGTCGAGGAAGGGCACCTTGATCAGGTAATCGGTACTGCGAATCGCAATGTAGTTAAACATGATGGTGGTGATGACTTCGTGTGCGCCAGTGCGAGCCCGTAACCAGCCGGGGATGGCGCCCCACAGTGCCCCACCCAATGCGCCGGCGATAAAGGCGACGATGGCGTGCAACCCGGGGGGCAAGCTCACAAAGGCCCCGACAACGGCGGCACACATCGAGCCAACGGCGATTTGGCCTTCGACACCGATGTTGAACAAGCCGGCACGGAAGCCAATCAAGACGGCTAGACCGCCGAAAATATAGGGCGTGGCTTCCACCAAGGTATAAGCAATGGCGCGGGGTGACCCGATGGCCCCCATGAACAAGCCACCGTAGGCGGCGACCACATCGGCGCCGGTGGCCACGATGATGATGGCGCCGATGACCAGGGCGGTAAAGATCGCCAAAACGGGGACTAACAAAATCCCGCCCCAGGTGTGCCAGCCACTGGTGGGGGGTGTTGGTGGCGGTGTGCTCATGCCTCTGCTCCTGTACTGGTAATCCCGGCCATCAATAGCCCAATCTGATTGCGGTCGGCACCGGCACCGACTACTTCGGCGATGACTTGGCCGCGATACATCACTAGGATACGATCGGCCAACGCCAAAATCTCGTCGAGCTCTGCCGATACCAACAATACGCCGGTGCCGTTGTCCCGTTCGGCCACAATGCTTTTGTGAATAAATTCAATCGAGCCCACATCCAAGCCCCGGGTCGGTTGCGCCGCCACCAACAGATTGAGGGGCCGGGCCAGTTCACGGGCCACGACGACCTTTTGTTGATTGCCACCCGATAACGTCGACGCCAAGGCGTCGATACTGCCGGTGCGCACATCGAAGCGTTGCACCAGGGTGGTAGCTTGGGCGGCGATGGCGGCTTCGTTGATGATTAGGCCAGTGGCAAACGGCGCGATGTCGTAGGTCGACAGCACCATGTTGTCGGCAATCGTATAACTGAGCACCAGCCCGTGTTGCTGACGGTCTTCGGGGATATGCCCCATGCCGGCGGCGATGGCGCGATTGGTGCCCTGACCGGTGATATTTGCGCCGGCTACCACAATTGTGCCATGGAGTGGCTGAATCAGGCCGGTGACGGCGGCGACCAGCTCGGTTTGGCCGTTGCCTTGCACACCAGCGATGCCCACGATTTCGCCACGCCGAATTTGGAGCGACACATCGCTGACGGCGATGTTGCCGCGCTCGTCGGCCACCTGCAAATGCGTGATATCAAGCACTACTTCACCGGGTGTGGCTGGACTTTTTTCAATATGCAACACCACATCACGACCCACCATCATGCTGGCCAGTTTGGCTTCGTCGGCTTGGGCCGGGGTGGTGTCGCCCACCAATTTGCCACGCCGGAGCACGCTAATCCGGTCGGCGAGGGCCAGTACTTCACGCAGCTTGTGGCTGATAAAGATAATCGATTTGCCTTGGGCTTTGAGGCGTTTGATGACCACAAACAAGTCGTCGGCTTCTTGGGGGGTAAGCACGGCGGTCGGTTCGTCGAGGATCAGGATATCGGCTCCGCGATAGAGTGCCTTGACGATTTCGACGCGCTGTTGTACGCCCACCGGTAAATCGTGGATGAGGGCGTCGACGGGGATGTCGAGTCCAAAGGTTTGCGCCAACGTGCGGATGCGTTGTTGGGCACTAGCAATGTCGATCAAGAGCCCGTTGACCACTTCGTTGCCAAGGATGATGTTTTCGGTGACGGTCAAGGTCGGCACCAACATGAAATGTTGATGGACCATGCCGAGCCCCCGTTTGATGGCGTCGTTGGCACCGTTGATCTGGACGACGTGGCCGTTGAGCAAAATCTGGCCTTCGTCGGGGCGATAGAGCCCGTACAACATGTTCATCAAGGTCGATTTGCCGGCGCCGTTTTCGCCCAAAAACGCATGAATCTCACCCGCTTCGAGGGTGAAATTGACGGCGTCTGTAGCGGTAATCCCCGGGAAGCGTTTGGTGAGGTTACGCACTTCGAGTACTGGTGGCATATCCAACTCCACTGCTGTCATAGTAGTGCTAGCATACCATATTCATTAGGTCTTGCGAGGCAGAGATTTATCCGTTGTAGTGCTTGTTTTTGCTGATTATGTGTAAAAAAACGTCGTGCGCGGCCGTGAATCAGCGTGGAATAGGCTGGTTCGGTTGCGCAGGTTTCGTGTGACACCCTACGGCATACGGAATGCCGTAGGGTGGAGGATTGGTATCTGATTGCACCAGAGTGTCAGGGATTATCCTGACACTCTGGTGCGCTTACCTATGGTGTGGCAGTGGCCGTCCGCGTTCTGCTGGCGGGGATGGGGTAGGCGGTGCGGGTACTTGTGCCCGTTGCGGGGATGGGGTAGGCAGCGGTAGGCGTCGCCGTGGCGGTTTTGCTGGGGGTGCTGGTGATCGCGCGCGCCGTTTGGGTTTGGGCATAGAATGTGGGACTACGGCGTGCCAGCATCGTGCGGGTGGTAAAGAGCGGCGTGCGGGTGTTGACGGCGGAGCGCGTCGGGCTACGATAGGGTGTTGCGCTGGGCAAGGTGGGGGTCACAGTAACCGTTGCAGTTCTGGTGTTTGTCGATGTATTGGTGCTGGTTTGGGTACTGGTTGCTGTTTTGGTCACCGTATAGGGAGTAATGCCGGGCATGGTTGGCGTGACAGTAGGCGCCAGCGGTGTTTTGCTAGGGCGGGGTGTCGTGGTGCGTGTGCCGGTTTGGGTCGGCGTAAATGTGGCAGTGGCAGGGGGTGGGCTGCCACAAACAAATACGGTGTTGCGGGCGGTGACGCGTACTTCGTTGAGCCGTACTCGTCCGGTGGATTCATGCTGGATGCGGATATAGCGTGCTCTGCTCCCTGACGGGAACGTCACCGTGTGGCTTACGGCCGCGGGAGGATTGCAGTCACCCGTTGTATCATTGCATTTGACATACCGCCAGGCCACAGATTGTGATTTGACATAATCAATATCGGTTTCGGCATCGAGGTTTATTTCTGTCAAAAAGAGATCCGTATTGCGGGCATACAGTCCTGTCGAGTCGATCAGCTTGACGCTACTGATGTCGTAGCTCTCGCCGAGATCGACTTGCCACCACGGTTGATCTTCGATTTCGGTGAAACTATAGGATGGCGTGTAGTCATCGATGGCTTGCTGTGGATCATGTGCATTGTAGTCAGATGATTGCCAGGCCTCATACGATGTCATGTCTAATTCTTGGGTAGTGCCGTCATCAACGGCCGGACAATTGGTGGGGGTGGGGGTCGGGATCGGTGTGCTGGGGTTGGTACTGTTGACGATTTCGGCGACGGTCGCCCCCGACACCGCACCGTCATAAATCATCACATCGTCGACATTGCCCATGAAATTGCTGAAATTGCTGGCAGGGAAGCTGATAGAAGGGTTGTTGTATCCAATCAAGACCGGCCCGGGGATGGCTTGGGGGGTTACGCTTACCTGTTGGATTAATACGCCGTCGACATAAAACGCCATTTTAGCCAGATTGTGATCATAACTACACAGGTACTGATGCCATTCTTGGATGGGCGCGGCGAATGGCGGTTGGACGCTCACTACTACTGGGCTACTGCCTGACGTATTGACCCAGCTACAGGTGATACCATCTGAGCCATTCGTATCGGTTGCTTCGTGGATATACATGCCCGCACCGTCCATGTTACGGTCGCTCCGTGACACAATCACATTCCCTGGCATAATTTGATTCTGATATACCCACGCCCCAATGCTAAAGCCGTTGGGGGTGTTAGGTGTGGTGATACTCAACCGTTGATCACCGGCGAATTGGATATAGGCGCCGTCGTGGACACTGGTTGGCTCTTGCGCAAAGAAGGGACACATGCCTGGGGTACCATCGATCCGGTTTTGGCAGACGGTGACACCACCATTGGGAGACACACTCTGGAGCAGGGTGTTTATGACGAGACCGGTGATTTTGTCACTATCAAGTACCGTATTGGGTGGTTGTAGTTCGGTTTGATTGAGCACGCGATTTACGATGTCGACCTCAGCGATTTCGCCGTTGACTCCCGCCATGCTGTCGTAGCGCCGCCCAATTACGAGTGGTGCTGCCGGTGGGGTAAAGGCGCCCCGCACGATGTCTTGGCCGATGATTTGGCCATCCCGCCAGAGGGTGCGTATGCGTGACGTAGGGTCGTAGCTACAGGCATAGGCATGCCATTCGCGGTCAACATACCAACTGGTGCTCCGCAAATCGTCGGCGAAGAAACTGCAGTAGGGGCGGTTTTCTTTGTCAATGCCAAGGGTGAGGTATTGGCGCACCACACCGGGTGCCCCTAGGCTGAGCATGACATCGTGGCGATTGAGGCTGGTGCGTTTGAGGCTAGCCCGCACGGTAAATGGTACGCCGTTGAGTGTGGTGTTGGTCGATGCACTCAGTTCGTCGCCCCGTCCTTCGCTGAATAGCAATGATGGGAATTGGCGGCCGTCGGCGGGTGGTGCATTGATGATGGCGCTGAGGCGCGGGCAACTCTGTGGTTGCGGGCATTGGAATGTGGTGTCTGCGCCGAGCCCTGCAAAGCTCTGGGGCGTAGCGAAATCAGACATGGTGTACCAGGCGATTTGGTTGGCCGCAAATTCACCATGATTGGCGCGGGGGGTGGTGGTAGGGACGATAATCGGGGTGGCACTTGGTACTACGGTGACGGTGGGTTGGCTGTCGTCAATCAGCACCGCCACCTGTTGGTCCCCGGTGGCAATCCCGGTAATGTGGTGCGTGCTACTGACTGCATTGATATGATCGAGTGTATTGGCGGGATAATCGCCCCACGCCACGGCATTGCCGTTAGCGAGGAGCGCCATACTTTGGCGTTCGCCGGCGGCAATCGCAATGACGTTCCCACTACTAACCGCAAAGGGGATGGTGGTTTGGTCGTTGTCGTGGCTGGTGGCGCCCCAGCTGACGACTTGCCCGTTGGCCCGCAGTGCCAGCACGTGGTAGTCGCCAGCGGCGATTTCGGTGATGTTAGTGGCATTGCTGGGGATACTAAGCACCCCTTCGCTGTTATCGGTGGCCCAGACCCGCACACTACCGTCGGTAAATGAGACGACGGCGAAGGTTGCGCCGGCGGCGATATGGCGCACATTGCTGAGCAGAGGGAGGGGCAATTGATTCGACCATACCCGACCATCAATGGTGAGTAGCATGACGTGGGTGCCACGGATCGCGATTTCGGCGATATTGGTTTGGAAGTTGGTTGGGATGGTGTTGGTTAGATCGTTGCCACTTCCCCATAGCCCCACCGTATGATTGTTGCGTAGGATTACGCCATAATTGCCGAGCGCCACCGTGTAGATATTATTCCAGTTTGTAGGAATTCCTGTGAGTGTTGAATTACTCGCGATTGTTACGGTCAGCGTGCCGCTGGCATCGATTGTCGCCAGACTGCCACGCCCTACTGCAAGCATACTGCCGGTAAATGTGATAGGTGCGGACATGCCGCCACTGTCAATGATGATATATTGGTTGCCGCGACTCGGTTGCGGCAACGATGGTGGAATGTTGGGTAGGGTGATAGCGGTAGGGGTGTAGGCAATGACCGTAGGCGTGGCCCCCATGGTGCTCACGGCCAAGGCCGCACTAAAACTGGTGCCAGCGACAATTTGGAAGGGATTGCTGATGCCACTTGGGATATTCAATTGCCCGTCGACTCCTAATCCCCACCCGCTAATCGTGCCGTCATTGCTGATGGCCAGCAGATGGGTGTCACCGGCACCGATGCGTTGGAATTCACCTTGGGGGATTGCGAGTTGGCCGTCGCTGTTTTGACCGACCACGACTACTTGGCCGCTGGCCAGCAGGAGCATGGTATATTCGTTGCCGGCCGCAATATCGACGACATTGCGGTAGCTATTCAGATCGGTTTGGCCGGCAGAATTGCGTCCCCAGGCGATGACGGTACCATCGCGGCGTAGGGCCACGGTATGCCAGCCACCAGCGGCGATTTTGACAATCCCGCCGAGGAGCGGCTGGGTCAGTTGGCCGTAGGTGTTGTCCCCCCAGCTCTGCACCATGCCGTTGCTGAGCAATGCCACCGAATGGCGCATCCCCGCAGCGAGTTGCACGACGCTGACAGGAGCGGTGACACTGGTACTGGTGCTGGTGGCGGTTCTGGTATTGGTAGCGGTTCTAGTGGCGGTTCTGGTATTGGTGGCGGTTTTGGTGTTGGTCACCGTTTTGGTGTTGGTGACCGTTTTGCTTGGAGTAGACGTAGACGTCACCGTACTGGTGGTTGATGGCGTAGCGGTACTGGTATCGGTGGCCGTGGCACTCACGGTGGCAGTACGGGTTGCAGTGGCAGTACTCAATGGATTGCCAGTGGTGAATTCACTGGGGACACGTGCTTGGCCGGCGTCATTGTTGCCCCAGGCAACCACGGCGCCATTGGCCCGCAGTGCCAACGTATGATTGGCGCCAGCGGCCAAGGCCACTACCCGAAACGGATCACTAATCGATCGTGGTGTGGTTAATTCGGCAGGTACAGTGCTCTGGCCGTAACTATTGTCACCCCACGCCACCACCACCTCATCGCTCCGCAAGGCACTGAGATGGTGGTAGCCGGCCACGATTTGATAGAGTGCTCCTTGGGCGGCACTGGGAATGGTGGTGAATTGACTGCCCCCACCCCAGACGGTGAGGAAGCCGGGGGTATTGAATTCTTGGGACATCCGCAGGCTCAATGCCAAGCCGGGGGTAGTGGTTGTGGTGGCGGTTTGGCCGATAGAAGGCACGACACCGATGCCGAATGTGTGGCTGGGATGGCTACTGAGTTGGATGATTCCTGCCGGAATCGTGCTTGGGACACTATAGCCACTATAGGCAAATGGCAGTGGTGCCCGGGCGCTGCGACGGATGAGCAGACCCCATTTGCTGAGCGACAGGCCTTGCATGTTTTCCATGCCGGTGAGCTTGATGCAGGGGCAGCCGCTTGTACCTGCCGAAATGCTGGTGGCATTGCCGGTCAGCCCCAGTGAATTCACCCCAGCACCAAACATGATTAATTCGCCGTTACTCCGTAGGGCCGCATAGACGGTGCCACTCGCAAAAATACGCATGACACTGCCAATCACCCGCGTGGGGATGGTAATGCTTTTGCCCCATTGATAGAGGCTGCCATCGCTGCCGAGGGCAAACGAGCTATCTGAGCCGGCTGCCACGGATACGATGGACTTCCCCGTGAAATTGGGCATGGTGGTGCGTTGGCTACTGTCACCATACACAAACACTTTGCCATCGTTGCCCAGTAACAGGGTATGGTTATCGCCGCTGGCGATTTGGGTAATTCCTGTCAAACGGCCACCGACCGGGGCAGTGAGAGATGTATTGACTCCCCACATCGCGACAGTGCCATCACCTTTGAGGGCGACGCTGTGATTCAGGCCGACGCTCACGTGCACGACATTGCTTAGTGCGGGGATGGTGAGTTCTCCTTTGAGGTTGGTACCCCAGCCGATGACAGTGCCACTGCTAGTGAGTGCGAGGGCGTGATGGGCGCCCATGGCCACCTGCACGATGCCCGTGTTTGCACTGGAGGGAATGGTATTGAGTTTGAATGGCGCATTGTCGCCCCAACTTATGACGCGACCACTGTCACCACGGGTGGCGATTGCGGGGGTTGGTACGGAAATGACGGGTGTGTTTGTAATGGTCGCGGTATTGGTCGCGGTCGCGGTATTGGTTGCAGTTGCGGTATTGGTTGCAGTATCGGTTGGGGTAGACGTGTCTGCTGCGGTAGCAGTTGGGGTTTCCGTTGCGATAGATGGCGATGCGTTCGTACGAATGATGATGACGCCAGCGGTGCCAGCCAGACCATCACTCGTGCTCGCACCCCCACCACCACCACCGGCTCCACCACCACCACCATTGCCATAACCAGTGGCGGTAAGACCTGGTAATGTGCCTGCGGAAATGCCACCGCCACCGCCACCTTGACCATACGCGGTGTCAGACCCTTCGATCGCAATTACATAGCCACTACCGCCTGATCCTGCCATGCTACTACAAGGAGGCCAGGTGAAATAGGTGCAAAATCCATCCCCGCCAGTGCCCCCGCCATTATAGGTTACTGGCCCGATCGGGCTTAGTTCGCTGCCACCGACGGTTGACCCATTGCATGAATATCCATCAAAAATACATGCACCAGCTCCATTACCCCCCGTTGCGGTATAAGTAGTGCCATTGAGCGTGATTGCCGAATTTGCTCCATTGCCACCATTTCTGTCACTGGAGTAAGATGGGTAATATAGCCAATTCCCAGCTACGCCACCGGCTCCGATGTCAATACTGACTGTGGCGCTGGGATAAACGGGCATTGCTATTTGGTAGACCACTTGCCCACCGCTACCACCGCCGCCGGCATCATAGCCACCACCACCACCGCCAGCGACGACTAATACATCAATTTGGGTGGCATTGCTTGGAACAGTCCATTCACAGGTATCAGTGTTGGTAAATGCATAGACACCATACCCATATACCTCACTAACGGTAGGTAAACAATCGATAACTTGGGGCTTACTAATCAGCGCCTGCGTAGTTGGTGCGATTAATTTGGTCCCGCGCTGGGTCGCCGCCCACGTCGTCGGTGTGGCGTTGAGGAGCAGACAAACAATGGTGATGAGGGAGGCTATTGTGTATGTAATACGGTGTTGCATGGTGGTGCTCCTTATTTCCCACTGGTGGTGTTGACATCAGTCGCACCGTCGCTATTACTAAGCCAGGGGACAAAGAGTCGGTTATAGGTATGCCTACTGTCGTAGATACCGGTGTAGGTGCCACTCCCCGCACTATTCGAAACGATGACCGTATACCGGTACCGTCTGCCAAGCACTAATCCGGTAAATGTCATACTCAGCGGGATTTTGTCAACCGTGGTGGTAAATGACCGCGATTGCTGCTGGCGGGCACTCATTTGGTTGGTAAGGATCTGGCTGGCATTGAGGGCAATGGTCGTGGTACCTAGACAACAATCACTATTGAGCGTTGTTGCACCCCACACATAGACCGCTCCATCTCGGGTTATGGCAGCGCTACTATTGGCGTTGGCGGCGATGTAGATTACATTGGTGGCCGAGATGGGGACGGTTGTTTGGCCGTTCACATTACTCCCCCACGCAATCACTACCCCGTCGGCGCGCAATGCCAAGGCATGACTATCGCCGGCGGCAATTTGGATGATGTTACTGGTGGCCGAAATAGGCACCGTTGTTTGCCCTACGTTGTTTTTGCCCCAGGCAACCAGGCGGCCATCAGATTTGAGGGCTAGGCTGAAGTTGTTGCCGGCGGCAATTTGGGTTGCCCCCATGATGCCCGTGGCTGTGGGGGTGATGACGAGCGTGTCGGTGATGGTGGCAGAAATTTCGTTATTGGTGTTACTGCCCCAGGCATAGACTTGACCCGATTGCAGGATGGCGAGATTGTGCGTCGTGCCGGCAGCGATGGCGACGGCGGTGCCACTAATCGGTACGGTGGTCACGCCGCTAGGGGTATAGTCAGTGATGATGCCTGTGGTCGCCAACGTGAGTAGGTGTTGATTACTACTGGCGCCCAGCGCCATTTGCTGGATGTTTTGGATGGTACTAGTGATATTGACGGTATTGCCACTCAATTCCCACGCATTCAGATTGCCGTTGGTATCGAGTGTGGCTGCCAAATGGTCATTCATGGCGATTTGGCTAAAAAGATTGGCTTGGAGCGTGGTGGTGATTTGATTTTGGGCAACGGTATCAGCAACACCAGTGCTATCCCACATTCTGAGGGTGGTATCAGTGATGGGTGCGCTGATTCCACCGTCGAAATCAAACGTTGCGTCGACACTCGTCGCTCCGCTACCAGTATCGACGGTGTAATTCAACACCATCGTATCGGCTTGGTGCGTGGCCGGCATGGTGATGTCCGTGATGATGGGGGCGGTGACCACTGGGATGGTCAGGCTATAGCTATCACTGGTGCGCTGATTCCCGGCGGCATCGACTATCACAAATTGGATCTGGTATGTACCCGTGCTAAACGATGTTGCGTCGAACGGTAATTCCCAGGTAAAGGCACTAATCGAACGTCCGAGCAAATAATTCCAGCGCGCTAATTCTTGGCTTTGGGTAGATTGGGCCTCGATGGCAATGGTTTTCACCAACCGGGTGCGGTCATATACATTGGCGGTGATACTGCTCAATGTGCCCCCTTCATTGGCCGTGCCATTAAAGAGCGTGGCTTGCGTCCCCGGCAGGATTGCCGTGGCGAGTTGATTGATGGTCAGGCTTGGCGCAACGGTATCGATGTGCATGCGGATGATACTGGTGGCGGTGGTATTGTCGCTGGCGTCGATGCCGCGCACCTTCAACACCCTTAGGATATTATCTTCGTTATCGCTGTTCTTGAGGGTGTAGCTCCACGGGGCACCACTACTGACCGCCGTGGTGGCTTGCCCAAAGGTAATCGCCCATTGATTGATCGTGCTCTGCACGCTATCTTCATTGCGATCACAGCCGAGCAATTGCCATGTCCCGTTGATCGGTTCGCCATTCAAAATGGTGAGTGGGCTGTCAGGGCGAACGGATGTAGCAGCGCCATTAATATCTACGGTACCCGTCAGACTGGTGGTGCTAATAAGTCCGTCATTGGCAAACAGGGCGTGCAGGTTGATTGCCGCTGGGCGTAATGAGGTGAGCAACGGCACCAGCGTCCCTGATGGCGATTTGAGCCACAAGTTGAGGGTGTGGGCAGCAGCCGACGTGACTTTGACGTCGACGGTGACGCTATTAATCCGCGCCGTGGCGGCGGCACTGGTTTGGCTGATGGCAAAGGTGGTGTAATCAGCGATGTCGCTACTGGCACACGGCTGTGCAGTAACCGCACTGTTTGGTGAACTACTGGCACTGATGTCATCAGGGGTGGCACTGGTCGTGGTGGTGGTCGTGGCGTTTTCACAGGTACCTTGATCTTCGTCACAGATTTTGACGGTGGCTTGATTGAGGGTATCGCTGATAAGACCACCGATGCTAATGGCACTTCCACCCACATAGGCGGCAGCCACCATGCTTTCGGTTTGTAGGGAAAAACTGAGTGTGGGCGCTGTGCTATCGACAACCGCGCCGTACCACGCCGTCCAATCGGATTGTTGATTATAGACGTCGCTAGCCCGCAAGCGATAGGAAATCTGCGTGACCGTGTTGGCGAGGGTGATGGGGCAGGCCCAGCGTCCATTGACGGCGGCGCCACAGTCTATTTGTGTGGCGGTACTATTGACGTTGGTTGAGTATTCCATCAGTACCGAAGATACCGTAGATGCATCGGTTACATTCCCGGTTACGCTCAATGCCCCACGTTTGACCACCGTTTGGTTGTCAGGCAGGATTTGGCTGGGTGGGGCAGTGTCAATCGCCACTGCCGCATTCAACCATTCGACGGTACGGGCTTGATTGATGTTGGTGGCGGTGCCGTCATCCGTCAGGCGCACTTCGATTTTGGCAATCGCACTGGTTTTGATGCGATCGCTACTATTGGCTTGGGCCTTGTTTGGGTCGATTTTGGCGCGGAAGCTGAATGTTTGACTACTATTTGCATCAATTGGATTGAAGCGGATTAGGTGATAGTCGCGTAAGCCACTCCCCACCGGGATATCGTAATAGTTATAATTGCCACCGCCAATAATGGCCACGGCAGGAGTTCCGCTGCTATTCCCATCAGTAAGCCAGATACCACCATAGCTCTGTACGATGGCGTACATGGCACGGGTTTTTTTGGCGGTAGGGTTCTGAATGGTCAGGGTGTAGGTCACTACTGATCCATTACCAACCACTGGGTCTTGTTCGCTACTGAGTCGGCTCGCCAAGCTATCGAGTAATGCGGAACCGTTATTGTTGGTGATGGCATATTGGGCCACATTCGTACACCACGAGTTATTCGTAAGTGCAATACATAACGAATTCGTTTCGCTAATGATTTGGGTAATGGCATCCGGTTCGGTGTTGGCGAAATTGTCGGCAATGGCCCGTTGAAAGACGCCATTGGGGGTGCTGGTGAGGGTGGTCACGACCCGGGTGGTATCGGGATTGAGCACGGCGGTGTTGGGACATACGTTGGCACCTAAATTACTCCAGCCATAGCCGTTGAGCATGGGGGTAATCACTATCGCATCCGAGCCTTGTGCGGTGCGGATGGGGTTGGTGCTGGGGAAGGTGGCCCACGGCATGAATTTGTTGGGGGCCACGGCAAAGGTTACCACACCAAAGGGATTCCCTACGCTATAGCCGATTTGATCGAAGCGCACCCGTATGTCAGTTTGTTTGATGCCGAGTTCATCCGCGTAGCGGTAAGCCGGAACTTCTCCGTCGCTCACCCACGAATCAGTGGCATCATTCCAGCGCAAAATCTGGGCCACGCTGCGGTTTTGGATGTGAATCACATAATCCGAGCCTTGGGTACTACTCGCGCGAATGCCTTGTTGGCTTTGGACTAATTTGGTTTGGAATGCGTTGACATAATCGGCAAGCGAGCTTGTGGCGGCATAGCCACGGGCGGCGGTGTTTACTGGCAAGGTGATATACGATTCACCGAGTGAAACACTGTCGCTAATAGTCTGGGTGTAGTTACTTGGGCGGTATGACTTGACTGTACCACCGACTTTGCTATCGAGGTAGATAAACAAATCGCCGTCGTATTCCCAGTCTGCCCCTTGCCAATTGAGTCGGAGCGCTTGGGAATCCCAGGTCATCCCAAAGCGTTGGATGTCGAGATTGGTTGGGCGGCGATCTTCGCCGAGTGTGGCACAACCATTCCCCAAAAACCCGCGATAGGTAGGATCATCGCCACTAAGTAGCGTGTAGTCAGGAGTTTTGGGTGTGTCAATGTAGATTGGCGGTAATGCAGTTACGCCTTCATTGCCGAGAATGTCACGTGTGCGCATGGCTATCGTCAGTCGACTAGCCTCGGGGCCATTGGTGATGGCGCTCTTGCCTGCGGCACTACTAAAGCCACTGGCAGCTAATGTGCTGGTATAGGCACTGGTACCACTCAACGTTTTGACTTTGTATTCCACTTGGTGCAGGGTGATATTCGACACATCGCTGACTTTACTCCATGCCACATTGAGATTTGCGCTGGTGGTAATAGTGACGACTTGCTCTGCTTGCAAAACTGTCGCAGTGCCATTGATGGTGGCATTGATGGTAGGATCGCTAATCAGTGGCGGTACGGTATCGAATATGATGCTGGTATCGGCGCTGGTACTGCGCCCGGCATTGTCATTGGCGATAATTCGCACAGGGAGCCCACTGGCATCGCTTGCGCGCCGATTATACGTGATGGTGACGTCACTTACCACGCAGCGGCAGCTATTGTTATAGGCGCGTCGTTTGCTGGTATAGGGGATATTTGCATTGGTGAGTTTGTTGATGACTTGTACGTTATCGAGTCCAATATCATCGGTGATGACCAGCTGAATAACAAATAATTCATTGACCAGTTGCGTATTCCCAAGCACTGCATTGACGACTTTGATTTGGGGAGCAGTCACATCAACGGCAGTTTTGAGCACGACGCTGGTGGTGGTTACTGGCTGGGTATCACGCAGTTGGGCGGTCAGCGTATAGACCCCACTCGGCAGGCTCAAATTAAACTCGGCTTCGGCACGTTGCAGTGTCGGGCTGATTGGTAAGCTGGCGACAATCTGGTTGTTGGCTCGGAGCAAGATGGTGTTGATGCCTGTGGTCGATTCGGCGCGGACATACACGGTCTGCGTCGCTGTGGTAAAGTTGTTGGTTTGATTGAGGATGTGGATGCTGTTTTGTAGCGGCGGATCTTGACCGAGGGTGATTGGTGTGCTCGACGGTGACGTGACCGTCGTACAGTTGTTACGTTGGTCACAGGCATAAGTGCTGAGCCGGGCATCACTGACTTGATAGCCGGTCAGGTTGACCGTCGTGAGTTGTTTGGTGAGTACTACCGCTTGCTGGCCATTACTGGCAATTCTGATTGCTTCACTGCCGTTTAGGCGGGTGTCACTCACGAGACTCGCAGGGTTTGTCAGCGTATTGATAATCGAAATCCGTTGGTTGCTTGTCGGTGTGAGATTGCCACTCAACAGCATTATTTCGTTGTTGAAATAGGGCACCACATCGTGGATGCGATACCAATTCACATTATCGCCATCGATGGGTGTGCTGTGGTTATATTCACTGCGCTTGGTTAATGGGCTGGTAAGCACTGCCTTGCCATCCACCAAAGAATCAATCAATGGCACGGTGATGAGCGTATTGGCGCTGGTCGGGGCCGTGGTGCCATCGTAGGCTTCGTCATCGTCAAGGATGAGTAAATCACGATTGTTGAAAAAGACTTTGTGGGCATAGCCGTCAGTCAAATATTGATCAAGGGCGTCGAGATTCCCAAAGTTGCCAATCCGATTGATGCCGACGCCGCCAATTTCGCGTGCAAATACGAGCAAGTCGTTTTGCACCGCCATGTCATAGATCCATGCCCCATCATTGACGGTACTTAGGCCTCGTACTGGTGTTGCGGGATTGCTGACATTGATGCTAACGATGTTTTGTGGACTACTCGAGTCAAGGAGCATCACAAACGTATCGGCGCCATTGCTACTTGCGATACCCACATCGCTGAATGTCACTCCTGTCGCCATATCGATTGCCAATGACCCTACCTTGCTCGGTACGAGCGGATTGGTTGCGATGTTGTAGATGGTCAAAATCGACTGGCTCGCTTGGGTATTGAGCGCATACAACAGCGTTTTGGGCGCGTTCACTGCTAGTTGGGTGATGGTGCCGGTGGTGGCAATCGTACGGAGCAGCATCGATTTGCCTGGGCGTACATCGACGACTGCCAGCTGATTGTTGCCACCCAGATAGGCGTAGCGACTGCCATACACCAACGCAGTCGTTTGACTGATGACTTGGCTATTGCTCCGTACTAATTCGGGGCTATTGGAAACCGAGCATTCGCCATTGATGTTGACCAGCGGACTAAACGTGCCATCTAGCACACTCATGTGTTGCAGGAACCAGAGTGAATTGGGTTGTTGGGGCGTGACCGACAACGTACTCCCACAGGGCGTGGCGATTTGGTTGATGTCTAAATTGCGGTCGGCAATGCTCATGGTGTATGTACCGTTATTGATGGCGGTAGTGATACGGGGGGCAAGGGTGTCGATACTGCCATTCCACAGCGGTGTTTCACCACTATTCAAGAGTGAATTGCCGTTGCGATCGCTTGTCATGCTTTGCAGGTTGGCATTGGCCTCAATCCCTGCGATCTGACTTTGTTGCCAGCTATAGCCATCGATCCGTTCGGTGAGGGTACTGGTTCGCCAGGCCATGGCACGTAAGCGGGTGATATCGTCATTGCTGAGCACCCGGCGATAGATGCGCACATCATCAATAACGCCCGTGAATCCTGCGCCGATGCGCACTTCTGGGAGCTGCTGGATTTGGACGTCGCTGAGCGCCAATACGCGGTTGTTGCCCTCGGCAACAATACGGACGTTGCTCCCGGAGATTCCGGCAGGCAGCGGGATAACCACATGGTCATTGACCACGTCTGTTTGGTAGTAATACCACGTCGCGGTTTGTTTGAGTTTGGCAATGCTATCCCAGCCAGTTGGCGTGGCCAGCGTTCCATAGACAAACACGTAGAAGTTTTGCAGGGGGACTGCCGTGTTTGCCCGAGCAGTAATCACGATTTGGTGAATCGGCTGACTGCCATTCGGGTTGCTTGCCACCCAGTAGGGGTTGTTGTCGAGGTTGGTTTTGGAATAGGTGTCGTTACTCGCATCGTTGGCGAGGTTGGCGGCATTGACGGTTGACGATTGTTGTTGATTCGTAAACGAGAGCGCTTTGGTGGTGCCACTGGGGAACGACGTACTCGCAGTCACACTGGCTGAAGCGACGTTGTTGCCATTGACCAGCATCGTCCAATTGCTGCCATTAGCCGTCACGACAATGTTGCTGGCGACGGTGGTACTGATTTGTGTGCTGGCCTGCAAATCAATTCCATCCATCACAAAGCGGGGTCGGCCCACATCGAGGGTCAGGGTGTAGCCATAGCCATTGGCAAGGCCTTGCACAATAGTTTGGCTTTGACTGGCGAGTTTGGGCGTAACCCACGTTGATAGACTCCATGGTTGATTGCGCGGGGCAAATGTTTGGCCATTATCATCGCGGAATACGACGGTATCATTGCCATCGAAATTCATGGCTGCAGTGCCGATGGAGCCAACCACACTTTTGAGATTGGCGTCACTACTGGTGACGGTACCTGCCAGATTGTAGGGCGAGGCATCGCGGAACTGTGCGCCGCTTGTTATATTGGCATCATCGAGGGGGGCATGCAACACCGTGCTATAACCAAGGCTATAGTCAATCACATTCCCCAGACTCAAGGCACGGTTAAATACGGCAACATCGTCAATCATGCTGGAGATGGCTGCGGTGCTGGTTGTGCCACGGCCGCTATAACCGGCCACCCCGGTTAAGGCGCCGATGCCCAAAAGTGCGCCATCCCAGTGACCAACAACCGCCTTGCTATTGATGAGTTGTTTGTCATCGAGGAACAGGCTAATGGTTTCGCCCGTACTCGTACCGACACTAGTCAATACCAACGTATGCCAATTACTGTCGTTGATGCGCATGGCAGATTCATCTGCGGAGAGAAGCGTTGTGGTTTGGTCATTGATTTTGACCACCAGCCGTTGCAGGGCTTGATCAAATTCGACTTGCATCGCCAAAGAATTGGTGAGGGCCGGTGCTTGGATCCACGCTAGTAGCCCTGATTGGGTGTCTGTATTGAGTGCAAAGCGCAAGGCTACGCTTTTGCTGATGCCGTCACTCGAGCGCAGGATATACCCAGTTTGGATACCATCGCTACTATTCAGCAATTGCAACGCATTGCGACTAAAGCCATCAGCGATGGTGGGGCAGGTGCTGGTGTCAATTGTTTTGCCGGCGGTACAGCGGGTGCTACGAATGCCATTGATACTGTCTACCACGGGCAACGTATCTTGATTAATCGGCAGATAAAAATCAGCCATTGCTGCCAATCCATCGGCGTTGGTCATGCCGTCCTCGTCTATTGCGAGGCGGGTCTGATGTTGCAATACCGTGCTACCCCGACTGATTGATTTACCAAGTAAGTCGAGGGGGGTGAGTAAGGCCGATGTCTGGATAAAGTCATCGAGGCTACCACGGAAGTAGTCTTCTTTGGCCGTGGTCAGCGTACTTGATTGCATCGCACCGAGGACGATATCACTGACGGTGGTGAGGGCGCCGTTTGTAATTGCCTTGGTAAATGTACTGGTGGTTGGGTTGGCCGCCATCGTCCGTAAATTGGTACCATAGCTCAGACTGATGGTGGTTATACCGGCATTGCGGTATTCACTATAGATAAAGTAATACCAGGTATTGGCGGCTAGCGTGGCAGGGGTGACGACACTGGTTGTGCCCCGTTGAGCGGTTACTTTGAAGGTTGTCCCGGCCTTGTCTGCTTTGATGCGCAAGCGGGGATTGCTGGCAATCCCGGTGCTGACCATGGTGCCACTGTCAACGATTTTGGCACTAAAGGCAATGCTAAACGTGCCAGTTAATACGGTGGCGGCATTGGCAATCGTGAGTGCTTGTTGGGGGGCATCGATGTTGAAGCGGGCAGCGCGACGGGTGGTATCGACCGTATCGGCCGCGATGACAGGACAAATCGTACAATTCGCCGTGTAACGGGCATCGGCACGGTTATCAAATATCGCAGCGCCGTCTGGTGCCTCGAAATCGAGTCGGATGCGTAGCCCAGTCTGTAAAGGAGCCCGCCCATCGGTGTAATCTGACACGCGGCCGCTGAGCGCTTGACTACCCACGAAATAATTGTCGGGATTGCTAGGGGATGGATAATCGATTGTATCATTGGGGGCATTGCCGTCGACTTCAATCGGATTTGCTTCGTCAGCGACGATGATTTCGCTACTCTGATTGCCCATGACGTCAGTGGCAATTGCGCCGATTTGATAAAATCCCGAGGGGTTGCCAAAGGGCAACGGAATGCGACTTACCCAGGTATTTCCCACTTTCGCGGCGGTAATCGGTGTCAAATTAATATTGCGCCCACTCATATCTTTGATATTGACATTGAGGGAGACCACGCCACTGCCTGGTGAATTCCCTGAATTCGTCAGCACCGGATCGCTGGCACTGATTTTCACCAAAATCTGGGGCGTATTTTGGTTGAGCGCTTTGGTGGTGGTGTAGGTTCCGCTGGGGCGAATCAACGCTACGGTATCTTTGCTGGGTGGGGACGTATCCACCAACACAATCGATTGACTACTACCCATGTTGTCGACAGAATCATAGGCACTGACAACAATGCCGTATTTACCTTCGACGACGGCATTGGCTACCTGATTTACGGCAAAAGTCGGGCAATAGGCACGGCCGCCGACGGCATCTTGGCAGGCTGGGACGGTGATCGTGTTCGATGTCGGCTTGCTGAGGATACTCCCAGTGCTACTGAGCGTACTGGTAATCGCCGCTGTGACACGGGTCACCAGCGATGACGTATCGCTGGTGTTGATAATGAATTGTTGGGGTAAGCGCGCCACATAGACGGGATTGCGAATCTGGATGGTGGGGACATCGGCGTCAATGGTGAAGTTGGCGATGGTGTCCTTGGAAAAAGCCTGCGCAAATTGGGAGCGGGCAATCCGGAATATTTTGGGATTGATGAGACTACTAGGGGTCAAGGTGATATCGTCGATGCCACCCTTGAACATTTCGACCAAGCTACTCCCACTGATTTTGCCACCAATTCGTAGCGTATAGCTACTATTGGTGACGAGGGCACTGGTGATGCGCAACCCACCACCACTGTCGACCACTGCGGTATCTTCGCTGCCGTTTTGGAAGTAGGCAAATGGGTACAGCACTTTATCGCCGACGATAAAACTACTGGTCAAATCAGCCGTGGTGAATTTGAACGACACATGATTCCAGGCATTGGCAAGCTTGGTACTGGCAGTAAATGTGCGCGTGCCAAGCGAAAATCTGACTTTGCCATCGACAATTTGTACCTGCCACGCATTTGCACCGCCGGTGTTGCCATACGCAAGGAGCGTTTGGGTGCCGGTGGAACTGTCAGGTTTGATCATGAGTTGGATGGTGCCACCATTGGCAATCTCGTTGGTCAAACTAATCCCATTACTGACCTGGAGCAGGGTGTTTTTACCGTTGAATAGATCTGCCACGCCGGCCATGCCAACCGCATTGCCCACCGGACATTCGATTGCTGCAATCTCGGCGGGCGCACAGCTGGCTGCAAACTTGAACCGTTGAATGCCGGCCCGGCCTGGGACGTCATCGGGGAGGATGACGGAATCGATTTGGGTGGTTTTGGTGATACCATCACTCACACTAATCTTGTTACTACTTACCGTATCTTCGAAAGTGAGATTCCAATTTGGTGCTAGGTTCATTTGGGCCTTGACATCGTCGAGGGTGGTTGATTTAGTCGGTGATATACGTAAATCGTCCAAATCACCGGCATAATTAGCAGCGATGACGAGGCTGTTGGTGTTGTTGATTGGGTAGTAGTTAAAATAACCGTATTGCGTAGGACCGCTAACAGTGCGAGAAACTCCATTTTGATTGACATAAAGATATTCATTTTGGCTAAAACTGCCGGCTGATTGTTGCCACCAATACCAGAAGCTATCTACCGTGATTTCTGTACTGACTTGGATGTATGACCAGGTATTGAGTGGCACTTTGGTGGTTGACCGTAATGGAGTAGATGGCCAACACATCGTGGTGCCGTATTGTTTCCAATTATTATTAATTCGGTTACAAGGAATTGCGCGTTCGTAGGTGACATAGCCATTGGTATCTATCCCAACACGGAGTGATTCGCTAGGATTGTTGTTACCAATAATCCATGTATTGTATTTGCTGGGGCGGATCCACACCCCGACGGTAAGCTCTTTGGGTCGGCTGCCAAACACACTCTCAGAGTATGTACCGCCAATATATGATACATATTGGAACGTACTATTCGTTACGCGCAGTGATTGATTGCCATCAAAGTGGACAGCGCGGTCATCACGCCCGGGTATGCCACTCAATGGACATTGATTGACACACTCTAGTCCAAACGCACTGGTATTCATATCACTAAACGATGTACTGACTGCCGGTTCATCGAATGGGATACGCAACTCAAATGTGGGCACATTGGCTGCACTTGCGATTTGGGCAACGGTCAAGCCTTGGTTGTGGATCTGGAAGTCACGAATGGTACCGTTGAGCGATGGAGTGGGATAATAGCCATTCGTCCAATTCGTGTTTTTTTGGAGGAGGGCGCCGATGCTCATTTGCCGCACAGAAGTAAGATTGGGCGGTGGTGATGACGTCGCATTGATAACTTGCTTGCCATTGACATACACGTAGCGTGCCGGTCCAGTTTTGACAAAGGCGATATGATACCATTTATTGGGCAAAATAGTATTATATGGTGAATAGAATATCGACGAGCCACCGAGTGTCATATACACGCGATTCCCATTCACCCCGAACTGGAGTTGATTGTTGGCGGTGGTGAGATCATAGTTATCCCCAAATATAGGTGAATTATTACCTGGCTCGTTGAAGCGGAACCATCCCATTACGGTATAGTCTTTGACACCTTCAAAAATCGACTTCGATAATGTACGTGACAATGCGATGTTTTTTTGATCGATGAATTCTGTACCACCATCGCGCATCACCGCACAGGTGGGCGCTTGTTCACATGACGCCAGCTCCCCGTTGACATATATTTCGCGCATATGCAACCAATTATTCGTTTGTTTTTGTATGCGTATAAAACGAGCAGTTGTCCCTTTGGGGAAGCTGACCGTATACATATCCGTATTGGCTTTGGTACAACTTTTATCTTGATTATCACATTGCAGGTTGCGCCACATTGTTGGTGCAGAGTTAATCATCCCAACAATATCTCGTGAATCACCCCGGCTAAAGTTAGATAAAAACACCAACGCTGTCTGCATTCGTTCCGAGCAACAGTCTGTCCGGTTCATTACAGTCACCGATTGCACTTCTTTTTCCGCACTCAGGTCGATTTCAATCCAAGGTTTATCTTCGTTATATCCTCCAGACCATTTATTGTGACTGAAGGTACCGAGATTATTATCGATTGCGTTTTTGGCAGGGAATGGAACTACAACGTCTTCCGTTGATTGCTTAATACTTACCCCTGGCGCCAAAGTATAAGATGCATTGCTGCCATAGTTTGCCGTATCGAACGGTAAACAAAGGACTGCGCTAGGGGCATCACACGTGCCCCGTAAGCGTTCGAAATTCGGATCAGGCACGATGAGTTTTGGCCGCGCATCAACATCGACCTGTAGTTGATCTGATACGGGTGCTTGATTGATTGCTACGGTTGGTTTGTTGTTGAGCGCATACCGGGCAATGCCTGCAATCGTACTATCACTGATTGCGACACGGTATATGCGTAGATTGTCGATGTCCATGCCAGTCGCCCCTAGGCTGAATGGGTCTTGGCCTTGCAAGAGCGCATCACTGCTGGTTTGTTGTTGCGCAACGGTGCCGTCCGCACTATCGATCCGTAACGTCAATTTCCCCGCATTCACACGGGCACTTACCAGATACCAGCTGCCTACAATCATGCTGCCGGCGGTAACGGATTTGCTGCCGATAGCGAGGGTTGGCAGGCCGTTTTCTACCGATAATTTGAATTGATTGCCAGTGCCTACTTTGGTGCCAGTTTGCAAAATAGTCTGTGTTGCTGCACTGAGCTTGACTTTGGCAACCACACTAAAATCATGGCTACTGAGTAAATTGGCAAAGCCAGCGGGGAATTTGGCACTCGTGCTAAAGGCACTCGCACTCCCGCCACTCAATGCGAAATTTTGATTGATGCCGTATTGACTAAACTCGTTGGTATTGCTGGTCAGTGGCATACAGGCAATCAACAAGGGGTCTTCGCAGGTATTGGTTACGCTCAAAATCTGGGTTGGCGTCAGGGCATTACTACTGATTTGAATGTCACGCAGGCTCCCAGCCAATGAATTGGTGCCGGCATCTTTGCCAATCCGCAGGATGCCATAGGCGCCTGGGTAGGGGATGGCACTACTATCGCTGGCAACCAGACTGCCGTTGACATAAATCTGACGCTGTTGGTTGGCCAACACAAACACCAAATGACTCCAGGTTTCTAACGGGAGTTGATTGGGTGCGGTCAGTGCAGCAGTACCGATGGTGAATTGGGGGCGCTCTTGGTTGAGTGCCACCTGCAAATTGGCGTTGGTATTATTACTATTGACGATGGTGCGGGTAGTCACCGATTGCCCTTCAGGCCGGACCCATACGCTAATCGTAAAGTCGTGGTTGCCGATGGCATTCCCCACCGCTGCTGTGGTTTGTAGGGTGGTGGTGGTGTTGAACTTCCAACTGCCGTCAGTACCGTTGTAAACGGGGCACGCCGCAGTGCTGTTACAGGTCAGCCCGCTGGCATTTGCCGATACATCGTTGAATTTAATAGGAATGGTGGGATTGGTTTCGTCGAATTTGACACACAGTTCACTCGCGCCAAACACACAACTATTGGTGTAGGTTGACGGTGATGTGCTGGTGTTAATTGCGCCGGGCAATTCGATGACGCCGTCAAACGCGGTGCTGGCATTGGCTGCCAGCGACATTGGAATAGTATTGGTTGAAGTAAATCCGTTCAATGTAGAGATACCCGTGACGGAGGTGAGGCCTTGCATGCTCCGCCCCAACAATTTGTTGGTTTCGTTGATGCTATAGACGATGCGATCACCGGGGCGCACGATGAGGTCGCTACTATTGGGCAGTGCCCCTGTGTAGAGCTGTTGAACTTCACCGGCTCGCAACGCCACTTGGAATACGGCGAGGTCATCTAATCCCCCGCTATAGGCGCTGATTACCTTGCCAATGGCAGGTCCCACCAGTAAATTGTTGTTGTTCTTATCAGAATCAGTCAGTCGGTCTGGCGCATCCACACGACTTACCTCTACGCCATTGACATAAATCACCACTGCCTTGTTACCAAAGGTGACGGCTAGGTGGCTCCAGCTATTGAGTGGTAGCGTCGCCGCTGACGGCCAATCCCAAACAGTTTGATTGGTATAGAGTTGCACCCTAATTGCACCGGTAGCAGTACGAAAAATCCCTAATAACCCGGGTTGGCTGAAAATAGTCATGAGCGAATTACTGTTCGGCTTGAGCCATGTAGCCAAAGTGAATTGGCTACTAAAGGTCGACTGGATGCCATTACCGAGGTCAAGCGATTGCCTGCCATTGAGCGTCAACGAAGGATTGTTTGGCCGGTCGCTGGCACTGGCAGTCACACTCGGGCAGGTCGGCACACAACGGACATTGGTAGATGCCACGCCACTACTCGTAAAACTATTAATGCCTTGGGTTTCGAATCCGCTTTGGAGCAACGGCAGTAGTGCTTCGCGCACCGTGCCATTGACCGCCAAAATCTCGCCGCTATTTTTGCCGTAGGGACTCCAGCCGACGATTTTTTCGCGTAAATCGGTGATGCCGTCTTGGTCGCTATCGGCGCTGAGTGGATCCGAGCTAATCCACGTGTTCTGTGGGACGCCATTGACGATGGCGTAGGTGACTTCCCAGCCGCCCGTCATCAAACGGGTTATGGGGTCAACACGGACAATTTCTTCACCATCGATGAGTCCATCACCGTCGCTATCGGGTTTCAACGGATTCGTGCCGAATTGGATTTCTTGGGCATCGTTGAGCCCATCGTTGTCGCTGTCTGCGTTGTTGGCGGGGGTGCCGAGGCCCGCTTCGCGATTATCGCTGATGCCATCACCATCGCTATCGTAGCTATTGTCACGGGTATTGTTGCTGACTTCTTGCGCTACGGTCAGTCCATCGTTATCTGCATCGACAAACACCGGGAATACGGGGGTGTCGCTATCCGTTGCCCAGCCAAACGTAAAGCCGTTGCCTTTGGCGCGTAAGCGGACGAATTCATCGATGGTTGCCGGCAAAATATCATATTTGATTTTGCTATCTTCATTGATATTGATATATTTGGGGTTGCCGGTATGGGTCTCTATCCAACAGGCGGGAATCGGGATGGGGAAGGGTACAAAAATAAGCACGAAAATACAGGTTTGTTGCGGTACCTTGGCAGCGGTAGAGAGCCATAAATCGGGCATGGTTACATTGATCCCGGTCCGGGTAAATTGTGTGGTGTAGTTGACCATGATTGATTTGCGCCAGGTGTAGGTTTTTTCGCCATCGACATAATAGTCACAGCTTGGTTGCGTCATATCGCACGCCGCATTTCCCTGCCATTGGCTTAATTGTCCGCCAGTCGCAATGCTATAGCTCATGTCTATTCCGGCGGGATCGAGGGCATAGCTAAATGAGGCATCGCGGGTATCTTGTTTGTTCCATTGCCAAAAAAACGGTAATGACATCCAAGTTGATGGGAAGGGCATCCGTTCGATGTAATCCGTCACCTTGAGGCCATTAACCATCCCATTCCCCATCCGGAAGCCATCGATTGGAGAGCTGATTTTGGGCTCAGTGCCTGCGACCTTCATGTAGCGTGACCAAGGATCATCTGGGTCTACGACGATGTTTGATGCATACGGGGTAAACAGGTTAGCGAGCACACCGCTGATACCACCACATAGCCACTTCCCCGCCGTGCTCCGTTGTTGTTTTTCACTGAGTTGTGCACAGGCAATGGCGGCGATGACATCAAGCACTGCAATTACCGCTCCAATCAATTGTCCAATTACGGGGATCGATGTGAGTGCCAATACAAACAAAATCGCAATGGTTTGGCCAATCATACTGGCGATGGCGTTTCCTTTTTGCCAGCCGTATTCCGCATTCATGGCGGTCATGATGCCCACCGCCCACGTGGCGGCAATCGCAATCCCAATCATGACTGGACCAAGGACTTTCATGAATTTGGCGAATTTGCCGGCGGAGGCAACTGATTTTGCGACTTTAGCGGCCTCGACCGCTTTGCTCATCACTCCATTGACTGCTTTGAGCGCTTTGGCGACATCCATTGCTTCTTTGACAAGTGAATATATCGATACGGTGAGGGTAATCGTATTGATGACCAACGATTGAACTTCGGGGCTAACCCGCCCACTTTTGTCAAAGGTAGTACCCACACTAAACAACGAATTCGCAATCGAAAGTGCCGCAAACATCAGGGAAAGTTTGTTTTTTGCACTCACCCCATTGAGGTCATCAAAAATTCCTGATATGTCATCGATAACTTCTGATGAAAGTTCTATGGAACTCACCGCTGAGTTTAACTGCGTGCTTGTATTCGATTGAATGGGTACTGAGGCGATGCGCATTTTCGCAAATCTGGCGTTGACCACGGCTGCATAGATGGCATATACATCTGCAACTTCATCACCCCAAGTTGTTTTGGCCGTTGCGTTAAAAATTCCCTTGCTAATACCCAAAAGCACGTTGGGAATCTGGCTCTGCTGATAGCCGCGGGCTTGGGGTTGACCGAATAATGCCATACTCGAGAAGAGCAACGATTGATTGAACGTATTCCATTCTTGGTCAGTAAGTGCCGTTGGGGTAGTGGGTTTGACAAATTGTTGTTGAATCGCTGTCATCTCGGTCGACATGTCGTTATTGCTCGTCAATGCCACCCATTGCCCGGCGTTAATCCCATAGATGATTCCGTTGGCAGTACGTGACACAATGACTTCTTGATTTTGAAAGTTGATACTATTGGTGCTAAATGACAATGCCACCGAGCGTTCATTTGTTTCGGTGGCGATAATGATGGCAGGGCGACAAGCGACGCTGGTGTTGTTTTCACAACCGGTGCGCAATGTGGTTTTTTCGGCACAATCATCGGCCTTGCCATTTTTGCGACAAAGCGAATTATTGAGCACCTTGGGAATTTCGGTAGAGTTGATGGCAACCATGTCGAGCATGGTGGGATAGTTGAAACTCGACACCCGCGTGGCGTTTTTGTTCAGTCCATAACTCGTCGTAGAAACAGCCGCCGCATTGTTTTTGGTGTTGTCAAATAATACTGCGATTGATTTGTCGTTGTCGTTGCCGTCGATTTGCAAAAACGGCAGATTCACAAAATTACTTTTGAGGAAGTTGGCGTTTTGGGTTATTGCCAAGCGGCGCTTGCCATTATCGGTAATTTCTGCTTTGGTGATATCTTCATAGATTAGGCTGGCCTTGACTCCTAGATTCTCGGTTGCTTGCATGCCAATCAGTGACCAGTCGCTGTAGTAGCTTTGCAGCAACGAACTATACTCGATGCGCTCACTTGGGGTGCAGTCGGGTTTGCTGGCAGGGCAACTATCTTGGATAGAAGAAATAATCCATTGCAGGCGTACTTGATGATCGTTGACCCACGGTTGAGCGCTGGTCATGTAATACATTTTTGTGCTATAGGCGACAATCGTGCCGCTTTGATCATAATCGGGGTTGAGCGGTAGACTCACACTTATTTCGTTGCTCTTGATATTCCCTTGTGCGTCCCGGCTCCAACCGATGCTCATGCCGTAGGGGCGAGTTTTGGTGCTGTCGATACACGAATTTGCGTCGGCACTGTTGAGCTTTACTTCGTTGGTACTGCCCTGACATGCTGTGACCGGTAAATTACCGTATTGACCACTACTCACTGGAATGCGGATTTCGAGCATGGCAGTCACTTTAATGTCACCGTTGCTGGCCGTGGCATCAGTGGCATTAAACACACTACTCGACTGGAAGGTGCTGTTGCGTACCCGCGTGACTTGGCCATCGCTATCGTTACTCGGCCAATCATAAATAGCATTGTTAGCATAGAGCAGCGCATCGTTGCTCGGTCGAATCTGCATGTCGACGGTGAGTGGTTTGATACTACTCGTGGTGTTCTGGATTTTGTAGGTGAATGGTTTGGCGTCGCTATAAGTGCCACTACTCGTTTCGTTGAGCGACAAATCATAGTTGTCAGGGACTTTGTCGCCGTCATTATCAAACGAAAGAAAATCGGGCACACCATCACGATTGGTGTCGGTACACGGTTCGCTGGCAGTGATGAGTTTTTGTGGGCATTCAACGAGATCATTCGTGCCATCGTGATTGGTATCTGCGCTGAGTGGATTGGTATAGAATTTATTGCTTGACCCTGCATATTGGGTGAATTTCGTCACTTCCACCCAATCACTCAAGCCATCGAGATCGCTATCAGCACTCCCTGGCTTGGTCCCCAATTGCACTTCGGCAAAGTCGTTGAGTCCATCGTTATCGCTATCTGCGCGCAGGGGATTGGTGCCTAATTTGACTTCGTCATAATCGTTGAGCCCGTCAGTATCAGTATCAACTAAATTAATGTTGGTGCCCCGGGTTTGTTCTTCACTATCAGCTAAGCCATCCTTGTCGCTATCAAGGTCACTACTGCCGGCCCGACTACTGCCCAATGCCCGACTATTTGCTTGCGTCGCAATCACGGTTGTGCCACTACCCTGGACCCCGGCACTGGGCAAAGCAATGCCACTGAATTGCTGCAGTGGTGATATCAGTGGGTTAAACGACGGTGGAGCAGTGGTGTTGGTGGTCGTGGTATCGGTGCCGGGGGTCGGGTTCGTGGTCTGGTTGGTTGCCGCCGATGAACGAGGGATAGTGCTAAAGGGCTGGAATACCATCATCCCTAATGCGAGCAGCGTAATCGGCAAATACAGCCGCGTGCGGAACAGATGCACCAATCCGCCGATGATACTCACCGCCATGATGGCTAGCATGCCGAACAATATGTTTTGGATGGCACTACTATCAGTACCCAACATATTTCCGATTATCAACAACGGATTATTGACTAATTTTTGTAGGGCCAGACCGGTGCGGGCATATGCAAAAAATGTCGTATTGATGCTGGTTTGTACGCTGCCTGCGCGGTCGCTGGCGGGGATGGTGAGTTGCAACGCCATATTTTTGGGTAAACCATCGCTGTCTAGCGTTATTTGACCATTGCCGGTGGCTTTTTTGAATTGGCTCGAATTGGCAATCGCATACCATTCTTGGTTGTAATTAATCCCGTGGGCGGCGTCTGCATTCAAAAGCCGGGCAAAATGCTCGGTAAATGCCAGCCCGTCAAAGTCAAAATCATAGCTATTGGCACGTTGAGGATTCACCGCAGCATGAGTCATGCCCGCCAAATAACTGAGTGTATTGACTTGGGCCGTATTGTTGCTATTCGTGCGTTGCCAGCCCGTGCCAGGTTGGCGCGCATAGGTAACACCGCGCTCGCGCCTGATTTCGAGCATGATGCCATTGGCATTGCCAATCGTAAGGGTACTTGTTTGTAATGATTCATTGATCGACCCATCAATGACCAGCTGGTCATGCCGGCTGGGGCGGGCATAGTTGGTAATCCGCGGCGCATAATCACTGATTTGATCTATTTCGCTGTGGAATTGATATTGACCACTTAATTTTGCAATTTCTTGGGCGGTTTGGATCCGCCGTAATGGCGACGAAGTATACGCTACATTTATGCCGATATACCCGATAATGCTCACCAATAGCGCACATGTGATAATAAAAAGTGCATAGATACGATAACGCATAGTAATCCTTTTGATGGATTGGTATAAATGTTATTTCATTATTATATTGCTTTAACTGCATTTTTTTACCTATTTTTTTCGTCGCAAAACGCCGAGTTTATGTTTTTTTGATGGGATTTAGCTTCCATTATTATTAAATATTTATTTTTTTGAAAATATGTATTACTTTACTGTAAAAACACTCGACGCGCGGCCGTGAATCAGCGTGCGGTAGGTTGGTTCGGTTGCGCAGGTTTCGTGTGACCACCCCGCAGCATTCCAAATGCCGCGGGGTGGAGGATTGGTATTTGAGTACCCCATGGTGTCAGGATAATTCCTGACACGCTGCTGTGGCAAGCCTCGGGAGATTCCACGCTATGGTTGCCATCGCAACCGGCATGGAATGACGCCAGGGGTAGGGTTTTGGCGTAGGTATTAGCAGTGTCAATCGTTGTTGTATGTTATGGAAAACACGTCGTGCGCGGCCGTGAATTGGCTGGAGATAGGCTCGTTCGGTTGCGCAGGTTTCGTGTGACCACCCCGCAGCATTCCAAATGCCGCGGGGTGGAGGATTGGTATTTGAGTACCCCATGGTGTCAGGATAATTCCTGACACCATGGAGATTGGGGCTATGGGGTGGCGGTTGCGGTGGCGGTAGCCGTTGCGGTAGCCGTGCGGGTAGCAGTGCGCGTTTTGCTGGCAGGGATGGGGTAGGCGGTGCGGGTACGCGTGCTCGTGGCGGGTAGTGGATAGGCGGTCGCTGATCCGGTGGCAGTGGCAACTTCAGCCGTCGTGGTGAGCGCAATCGCCGTTTGGGTTTGGTTATACTGCATCAGTGCCGTGGCGGTCAGGGTTTGGGCATATGAGGTGGGGCTCCGGCGGACCAGCATCGTTTGGGTTGGACCGAGGGGTGTGCGAGTTTTGGTTACGGTGCGAGTTGGGCTACGGTATGGCGTGGCGGATGGTAACGTGGGCGTGAGCGTGATGGTAAATGTCTTGGTGCCGGTGGGGCTTTTGGTTGTGGTGGCGGTTCTGGTGAGGGTACGAGTCACCGTATAGGGTGTGATGCCCGGCATGGTAGCTGTGGCCGTGGCTGGAAAGGGTGTTTTGCTACTTGCCACTACTGGCGTGAATGATGCTATGGGTGTGGCGGTGAATGGCAGCGTTGCCGTGGGAATTGGACAGCCCTCGGGGATTTCGCAGGGGGGCGGCGGATTAATTTCACGTGGGGTAGGGGGATTGGTGCTGTTATAGATATACGCCACTCCCACTGCCGACACTGCACTGTCATACAGCATGAAATCATCGAGCCAGCCGGTGTAGTAGCCTTCCGTGAAATTGGGCAATCCTGCCGGGGTATACCCAACCACCACCGGCGCCGTGACCGTTTGGGTGTAGACACCATCGTATTGGCTAATCAGTACGCCATCGACATAATAAGCCAGCAGACCATTGGTGGTATCGAAGCTACACAGATAGTGATGCCACAAGTTTTGATCGTCAATAGGGTTGGTAATCTCAAATGAGCCTGGTTCGCCATCTTGCATGGTGGTCCACGTACAGCCGGTTACGAAGTTGTATGTATCGGTGAAGGAGTCGTAGGAGTAGTAGGAGTAGTAGTTGCCCATGCGCATGCCGGTGCCGTCACTATTGAGGTGCGAGACAATCGTTTGCCCATAATCGGCGCGAATCGAACGGGCCCAATAGCCAATGCTAAATCCATTGGGGGTGGCGGGCTTGTCGATTTGCAAGCGTTGATTGCCCTCAAATATGGCCATTTGTCCATCATGGCTTGGTTCTTGGACCGTCGCCGTGCCCCAAATGGGACACGTAATCCCGTTGCTGCCACAGCGCGTTGTGCTCTTGTTTGGCGCAATACTTTGTAATTGCGTGTCGTATACCAGCCCACTGATTTTTTGGATGTCGGTGACTAGTTCAGGGTACATGTGTTCGGTTTGGCTGAGGACATGGTTGACGATGTCGAGCTGTTGGATGCTGCCCGTCAACCCTGACATGTTGTCGTAGCGCCGGCCGATGATGAGTGGCGCCGCCGGTGGCGTGAATGCACCACGGACGATGTCTTGGCCGATGATTTGGGCATCACGCCACAGGGTGCGGGTGCGTGAGGTGGGATCATAGCTACAGGCATAATTATGCCATTCTTGGTCGACATACCAGCTGGTACTGCGTAAATCATCGCCATAGAAGCTACAATAGGGGCGATTTTCTTTGTCGACCCCTAGCACCAAATATTGGCGTACGCCACTGGGATTACCGAGGCTGGCGATTACGTCGGGGCGATTGAGGCTGTCGCGGCGCATCCGGGCCCGGATGGTAAAGGGCACGCCGTTGAGGTTGATGGCATTTGACGAAATCAGCTCGGTGTTGCGGCTATTGTTAAATACCAAGGTCGGTGTATCACTCGCGTTGAGTGTGGGGCAGGCCCGTGGTGAGCCACAGCTGAAAGTGACTGGGTTGCTTGTGCCAGTGACGACCACTTCGGCAAAACCAAGATACCCTGTTGCATCACGTTGGATACGTACATAGCGAGCCTGGGTGCCAGCGGGGAAGGTCGCTGTTTCACTGGCGCCGGCCGGTGTCTCACAAGCAGTTTGGTCATCGCAGATGAGCGATTTCCAAGTGACAGCATTGGCTTTATTGGAAGTCATGTCTGTCGATGTTGCGAGGTCCGTATTGCTCAAAAATACGACTGAGGCATCGACGTGGTCCATACAGCAATCAGTGCGATTGTAGATCGTAACACTCCTAATATCGCGCACACTGCCCAAATCGACTTGCCACCACGGATTTTCTGTTGTATCGGTGTGCATTAATGATGAATCTGCGGCATTGGGTTCATACCAATTTCCCATCGTGTTACCGTCGATGGCGCGATTGGCATCGTGTCCTTCAAATACCGACGATTGTTTGGCAATTAGCCCTGTATTGTAGATTTGGGGTGCGCCGTTGAATGTTTGTGGTTGGCTGAAATCAGCCATGGTGTACCAGGCAATTTGGTTGGCGATGAATTGGGCATCATTGGCACGTGGAGTCATGATTGGTACCACCAGCCGCGTTACACTGGGCACAGGGGTGATGGTCACACCTTGGGTATTATCGATTAACAATGCGATTTGGCGATCGCCTGTGGCAATCCCTGAGACACGGTGGAGTCGATTTACGTCTTCGAGTGTGTCAATGGTATTGGCCGGGTAGTCGCCCCATGCCACTGCATCGCCGTTATTGAGCAGTGCGATGCTTTGTTGCTCGCCGGCACTAATGGCAACTACATTGCCTTGGGTGGCAGCATACGGCACGTCGGCTTGGCCGTTGTCGTGTTGATTGGCGCCCCAACTATAGACTTGGCCGTTGTTGTTGAGGGCTAGGATGTGATAATCGCCGGCGGCAATGTCGGTGATGTTGCTGACGTTGGTGGGGATGGTTTTGACCCCGTCGGGATTACCGTCGGCAAATACTTGGACCGTGCCATTGCCCAACAAGACCGCCGCGAAATCTCGGCCGGCGGCGATATGCATGATGTTGGTCATCTGGGGGATACTCACCTGATTCGACCAGATCCGACCATCTAGTGTGAGGATGAGCATGTGGGTACCACGCACGGCAATCTCGGCCACATTGGTTTGGAATGCGCTGGGGATGCTGTTGGTGATATCGTTTGGTTCTGTCGGTTGGTTAGCCCAACACTCTGCCCAGGCATGCACGGTGCGATCGAGTCCCAGCACCATGCCGTAGGTGCCCAAGGCAACGTGATAGTTGGCGGCGGCATACCAGCTGGGGATGTTACAGAGCGGGGCATTTGTTTGGCGGGTCGTCGTGACCAGCCCAGTGCCATCGAGTGTGGCACTAATCCCTGGTGCGATAGTGACTTCAGCTTTGTTGAAGCTGGTAATGGCACTCGCACTGCCATTGTCAATGGTAATGAGTTGCGCATGGCTGGGTGGTACCTGTGCAGTGGCTATGACGGGGAACACGGGTGCTGTCGGTGCAGGTGGTGTACTGGTGGGATTTGGCGCTTGCCCACCTTGGATCAAGGCCGCACTAAACCCAGAACCGCCAGTCACTTGGAAGGGATTCCAGAGACCCTGGGGGATGTTGGTTTGGCCATTGCCGTTATTGCCCCAACCGACGACTTGGGCGTTGTCGGCGATGGCGAGGATGTGCATGTCACCGGCCCCGATTTGTTGATAATAGCCGGTGGGTACGAGGCGTTGGGCGTCGTCGTTTTGACCGACGACGATGACTTGGCCAGTGGCAAGTAGCAAGATACTGTTTTCGCTACTCGCCGCAATATCGACGACATTGGTGAAATTACTAATCTCTGTTTGGCCACTGCTATTGCGACCCCAGGCGATGGCGGTGTTGTTGCGCCGCAGGGCAATGGTATGCCAGCCAGCTGCAGCGATTTTGGCGATCCCACCTAGTAATGGTAGATTCTGTTGCCCGAAGCTGTTATCACCCCAGCTACGCACGGTTCCATCGCTCAAGAGGGCCACCGAATGGCGTACTCCCGCGGCGATTTGTACGACGTTGGTCAGGCCAGCGGGGACGGTGGTTTGGCCGGCATCGTTGTTGCCCCAGGCCACCACCGTGCCATTGCTCCGTAGCGCCAAGGTGTGATTGGCCCCTGATGCCAGTGCTACCACCCGCAGGGTATCGGTGAGCGGTCGGGATTGTTGTAGCTCGCTGGGGACGGTGCGCTGTTGGTAGCGATTATCGCCCCACGCCACCACGGCACCGTCACTACGGAGTACCGTCATATGCCGGAATCCAGCCACGATTTGGAGCAATGCACTTTGGGCTGCTTCGGGAATGGCATCAGTGATAGCGGTATCGTTGCCCCACATGCGCAAATAACCAGGGGTGTTGAATGTTTGGGCGCCGCGCAGAGTAAGATCTGTTACGGGGGTTGCCGTGGGCATCAGCAATTGTGAATCTACTGGTGCAACTGCGATACCAAACGCATGGCCTGGATAGGTGCTGAGTTGATAGGTGTTGAGGGGCACTGTGGGAGGTACGCTGCTTCCGCTATAGGCGAATGCGATGGTTTGGCGTGAGCGCCGAGCCAGAATGACCCCCCATTTGGTGAGATTGATGGCTCGTAGTCCATCCATACTGGGGATTTTGACACAGGGGCAGCCACTGGTAGCACTCGACACACTCACTGCACTGCCACTCAGGGTCAAATTGTTGACCGCTGGTCCAAACAAATTGAGCTCACCATCACTACGCAAGGCGCCAAACAGATTACCGGTAGCAAAAATACGCATGATACTGCCGGAAATTCGCACTGGCAACGTCATGGTTTTGCCCCATTGATAGACGGCGCCGTCGCTCCCCAGCGCAAACGAGCTATCTGCACCAGCTGCGATACCCACAATGTATTTGTCGGCAACACTGGCTGGGACGGTGGTGCGTTGACCGACGGCGCCATACACAAATACTTGGCCGTCGTTGCGGAGCACAATGGTGTGGCGGTCGCCAGTGGCGATTTGGGTGATGTTGGTGAGCGTGCCCCCAACGGGTGCAGTACGGGCAACCGGATCGCCCCACATCACTACGTCACCGTTGCTTTTGAGTGCCACACTATGGTTAAGTCCAACCGCCACTTTGACCACATTGGTGAGGGGCGGGATGGTGAGCTCACCCTTCATATTGGTCCCCCAGCCAATCACACTCCCGGCAGCTGTGATGGCCAAGGCATGGTGTGCCCCCATGGCAACTTGGGCCATCCCTGAATTTGTGCCATTGGGGATGGCGCTGAGCTTGTAGGGGGCATTAACACCCCAACTTACAATTTGGCCACTATCACCAAGGACGGGGCGTGGTTGGGTCGGTGCCGCAATCACGACGGTATTAGTTGATGTGGGGGTATTGGTTGATGTGGGGGTGTTGGTCTTGGTTGGGGTCTTGGTTGGAGTATTGGTGGGAGTATTGGTTGGGGTATTCGAGGGAGTCGACGTATTGGTCGACGTAGGAGTATTACTGCGGGTATTGGTTGCGGTTTGCGTCGGAGTATTACTCCGCGTGGCAGTACTTGTGTTGGTGCGGGTATTGGTTGCGGTTTGGGTACTCGTACGCGTTGCGGTGGGGTTGGTCGCGACGCCATTATAGAGTGTAGTTATATGGGCTTGCGTCAGGGCTGCATTATAGAATGTGACTGACGAAATTGAACCTTTGAAATAACGCACGCCGTTGCCGTAATCGTTGCGGCCGATTTCGGTTTTGAGGGAGGGGGTGTTTGGTACCGAGGCCGTAACATTGTAGATTAGGTTCGCATCAACGTATACTTTGAGACTGGTACCCGAAATAACCAGCACTGCGTTATACCAGGCATTGCTATTGATGGTAAATCCGGTGTCGTACCACAACACGCCTCCATAGAGCACCCAGAGTTTTTTGTTTGCGACACTGTCGCTATTGACGGCGAGGCCATAGCCGTTGCCATAGGCGTCACTGCCGTTGTAGGCAATCAGCTGACCTAATTTGCTGGCATCAGTGGTACTGAATGTCGCTTGCAGCGACACGTTACTTTTTGAATTTGTGACCAAGTTCCTGCTAAAGTAATCATTCACCCCATCAAACAGATAGGCCCCACTGTTGAGACTCGCAAGTTGTGGTCCATTGGTGCTTGCTGCCGTTGCGGACCCCTCGTATGCCGTGAAATTCAGCGATGACCCTGATTGATCCAGCCAAGACTGTTTATTGGTGATATTTTTCATTGGTGTCGCACATACCGCAAAAAACGTCGCGGCGATGCTGGTTGTTTCGGGGCATGACAGGGGTGCTTTGCCGGACTCACGGATAATCACAACTCCTTGGGCACCGGTCCAGCCACCAGACAGGTAAGACCCACCGGCGCTCCCGTCGCCGTAATAGGCAGCTTTGGTACCAACGTTGACATAACTTCCACCGCCACCACCTCTGCCAAATGTAACGGCACTCCCCGTAATAGTCGAACTATAGCCCGCACCACCGGCACCGCCGACGGTGCTTCCACCTGTGGTATTGCCGTTTCCGCCTTGGCCACCGCCAAGGTTGTTGAGATTGGTTTTCAGGGCATCTACGCCGACGGCAGCAATTGCAGTGCCTCCATAGGGTAGGGAAAATATATTACTATATGTTTTGCCACCATTCCCGCCGGTTACAGTGGTGGTTGTCCCACTCGGGATGGCGACACTACTCGCACCTCCAGCGACGCCATTTGTCGACAGTGAATATCCGTATGTCCCACCACCGCCGACGGTGATACTGAGCGAGCTCCCAGGCGTGACCCCTTGGGTGGTATAGCTCACTTGGCCACCACCGCCACCACCACCGGAGTTATAGCCGCCACCACCACCACCGGCAACGACCAGCATGTCGATTTGATAGGCGGTGGTGGGGACAACCCACGTACAATTTCCGACTGTGGCGAATGTGTAGATGTTGACACCATTGACTGTACTGGTGCTGGCGGCACAGGCTGCCTGGGGTTGGCTAATCCCGGCTGCGGTCGCTAATTGATTTTGGGCGCGCGCTACAGTAGACCCTGCCGATTGGCGGGCAGTTGATTGGGCTGCATAGGTGAGATTGCTGCCAAATAGGCTACTAATCAAAGTACTGATGACGATGATGGTATAGAAAAAATGTTTATGCATGACGGTGTTCCTTACTTTCCACTTGTGGTGTTGACTGGGTCAACACCGTCAGCATCGGTATTTGTGATGAACGGGAGATAGTACTGATCGTAGTGCAGATTGGTATCAAATACGCCGCTATAGCGCGCACTCCCCTTTTCATTCGTGACGACGAGTGTGTATCTATACCTCCGTCCTGGTAACAATCCGTTGAAGCGATTTTGGACGGTGATAGGCGCCAGACTGGCTGATTGGCTAATCGTCTGGGTTTGGGTGCTGTCCATTTGGTTGGTCATGATTTGCGTACTGTTGAGCGCAATACTACTCGTACCCAGACAACAGCTATTCACACTCTGTGTTGCACCCCAGACTAGTACTAGACCGTCGCGGGTGATGGCCGCACTGCTGTTGGCGTTGGCTGCCACATAGATCACATTGGTGGCACTGATGGGGACGGTGGTTTGGCCGCCACTATTGTCACCCCAGGCCACCACGACTCCGTCGGTGCGCAGTGCGATGGCGTGATTGTCGCCGGCGGCGATTTGGCTGACGCCGACCGTGGCACTAATGGGGATGGTGGTTTGATTTAGATTGTTGGCACCCCAGCCAATCACGCGCCCATCTGATTTGAGGGCCAGGCTGAACCCGTTCCCGGCGGCGATTTGGCTGACACCCATGGTGGCAGTGATGGGGATGGTGGTTTCACCAGTGTCATTCGTACCCCAGGCAAATAATTTACCTGACCTGAGGATTGCCAAGTTGTGCGTGGTGCCGGCGGCAATGGCGACGGCGGTATCACTAATCGGCGTGGTTACCGTTTGGACGATATTACCGGGCTGGTAATCAGTAATCACCCCACTACTCGATAGCGTCAACAGATGTTGGTTGCTACTATCGCCCATTGCGATTTGGACCACATTCGAGATAGGCGTGGTCAATGCAATGGTATTGGTGTTCTTGAGCGCCCAAGTCGTGAGTACATTATTGGTGTCGAGCGCTGCTGCGAGGTGATTATTCATCTCGAGTTGGGAGAACAACGTCGCTTGTAGCGTGGTGGTGATTAGGTTTTGCGCTACGGTATCGGTGATGCCACTACTATTCCACATCATGAGGGTAGTCGCGGTAATTGGCGCGGTGACATCGCTATCGAGGCTGATGGTGGTTACCACACTCGACGACCCACTGCCGGTATTGACGTTGTATTGGAGTAGCGCGGCATCGGTGCGGCGGCTAGACGGGAATTCGATATCGTTGATAGCTGGCGTGGTGATTGCCGCAATCGTGAGTGGGTAGGCATCGCTAATCCGTTGATTGCCAGCCACATCGACGGCCACAAATTGGACTTGGTATTCTCCGGAAGCGAAGGTACTCGAATCAATCGGTAATTGCCAGGTGTAGGCACTGATACTGCGCCCCTGCAAGTAATTCCAGCGGGATAATTCTTGGCTGGTGGTTTGTTGTAATTCCACATTGATACTACTGACGAGCTTGGTGGCGTCATATACATTGGCGCTCACGCTACTGAGTGTGCCACCCTCGCTAGCCGTGCCTTGGAATACGGTGGCTTGGCTGTCAGGCAGTAATGAGGTCACCTGTTGGTTAATGGTGATGTTTGGCGCAACGGTATCAATGTTGAGTGCCACTGTGCGCCAGCTACTGGCGTTATTGGTGCTGTCAACGCTCCAGAGCTTCAAGACGCGCATGACGTTATCTTGATCGGCGGTGTTCTTGACCGTATAGCTCCACGGCGCATTCGTGCTAACACTCGTACCAGCACTGGTCAGCGTGAGTGACCAACTATAGATGGTGCTGAGCGTGCTGTTTTCATTGCGATCACAGGCCAATAATTGCCAGGTGCCATTCATTGGTTCGCCACCAAAGAGCGCCAAATTACCGTCTGGTTTGACCGCTGTGGCACTCCCCCCCATATCAACGGTCGATGTCAGGCTCGTTGTATCGGCGATGGCGCTGTCGCTGAAGCGGGGGTGGATGTTGACGGTGTTGCTACGACTCGACGTCAATAGTGGGGTAAACGTGCCAGACGGAGACTGGAGCCACAAATTGAGTTCTTGGGCCGCTTGCGAATAGATTAGGGCTTCTACTTCTACATTACTCACCCGTTGCTGGGCGGCGCCGTTGATTTGGATTGGCAATGCCGTGTAATCACCGCGGTCGGTGATATCGCAGGGCTGAGCGGTGACTTGTGTACCGCTAATCAGTGTATTAGTGATAACGGATTGATTGATGATCGGGTTGGAAGTGATGCCATATTCGCATGGAGTACCATCTTCGTCGCACACCTTGATTTGGGCTTCGCTGGCAGTGTCGCTGACAACCCCGGTGAGATTGATGGTGCTGCCACCGACGTAGCTGGCGGCCAGCATGGCGTTGGTTTGCTCACTAAAGGCAAATTGGGGTGGGGTGGTATCGACCACTGACCCGTACCAGGCACTCCATGGGCTTTGTTGGTTGTATTTGTCACTAGCGCGTAGGCGGTATTGCAGAGTGGTGACGTTATTGTCGATGATGAGTGGGCATGACCAGCGCCCTGCCACAGCCGGACCACAATTCAGCTGTTGCGTGGCGGTTGCATTATTAGTGGTGTATTGCAGATAGACAGCCGTTACGTCAGAGTCATCGCTGACACTGCCGGTGTAGGTTATCGCCCCTGGCTTGATAAGTGCTTGATTGTCGGCCACGATTTGACTAGGCGCAGCCGAGTCAATCGCCACTGCCGCATTCAGCCATTCGATGGTGCGGGCTTGGTTGATGTTGGTGCTCGTACCGTCATCGGTCAGGCGTACTTCAAGCTTGGCGACGCTGGCCGTATTGCGACGGTCGGTGGCTGATGCCTGCGCTTTGTTGGCGTCAATTTTGGAATTAAGGGTGAACGAAACGCTCGAATTGGCCGGAATAGGATTGAATTTAATCAGGTGGTAGTCACGTACCCCACTGATACTGACACTGTGGTAATCGTAGATGCCGCCACCAATGATGGCCACTGGCGGTGTGCCACTACTATCGCCGTCGGTCAACCAAATCCCGCCATAGGTCTGCACAATCCCGTACATGGTACGGGTCGGCTTATTGGTGGGGTTCTGGATGGTAAGGGTATAAGTGACGACCGAATTATTCCCCACCAAGGGGTCTTGCTCGGTGGCGAGTGCACTAGATAGCGTGTCGAGGAAGGCCGATCCAGTGTTGCTCACGGTGTCGTATTGATTCACCGTCGTACACCAACTGTTATCGACGAGTCGACTACACAATTCGCTGGTTTCACCGACGATTTCACTAATCGCATCGGGGTCAGTGTTGGCGAAATTATCGACCATGGCTCGATTCGATACCCCGTTGGGTGTGCTCGTTAGTGACGCAATGACGCGGGTGGTATCGGGATTTAGTACGGTGCTATTGGGACAAACCCCCGCCGCTGCATTGCTCCAGCCATAGCCGTTGAGCATGGGCGTGATGGTGATTTTGCCGGTTGGGTCAGTCCGTACGGGGTTGGTACCGGGGAAGGTACTCCACGGCAAAAACTTGTCTGGAGTGGTGGCAAATGCGACTACTCCGAGCGGTTGGCCTGCCACATAACCGATTTGGCTAAAGAGCGTCCGGATATCGGTTTGCTTGATGCCAAGTTCGTCAGCGAAGCGGTAGTTGGGGACGTCGCCCTCATCGATCCAATTACTGCCGTCCCAGCGCAATATCGTTGCCATGGTACGGTTTTTGATATGGATGACATAATCAGCAGCTTGGACGGTAGTCGCACGGGTGCCTTGGGGGCTTTGGCGTAAGCCCGACTGGAAGCTATTGACATAACTTGCAAGACTACTACTCCCCCCGATGGTACGGGCAGCCATATTGACCGGCAAGGTGATATACGACTCCCCAAGGGCAACACTATCGGTAATGGTTTGGGTATAGTTATCGGGACGATAGGCTTTGACCGTTCCACCGGCCATGGTATCGAGGTAGATAAACAGATTGCCGTCGCTATCCCAGTCTGCGCCCTGCCAGTTGAAGCGCAAGGCTTGGGCATCCCAGGTAGTGGCAAAGCGTTGGATGCCCACATTAGTGGGGCGGCGGTCTTCGCCGAGGGCGGCACAGCCGTTGTTGACGAAGCCACGGTAGGTCGGCTCGTCATCATCCATTACGGTGTAGTCGGGGGTAGCCGGCGCATCGACGTATATCGATGATAGTGGCGTGAGTGCTTCATTACCGAGGACGTCACGTAGCCGTTGGCCAAAGGTCAGCCGGCTGGCTTCGGCGGTGGTCAGTGGTGAAAACTTGCCTGCAGGCATAGTAAAGCCACTGGTAGGCAGGGTCATTGAATATGCGGTGGAGCCACTCAAGTTTTTTACGGTGTACTCAAGCTGGTTCAAGACGATATTCGAAATATCACTAATCTTGCTCCAGGCCACATTGAGATCAGCAGTGCTAATGCTATTGACCGTCTGTTCAGGGGCGAGCGCTACCACGGTGCCATTGAGTTTGGCATTCACGACCAAATCACTGGCAATTGGGGCAGCCGTGTCAAAAATAACCGTGTAGTCCAAGCTGGTGTTACGACCAGCACTGTCATTGGCAGTAATCCGGATGGGGACTCCTTGGGAATCGGTGGCACGCCGATTATAGGTTGCGGTAATCAGGCTGCTATTCCCTTGGTTTTTGCGGGTGTAGGGGATATAGGCGTTCGTCAATTTGTTGATGATTTGCAGATTGTCGAGTCCAACATCGTCGGTAATCACTATCCGAATCAGATACAATTCATTGACTAATTGAGTGACTCCAATCACGGGATCCAAAATGCCAATTTGGGGAGCTGTCAAATCAACTATGGTATTCATGACGGCACTGGTAGTGGTGATGACATCGTTGTCGGTGAGTGTTGCGGTAATGGTATATGTCCCGCTGGGTAAGTTCAATTCAAACGTATTCTCGACGAATTGTGGTGTACCACTGATAGGGAACGTTGCGACTTGGATGTTGTTGGCAAATATGCTGAGCCCATTGATACCCGCAGGTGCCTCGGCCCGCACCAGCAACAATTGTGATGTAGTGGAATAATAATTGGTTTGATTGATAAGCTGGATATTTGGTTGGGTGGGGGGTATTTGCCCTAATGTGCGTACCGTGGTAATTGCTGATGGTGCATCAGTACAATTACTGCGTAAATCACAGGCACTGGTTGCTAACCGCGCATCGCTCACTTGGTAGCCCATGGCGTTGGTTTGGCCATTTTGTTGGGTAAGGGTGACGATTGATTGACTATTGCTGGCAATCCGCAGGGGTGTGGTTTGGTTGATTTGGTTGTCTGCCGCGAGGAATGCTTGGTTGCCGGCGGTATTAATCAATGAAATCCGTTGATTGCCGTCACTATTGATATCGTTGCTGAGCAACAGCAGTTCGTTGCTGCGGTATTTCGTGACATCGCTGATACGGTACCACGACACATTATCATCACTCTGGGGTGAGGTGTGCATGTAGCTGTTGCGTTCGCTGATGGTGGAGACGAGCGTGGCACTTCCGCTTGATACTGACGCAATTAACGGAATTGTACGCACGGTATTGGCGGTCGTTGGGGCTGTTGTCCCGTTGTATGGTTCATCGTCGGTAACTACATACAGATTATTTCCAAACATGAAGACACGGTGACTATATCCAGCGGGGATGTATTGGGTGACTGCATCTAATCCACCTGACGAATCGATGCGATAGATGGCCACCCCGGCATCACCATGCGCTGTCACCACGATGTCGTTCTGGGCAGCTAAGTCATAACCCAGCTGTGGTGCCCCAACCGTTATAGCCGCCCGAATCGGGTTGCGTGGGTTACTGACATTGATGCTAATCAGATTCTGGGGCGTACTTGAGTCGGCCAGCACCGCAAATGCATCGGTATTGCTGGCGTTGGTGGTAATCCCGATTTCGGTGATAGTGGTACCGAGTGGGAGTTCGATGGGTAGCGTCCCCAACAGAATGGGGATCGCAGGGGTGGTCAATATATCAAACACTTGGAGCGAGGTGAGCGAATTTGCGATACTGATGACGTACAACCTTGTCTGTGACTCATTGACGGTCATCTGGGTGATTGTGCCGGGCACGGTGATACTGCGGAGCAGCATTGACCGGCCAGCGCGCACATCGACGGTCGAAAGTTGATTATTGCCCCCCATATAGGCGTAGCGCAGTCCGTACGCCAACGCGGTGGTGGCACTAATTACCTGACTATTGGTACGGACGATTTCGGGACTGTCGCTTAGGGTACATGCGCCCGTGACGTTGGTAGGGATATTGTAGGTACCATCAAAGACACTCATGTGTTGCAGAAACCAGAGTGAGCTGGGTTTTTGCTCTTGCAGAGTTATTTTGGCACCACAGGGGGTATTGATTTGGCTGGTATCGAGGTTGCGATCGGTGACCGAGACCGTATAGTTGCCGTTCGTGTTGCTTGCCACCACGCGCGGTGCTTGGGTGTCGATATTACCATTCCACAGTGGCGTTTCACCAATGGCTACCTGGGAATTACCGTTGTTGTCTTGGGCCATACTCTGGATGCTGGCATTGGCTTCGATATTGCTGACTTGTGACCGTTGCCAGCTATAGCCATCGATGCGTTGCGTGAGGGTACTTGCTTGCCACGCCATGGCCCGCAGTCGTGTGATGTCGTCGTTATTGAGGGCCCGGCGATAGATGCGTACATCATCGATGATGCCATTAAAGCCCGTGCCGATGGTGATGGTCGGTGATTGTGAAATTTGCACTTCATTGATGGTCAATGAACGAATTCCCGTTGCGCGAATACGCACCTGTGCTCCACTAATGCCATTGGGGACAGGGATGGTGATGTGGTCGCTGACCGTGCCAGGGATGGTTTGTGACCATTGCACGCGTCCGGCGGTGTTGAGGATCTCAACAATAAAGTTATAGAGAGATTGACCCGCGACCCGACTATAAATGGTGATTTGGTTGATAGGTGTATTGGTACTGTTAAATGCTCGCCAAAACGGCTCTCGCATATTCGGCACTTGGGCGTAAGTGTCGAGATTACCATCATAGGCATTGTTGGCGACGTACGAATCAACGGCTGATTGTGATTTAGTGGTGAATGGAATGGTGGTGGCGTTGCGATTCAGTACCGGTGTGCCAACACTAGTCGCTATGCTTGCCACACTTGTGCCATTGACAACCATCGTGGCCGTAGCGCCGGTCGAACTGATGACGATATGACTAGCACTAGCTGTCGCTACCTGGTTACTGGCCTGGAGCACGATGCCCGCCATGCTAAAGCGTGGCTTGCCCCCATTCAATGACAGTTCATAGGCATACCCGTTAAACATTCCTTTGACAATGGTCGCTGTACTACCACTGGTTTGGGGGGTGACCCATGCCGACACACTCCAGGGCTGATTGTAATCTGCAAAGGTGAGCAGATTGTCGTCGCGATGGACGATTTCGTCGTTGCCGTCAAAGGCAATCGCCGCCGTCCCGACTGTGCCGATGACCCGGGTGAGATTGGTATCAGTGCTGGTAATCGTACTCGGTTGCTGATAGGGGGAGTCGTCACGAGTGGTGGCATTGATGCCCGCATTGGCATCATCAAATGTCTCGTGATACACCGTGCTATAGCCAAAGCTATAGTCATTTACCTTGGCGCTGGTGAGTGCTGTCGTAAAGACGGCAAGGTCATCGACGAGGGTATTCACTGCGGCAGTGGTGCTGCCGGCAATCCCGTTGTAAGCACTTACACCGGTCAACGCACCCATCCCCAGCACTGCACCATTCCAATGCCCGGCAATTGTTTTGCTGACGACCAGGTTGCCATCGACATAGACATTGACTTGTTCATTGGTACTGGTACCTTGGCTGGTGATCACCACTGCATGCCAGTTGTTGTCACTGATGATTACCCCAGATTCAGCCGCAGTCAGCAAAATTGCGGTTTGATTATTTATGGTCACTGCGAGCCGTTTGGTACCTTGTTGATAGCGGACTTGCAATGCCAGTGAGGTGCCTCTGACTGCTTGAGCCCAGGCAATCACCCCTGTTTGGGCGGCTGCATTGATGCGCACGCGCAGTGCAATGCTGCGAGCGGTGGTGGCACTGGTTTGCAAGGCATAATCGGTCTTGAGTCCGTCGCTACTGCGATTGAACTGGACTGCGTTGCTGGCAAAGCCATCACCGATCGCCGGACAGGTCTGGGGTGCGATGGTTTTGTCGGCTACACAGCGCGTACTGCGGACGCCGTTGATGGCGTCCACCATGGGCAAGTCGGCCTGATTCATCGGCATATAGAAATCAGCCAGCGCTGCTAAACCGTCATTGGTGGTGAAGCCATCTTCATCAATTGCTAACCGCGTAGAGTGCTTGGCCACACCACTGCCGAGGCTTACCGGTTTACCAATCAAGTCAAGTGGCGTAAGTGGGAAGGGGGTGACGATGATGTCATCAAGACTGCCCTTGAAAAAATCTTCTTTGGCCGTTGACAAGGCACTCGATTGCATGGCTCCCAATACAATGTCGGATTGGATGGGAGGGAATGGTGCCGTTGCAACCGCTTTGGTGAATGTGCTGGTCGCCGGCGTACTTTGCATTTTCGCTAAGTCTGTGCCATAGGCCAAACTTATTGTCGGTACCGTGCCGTTACGATATTCGCTATAGATAAAGTAGTACCAGGTGTTTGACGTCAATGTGGATGGGGTTACCACACTCGTTGTCCCGCGTTGGGCGGTCACTTTGAATGTCGTACCCGCTTTATCGGCTTTGATCCGCAAACGCGGATTACTGGCAATACCCGTGCTCAAAATCGTGCCCACGTCACTGATTTTGGCCATAAAGGCGATGCTAAACGTACCGGTGAGTACCGTGGCGGCATTGGCAATCGTAAGCGATTGCCCAAGCGCATCAATATTGAATCGGGCCACACGCCGGCTGGTATCGACGCTATCAACCGCAATAACTGGGCACACACTACAACTGCTGTTATAGCGGTTGTCGGCGCGGTTATCAAAGGCTTGGGTGCCATCTGGGGCTTCGAAGTCGAGGCGTACCCGCAACCCTTGTTGAATCGGCGATCGGCCATCACTATAGTCCGAAATCCGCCCACTAATGGCCTGATTGCTGACAAAGTATTGGTCGGCACTATAGGGCGATGGGTAGTTGATGGTGTCGTGGGGGGCCGTGCCGTCGACTTCGATCATGTTACTGGCATTGGCCACCATGATTTCGCTACTGGTATTGCCCACATTGTCACTGAGAATTGCGCCGATTTGATAGAATCCTGATGGATTTGCAAACGGCAACGATATTTGCGCCACCCACTGTCCATTGCGGAGTTTAGCGGGAACCGGGATTTTGTTGATGGTGCGGCCACTGGCATCTTTGATGTTGACACTTACTTGGGCCACACCGCTCCCCAGCGCATTCCCCGAATTTGCCAGCACCGGGTCACTGGCACTGAGATTGAGGGTGATTTTGGGGATGGTCTGGTTGATTGCCCGGGTAATCGTATAGACGCCCGATGGCCGAATCAACGAGGCCGTGGGAGGTGTGGTGTCGACGAGGATGAGGGCACTACTCGCGCCCATATTGGCCACGGCATCGTAGGCATAGGCTTGTAACCCGTATTTGCCTTCCACGGCGTCTGTGGGGTTGGTGCTGACTGCAAAGGTTGGACAGTAGGCACTGCCATTGACCGCATCAATACAGGCCGGGGCATTGATTTCGAATGAGCGTGGGGTGGTCAGTACGATGCCTGTTGTACTTCGTGTACTGGTAATGTTGGCAGTGACACGGGTGACGTATGACGATTCATCACTGGTTTTGATGATAAATTGGTTGGGTAAGCGGGCCACATAGGTTGGGTTGGTGATGCTGACGGTGG
>JBBAWW010000005.1:0-10229 GCA_040397035.1 Roseiflexaceae bacterium | reverse complement strand
ATAAATTGGTTGGGTAAGCGGGCCACATAGGTTGGGTTGGTGATGCTGACGGTGGGGACTTCTGCATCAATTGTGACACTTGCCACTGTTGCTTTGGAAACCGCTTGTGAAAACTGTGAGCGGGCAATTTGGAAAATCTTGGCATCTTGGACGGCGCTCGGGGTGAAGGTAATATCATCGATGCCGCCCTTGAACATTTCGCTAAAGGTCGTGCCACTCAATTTGCCACCGATGCGCAACTTATATGCCGAGTTTGTGGTGAATTCGGTCACCGCACCCGTCCAACTTTCCACAATTGTGGTGTCTTGGGTACCGTTTTGGAAGTATTTAATCCCACCTGGCCCAAAACTAAACGAGATTTGATTCCACGCTGGAGGCAAGGCACTGGTGGCGGTAAAGGTGCGTGCCCCAAAGCTGACTTGGATTTTGCCATTGACTAATTGCACATGGAAGGCATCGGTACCCGTGTTGTTTCCATAATGCAGTATCGTTTGCGTACCCGTAGTTACATCGGGTTTGATCATCATTTGCACGCTACCGCCGGCCTTGATTTCGTCCATCAGCGTCGTGCCGTTGGCTACTTGGAGCATGGTGGTTTTGCCGTTGAACAAGTTGGCGATGCCTGCCATTCCAACCGTATTGCCGATGGGGCACTCTGCACCGATGATTTCGGGGAGATTACAGCTGGCGGCGTATTGAAAGCGCTGAATCCCTGCCCGACCTGGTACATCATTGGGTAAGGACACGGCATCGATTTGGGCCGTACTGGTGACGCCGTCGGTCACGCTGATGCGATTCATGCTGATGGTATCTTCAAAGGTCAGATTCCAGTTGGGTGAGCGCTTCATCTGGGCGCTAACATCGCTTTGGGTAGTGGTGCCAAGTGCGGTGATGAATACTTCGTCGATATCACCGGCAAATTCTTCGCCGATGGTGAGCGCATTACTTGCGCTTACTTGACCAGTCAAGATGTATGCTGGTGTACCGCGTGAAGTAATTGTGCCATTGATACTGACATATTCCGTGCCATTTACCACGCTCACCAACACGTGCGACCACATGTTGAGTGGCAACACGCCACTCGAAATGAGCGGGGTGGTCGGTGAGGCTATCAAGACTAACAAGACAAACACATTACCATTACGCACACGTTTCTCATATGAGCGTTCAAAGCTGAGTTTGCCATCCACGGTAATTCCAACCCGGGCAAGTTGATTATTGGCATCCCCGCCAATTAACCAGGTGTTGTATTTACTGGGGCGCACCCACATACTCATCGTATAGTCTTTGCTGGCGACAAACGAGATGTAATTTTGACTGGCCGTACTTAATTTGAGTGGTTGATTGCTGTCAAAGTGGACGGCGCGATCATCGCGACCGGGCATGCCACTAAGCGGACAATCGCTGACACACTCAAGCGTCATGGCCGTGTTTTGGATGTCACTAAAGGCATCTGACCCGGTGGGTTCGTTCAAGGCAAACCGTAACTCACTTGCCGGCGAAATTGCAGCATCGTTGTTGATTTTGGTCGCATTAAGCGGCACGTTATGCACTTGGAAGTTGCTCATGGTGCCATCGAACGACGCCGTGCTATCGCTGTTTGCACCAATGGACATTTCGCGTGGTTCGTCTGTAGTCACCGGGAATGGCATACTCGATAGTTCTTTATCTCTAACACCATTGATGTAAATCCCTGGATACATACCACCATAGGAAAACGCCAGATGATACCAGCGGTTGGCAACGAGCGTTTGCACACTCGTTATTTTATTACCCGCATGGTCCAATATGACTTTGCCGTTTTGCACCATCAATTTCACTGGTGCCTTATGCCCTATTTTGTCTGCGAGAATAATGTGGTCGCCGCTCACCGAATTCAAGCGTACCCAGGCCATGACGGTAAACGCACGTTGCTTGTCAAATGTCGCTTTGCTGACCGTATTCGACAACGAGAGTCGCTTCCCCGCCGTAAACATCGCACCACCATCAATTGTTGGACAACTGTTGGTTTTGTCACATGCGGTTAATGTTCCATCGACGGTCAATTCACCAATAGACAGACTGTTAACCCCACTGTTATACCCAGGTTCGCTGGAGCTTGGGTTGCGTACGAGCAGATAGCGGGCCTTGGTGCCGACGGGGAATGTGACGGTCATCACCGTACCGTCAGTCGTACAAGAGGCTGATTGATCGTTACAGGCAATGTTGCGCCACGTCGTGGCAGCGCTTTTTGTGGTCGCTATGGTCGTGTTGCTGGTCAATGAGGTGTTACTGAGAAATAGCACTGCACCCCGTAATCGCTCTTTACAACAATCTGCGCGATTGGTGATGGTTACGCTATTGATATCTTTGCTACTGCCTAGGTCGATTTGTAACCAAGGACTACTAGTTGTGTTATTTGTATGATTAAACGTTGCGCTATTGCCATCGATGGCATTTGTTGCAGGCCAACCCGCACCATATGGTGGTAAAATTAACAACGATGATTGCGTAGCGGTGGCGCCTGCCAATGGCGAATTAAAGCGCGCATCGGCAACAGTGAACGGCAAACAGATAACGATGCTACTCGTAGTACAGTTCCCTGTGGGCAGGGGAGACCGTTCGAAGTCGGGGTCGGGCACAATGACTTTGGTGCGGGCATCCACATTGACTTGGAGCTGGTCAGACACCGGTGCTTGGTTGAGGGCGACCCCCAGTGTGCCCAGCAACACATAGCGCGCTACTGCGGCTATCGTGGTATCACTCACTGCCACCCGATAGACCCGCAATTTACTTACCTGGATGCCCGTGTTTTGTTGGATGCTCAGCGGCTCTTGCCCTTGTAACAAGGCTGGCCCACTGATTTGATTGCTTTTCGTTTGGATGCTCTGACCACTTGCGCTCTGTACGCTTAGTGACAATACCCCCGATTGATAGCGGGCGGCAATCACATAGGGGACATTCGTCGCTAAGACTCCCGCAGTGGTGACCGTTTTGCTCCCAATGGTGAATGCGGCAACACCACCATTAACCCACAACTTGAGACTATTGCCCGTACCAATCGCCGTGCCCGTTTGTAAAATCGTTTGGGTACTATTGGTTAAAGTAACTTTGCCGATTATGGTGAAGTTTTGCTCAGTGAGTAACGCGGCATAGCCATCGGGTAGTTTGTAACTGAATCCACTCGGTCCCGTCTGCAATGCCACCGCCTGATTAATGCCAAAACTACTGTAGTCTGTGGTAAGTGGAATACAGGCAATCAGGCTGGGGTCTTCACAGGTATTGGCCAACGACGTGATTTGGCGTTGGGTGAGCGCCCGTGAGTTGATTTGTAGATCACGGAGACTCCCCGCCAACGAATTCGTACTAGCATCTTTACCAATCTGCAATACGCCATAGCTACCGGGGTAGGCGATCTGAGTGTTATCGCGCTTGACGAGGATGCCGTTGACATAGATTTGACGGGTCTGTGCCGCCATCACAAATACCACATGACTCCACTGCTCGAGGGGTAATGCGTTGTCGGCAATCAGCGAATTATTGCCTACCGTAAATTGCGGGCGCTCTAGGTTTAGTGCCACTTGGAGCACCGCATTGGTATTGGTACTATTTGCAATGGTGCGTAGTGATACGGATTGTCCTTCGGGCCGCACCCAGGCTGCAATGCTAAAGTCGTGATTACTAATGTTGTTCCCGACGGTGACGCTGGTTTGCAGATTAGTGGTGGTGACAAACTTCCAGCTATTGTCTGTATTGTTGAATACGGGACAGGCTGCGGTGGTTGTGCAGGTTATTTGGTTATTTGTTACCATCCGGTTATTACCCGATAAATCGTTGAATTTCATCGGGATGGTAGTGGTTGTTTCGTCGAATTTGAGACATAATTCGGTTGCGCCAAACACACAACTATTGGCATAGCTCGATGGCGTGGTGGCATAGTTAATTTGGCCAGGTAACTCGATTTCGCCATCAAACGAGGTGCTGGCTGCCGCCGCCAACGATGTTTCGGTGAGTTGATCTGATTGGAATCCATTGGCACTCGATACCCCACTGACCGTGGTATACCCTTGCATACTGCGACCGAGCAGCTTGTTGGTGGCGTTGACCGAGGTGATGATTCTGTCGCCAGGCCGCACAATCAGGTCATTGCCGTTGGTAATGAACCCATCCTTGAGTTGTTGGATTTCTTGCGCACGTAATCCCACTTGGAATACTGCCACGTCATCGAGTCCACCAGTATAGGCGTTGGCTGATTCACCGCTTACCGTAACGCACCCAAAAACCCAAAAACAATAGCGTTTGGCTTCGGCAATTACTACTGCCGGTGCAATCGTGAAATTATTGTTCGCGCGATCTAAATCGCTAAGCCGGCCAGGGACATTGCTCCGACTTTGTTCAACACCGTTGATGTAGACCACCAGTACTTTATTACTAAACGTAAGCGCCACATGACTCCAGCTGTTTACTGGTGTGATGCCTGTAGAGACATAATCAAAAACACCCCGCACGGTGGCAATCCGTACCCGGATGTTGCCTGTGGCAGTGCGGAATACGCCTAATTGTCCGGATTGATTGAAAATTGTTTGAGTAGTGTTGCCGTTTGGCTTGATCCAGGCTGCGACGGTGAATTGACTGTCGAAATTCGATCCTGCCCCTGCATTCAGTGATTGTGATCCGTTAAATACCAATGAAGGATTACTGATGCGAGCGGTAGTATCGACGGTCGGACAAATCCCCACACAGGCGACATTGGCGGCAGCGATGCCTGAACTAGCAAATCCGGTGGCGCTTTTACTTTCGAAGCCCACTTGGAAGAGTGCTTGTAAGGCTTCGCGGGCACTGCCGGCCACACTCAAAATATCTCCGCTGTTTTTGGCATAGGGACTCCAGCCGAGTACCTTTTCACGCAAGTCGATGATGCCGTCATTATCACCATCGGCACTGTTGGGATTCGAGCCAGTCCAGGTTACTTGCGGTACACCGTTGATGATGGCATAGGTGACATCCCAGCCCCCCACCACTTTGCCGGTACTGTCCATGTGGACCACTTCTTCACTGTCGAGCAACCCGTCACCATCACTATCGGGCATGAGTGAATTGGTACCGTACACAATCTCTTTGCTATCGTCGAGTCCATCGTTATCACTATCTTTGATATTGGCTATCGTGCCATTTGCGACTTCACGATTGTCGGCGACTCCATCGCCATCCGTGTCACTCGTATCATCACGGGTATTATTCTTGATTTCGAGGTCATTGCTCAGCCCGTCATTGTCGGCATCTTTAAATTTGGGGAAGCTGGGAGTGGCGGTATCATCTGACCAATTAAACGTATATCCATTCTCTTTGGAACGCAACGCGATGAATTCGTTGATGGTCGTGGGGAAAATATCGTACTTGGTTTTGCTGTCTTCATTGATGTTGATGTACTTGGGGTTGGCGGTGTGGGTTTCGATCCAACAGGCCGGAATCGGCACAAAAAACCAGCCCACAATCACACAGGTTTGTTGCGGTACCTTGAAAGTCGTCGACAGATACAAATCGGGCATAGTGACGTTGATACCTGATTGCGTAAATGGCGAGGTCGCATTGACGGTGATGCTTTTGCGGTAGGTATAGGTTTTGGCGCCATCTGAATAATACATACAATCAGGTTTGGTGATATCACACCAACTGTTTGTTTGCCACGACCCTAATTGTGACCCCGTCGAAATACTATAGGCCATGTCTGTTTGGGTGGTACCAAGAGCATAATTAAACGATGCTTCACGGGTGTCTTGTCTATTCCACTGCCAAAAGTAGGGCAACGCCATCCAGGTAGAAGGGAAGGGCATGCGCTCAATATAGTCGGTGACTTTGAGACCACTCGTAATACTATTCCCCACCCGGAATCCGCTTGTTGGTGTGCTCAACGACGTATCGTTGGTACTGTCTACTTTCATATAGTGCGACCACGCATCATCGGGGTCTACCACAATATTTGATGCATAGGGTGTAAATAGATTGGCGAGAATGCCGGTGATGCCACCACACAACCACTTGCCGGCAGTGCTCCGTTGCTCTTTTTCGCTGAGGGCACTACACGCCAGTGCTGCAATCACATCCAATACCGCAATTACGGCAGCTATTAACTGGCCAATAACAGGAATAAAACTAAGCGCGAGTACGAAGGCAATCGCTAATGAAGTACCAATCATACTCGAAATGGCATTGGCTTTTTGCCAGCCGTATTCGGCATTCACTGCTGTCATGATCCCAAATACTACGGCAATTGCAATCCCAATTACCGCTCCCGCTATTGCCAAACCTTTGGCGGCCTTAGCCGCCGTTGATACGGCGCTCGCTGCGGCGCTCGCTGCGGTGCTCGCTGCGGTCAGGCTGCCACCAGCTGCTTTTATGACAGCAGCTGTGCTGATAGCTGTTTTGACTAACGCATACGTTGCAGCAACAGCCAGCGTCGTCTGTCCTGCGATGTTTATCGCCTTGGTAATAGCAGGGTCTACGCCAGTGGCAGCACTGATTGCCCCCGCAATAAGCAGTACTACTCCGGCTGCAATGAGTGCCGCTGAGGCTCCAACCACTTTGCGACTAGTAGCACCAGCAGCGATATCGTCAAAGTTACCTAGTACATCTGCTGCGATAGTCAAAAGTAAGAATGAACTAGTAGCAATGTTTTTGTCGTTGCTATCTTTTGTTGCTGCAGCCACTCCACTTTGATGTAATTTTTCAAATAAATTGTCAAAGACTTTTTTGTATTGATTGTAAATGCCTGTATTGGCGGCAGCCCAACTGCTAGGATTTGAACTCTGAAACGAACTTTGGGTGATTTTTGCCATAAGTGCGGCCATACTTCGCACTAGGTATGCGTTTGATTCTGGGTTGATAAATGACGTGATGCTGGTGAGGATTAATTGTTGTTGTAGTGCTTTCCATTCGGTTTCGGTCATACTTGTTGGTGATGGATTCGCCGCGACTGCTTGACCTTTTTGGATTTCGACAAATTCATTCGCCAAATCATCCGACTCTGCTTGTTGCCATTTGCCTGATTTTATTTTGAACAACATCCCTGTTTTTGCACGGATAATTGTACTGTCACTACCAGCAAAGTCAATATTATCGCCACTTCCCATGGCTATTTTACGTTCATTACTTTCGGTAAGTACAATTACTGCTGGTCGGCAAACCACAGTGGTGTTATTTTCACAATTACCGCTTTTACTAACTAATCCATTGAGTATTGTAGGGATTTCAGTGCCGCTTAATTTCACAACATCATAAGACGTGGCATAAGTAAATGTTTTGACTAGGGTAGCTTGCCCATCAATACCGTATTTCGCTGTCTCCAAATTTCCACTGTTTTGGGTACTGTCAAATAACAGCGGAATTGATTTGGTCTTGTCTGTGCTTGTTTTGTCAATCGAAAGAAACGGATATGTCACAAAACTCGCATTGAGCAAATCACTGAGTAGACTGATGTTGAGGCGCCGTTTTTCGGCCGTAGTGACGACAGCTTTGCTACTGTCTTCGGCGATGACCGCCGCTTTGACCCCCGAACTCTCGGTGGCGCTCATCCCAATCAGCTTCCAATCCCCATAGTAGTTTTGTAGCACGGTCACCGCATCAACCCGCTCGCTGGTACTACAATCAGGTTTGCTGGCTGGGCAGGCATCTGAAATCGCAGCCACCACCCATTGCATACGCATCTGATGGCCGCTCAGCCACGCTTGTGGCCCTGTGGCATAGTACATGGTGCCCGTATAAGCGACGATACTGCCACTTGCATCGTAATTAGTGGTGAGTGGCATACTGACGGTGACTTCGTTGCTTTTGACCTTGCCTTGACTATCATTGCTCCAGCCCACATTTAGCGCAAATGGCTTGGTTTTGCTGGTATCGACACACGAATTCCTGTCTAATGAATTGAGTTGGATGGTATCGTTAAGTGCACTCGGACACGCAGCTGTTGGTAGATTGCCATAATTGCCACTACTGATAGGAATGCGGATTTCCAACATCGCCGTCAAGCGCATATCGCCATTGCTGGCCGTTGCATCGGTCGAATTAAACAAACTACTGTTGGCAAACGTGGTATCTTTGCCTCGCTGGAATTGCCCCTCGGTATCACCGGCGGGCCAATCATACACCGCATTGTTGACGTACAACAGGGCTTCGTTGCTTGGTCGGATCTGGAAGTCTACTAACAGTGGTTTGACCGTTGTAGCCGTGTTGAGAATTTTGTAGGTATAGGGCGCCGCATCGGTATATACCGTGGCCCGACTGGTATTGGGGGTCAAATCATATTCATCGCCTACCTTGTCGCCGTCATTGTCAAACGACAAAAAGTCGGGTACACCGTCGTTGTTGGTGTCGTTACAATTACTCGTTGCATTATCAAGCTTAGCACTACACTCTACGCCATCATTGATACCATCACCATTCGTATCGGCAACGAGTGGGTCTGTATAGAATTTGTTGGTTGACCCAGGGTATTGGGTAAACTTGGTTACTTCTACAGAGTCGCTGAGCATATCGCCATCGCTATCCGCTTTATTGGGATTGGTACCGAGTTGGACTTCGGCAAAGTCGTTGAGCCCATCGGTGTCTTTGTCGGCAACGAGCGGGTTTGTGTCAAGTCGCACTTCATCATAATCACTCAGGCCATCACCATCGCTATCGGCTTTGGTTGGACTAGTGCCTTTGAGCGCTTCGTCGCTGTCTGATAGTTTGTCTTTGTCGGTGTCGAGTTCGCCAGTCACTGCCCGACTGGTGCTGAGGCTCCGACTGGTGCTGGCATTCCCCGTGACTGTACCACTACTGGTGCTGGTGCTGGCACTGGGTAAGGCAATGCTCGCCACTTGATTCAGCGGCGCAATCAGTGGGTTGAATTGGGGTTGGCTTGCTTGGGTGACTTCGTCTGATGGTGGCGTATTGGGGTCTTGTGGTCCAGGGGTATTCACCGTGTTGTTAGCCGCCTGGCTGGTGGGGATATTACTAAACGGCTGAAACACCATCATCCCAAGCGCAAGCATGGTAATCGGCAAATACAACCGGTTACGGAACCGCAGTGCCAGTCCACCAATAATCCCCAGCGCCAAGAGTGCCAGCAGGCTAAACATTACAGTTTGAATGGTCCCGCTCTCGGTGCCCAGCATATTTCCGACAATCAACAGCGGATTATTGACCAGTTTTTGTAGGGCCAGACCAGTACGGGCATACGCAAAAAACGCCGTTTTGATGGTGGTGGTGGTACTACCCGATTGTTGATCGCCCGCCACCACAAAGCTCAGTTCCATCGCTTTGGGTAGGCCGTCACTATCGATGCTGAGTTGGCCTTGACCCTTGGCCGCGCTAAATTGATTCGATTGCGCGAGGGCATACCATTCTTCGTTGTATTTGATACCGTGACTAGCATCGGCCTTGAGTAAGCGGGCAAAATGATCCGTAAATGCCGCCCCGTCAAAGCCAAATTGGTAATTGTTGGGGTCTTGGGCATTGCTCCGTGGATTGGTGACGCCCGCCAAATAACTCAACGTATTAATCATGCCCACGCTACTCGCAGCGGTGGTGCGTTGCCAGCCACTGCCCGCTTGGCGCATATAGGTAACACCCCGTTCGCGCCGTACCTCGAGCATGATGCCGTTGGCGTTGGCGACGGTGATTTGACTAGTTTGGGTTGATTCGTTGATGTCACCACTAATCACAAACTGATCGTGCTGACTGGGGCGGGCATAATTGGTGATTCGGGGTTCGTAATTGCGAATCTGATCTATTTCGCTCCGGAATTGATATTGACCACTTAATTTGGCGATTTCTTGGGCGGTTTTTATCCGTTGCAATGGTGATGAGTTATGCAATGCGCTAACGCCGAGATACCCAATGATACTCACCAATGTTAGACAAGTGATAATCAAGAGTGCATAGGTACGGTAACGCATAGTAATTCCTTTGATGAGTGGGCATAAATATAAGTAGATAAAGCATATACTTTTTAATTGGTTTTGTATTGGTTTTTTTAGTCGCAAAACGACTAATATCTATTTTTTAGATAATTTATTGTACGGTTGTTGGTGGATATACGATCAACTCAGTCAATTATTACTATTTTTCATGGCGGATTGTAATATGAAGTGCGACAGTTAAAACGGAAATGAATTCCCACTGACAACACGTGTAAAATGGAGTTATCAGACAACACTTACACAGGAGTCATCAATGGGATACCATCATTTTAGCATAGCTGAACGCGGTCA
>JBBAWW010000004.1:0-94362 GCA_040397035.1 Roseiflexaceae bacterium | reverse complement strand
ATCGCAACTGGCATGGAATGACGCTAGGGGTGAGGTGTTTTGGCGTAGGTATTGCTACATGTAAAAATGATGAATAGTAGAGGGATGTTGCGTATGCGATTGCGAATATACATTGCTTGTATGTGTCTGGTGTTGAGCGGATTGTGGCTTACGCCAGTCAATGCTGCTACACGTTGTTTCGGCGAAACAGGGTACTGCATTGATGGTGCGATCTACACATATTGGCAAGCCCACGGTGGTTTGGCGGTGTTTGGGTTGCCAATTGGGGAATTAACCCAGACAACGGTAGATGGCGTAACAATTAGTACGCAACTGTTTGAACGCAATCGAATCGAACTGCATCCCAATAAGCGAGCCCCATACGACGTCGAAATTGGTTTATTGGGAAGTGATTATCTACTCAATACCACAGGGGTACGGATGGCACCTGCAAGTGCCATCAACGAAGTCGACAGTGCAGGTGTCGCCAAATCAGCCCGCAAAGATTGTAAATGGTTTGCCACGACGCAACAATATGTGTGTGGGGAGTTTTATGCGTATTGGCGGAAATATGGGATTGCGTCACATCAGCGTGGTTCGTTTTCGATTGCCGAAAACACGGCGCTGTTTGGGTTACCAATTACGGGTGTTTATACCGCAACACTTAACGGAAATCCCTATCAAGTGCAAATGTTTGAACGCGCCCGCTTTGAATACCACCCCGAGAATCCTGCGCCCTATCGGGTGCAGTTGGGCTTGCTCGGGCGCGAATCACTCACATCAGCAGCGCAAGAAATGTCGGAAGTGCCAACAACCACTGTAACACCAAGTACGAATGTTGGTTTATCGGCGTCGTTTGTAGTCGCCGATTATTTGGCGACCACAGGTATATTGCCCGAATCTGATTTGCGTCATTATCGTACAAGTCTACCGCGGTTTGGGTATTGGAATAGTAATGAGGCTGCGGATATTTTAATAATATTTCGTGATGTAACGTATGCCGACCAACTTAAAGGACGCAAAGCGCCTGATGGCAAGAAATATATGGTGGGAATGGTGACAGTGGTCAACAATCGTCCAATTGGAAGTGCCTCATGTCGTGTGCACTATGCTGATTTATCGATTATTGATCTCGAGGGGCAATGGCATATGAGTGACAAAATAACGACAATGATTGACAACCCATTCTCGTACAAAATGCTTGAGCCAGGGCAGCGATTTGGTGGTAGAGTGGCATTTATGATACCAAGCAGAAGCGCCCCAGGACAACTTGTGGCCCAGTTTTCGTATGAGCAACCCGTCACAGTAGAATTACGCGTATGGCCACATGTTAATTAAATGGATTATGTGAATTATGCTGCCTGATAGTGAAACTACGCGCCATGCTGGCTATTTGCTCCGCTCGTTCCACCGTGTCGTTGGCCAAGCGTTATTACCGTCGCTGGGTGATGCAATTCGTGACGCCCAACAATTGTTTGCCGCACCGTTTGTGGTGTTGTCGCATGGTGTTGAAGAGGATCCGATTTTGAATTATGGCAATGCGCTGGCGTTGCAATTGTGGGAAATGACCGCTGCGCAATTTTGTGCCACCCCATCACGGGTCACCGCCGAACCGATGCTCCGCGAAGACCGCCAATCCACCCTCGATACTGTAGCCCGCCAAGGTTATATTACCGGCTATGCTGGGGTGCGTGTGAGTGGTACTGGCCGTCGATTTCTGATAGAAAATGTCGTGCTCTGGAATGTGTCAGATGACGATGGTAATCCCCTTGGTCAAGCCGCTTCATTTGATCGTTGGTCGTTTTTGCAGTAATAAAAAAGGGTAATGCACAAGACCCCACAAAACAACATGAATCGATTCATGTTATTTTGTGGTTTTTCTGCAAGATATGAAATCACTGCGTACCAGCAATTATTTGGCGTAGGGATTGTGTTGATTGCGTCAAAAAAGTGACGCATCCATTTCACGCATGTGGCTCCGTGCTATAATCGCCCCACAGACCATTTTTTGCAGACAAAAGGAATATCGCTATGAGCAGTGCAACGATGCAGGGGCTCGTTTATCGTGGCCCACGCGAGCGTACCCAGATCGAAGAAGTCGCAGTACCCGCGCCTGAAGCAGGCCAGGTATTGATGAAGGTCGGCGCCGTAGGGGTGTGCGGGACTGACATCCATGTGTGGCAAGGTGATAATCACCAAATGCCCGGACCCCGCATCCTCGGCCACGAGTTTTCTGGAGTGATTGCCGCCGTCGGCGCTGGCGTCACCGAATTTGCCGTCGGTGAACGGGTGGTCTCCGAAACAGCGTCGTGGGTGTGTGGCATCTGCCCGTATTGCCGTGCCGGCCAATACAACGTCTGCCCCAACCGCAAAGGCTTCGGCTTTGGTGCCGATGGTGCTATGGCCAATTATGTGATTAGCCGGCCGGGAATTTTGCACCGCATCCCTGCCCATGTGCAGATGAGTCATGCCTCGCTGACCGAGCCCGGCTGTGTGGCCTATAACGCCATCATCGAAAAAAGCCGGCCTCGCCCGGCCGACCATGTGGTGGTAATGGGACCCGGCCCGATTGGCTTGATGTGTATTGCGGTATTGCGCTTGGCCGGGGTGGCCCGGATTAGCGTGGTCGGCTTACGCCGTGACGGCAATCGCCTCGAGCTCGCCAAACAAATGGGCGCCGATGATGTACTCGTCAGTGACGAACAAGACGTCGTCAGTGCCGTACTCAATGCCGGTGACGGCTTTGGTGCGCATCTCGTCGTTGATGCCGTGGGTGTCTCCAAAACCCTCGATCAGAGTCTCGACATGGTGCGCCCCAATGGCCAAATTACCAAAATCGGTTGGGGACCGGCGCCGGTGGGCTTTAGTATCGACCGCCTCGTCGCCAAAGCCGCCACCTTGCAAGGGTCGTTTAGCCATTTGCATGGCACCTGGGAGCGCATCCTCGAATTGATGGGTACCGGGCAAATCAATGTCGCCCCCCTCGTGACTGAATTCGATTTGCTCGATTGGCACGAAGGCTTCATGGCGATGGAAGAATTAGCCATCCCCAAAGCGGTGTTGCGCCCCAATGGCAATGTCGAATAAATAGGACGCGCAGGGTGTTTCATCATGATGAAACACCCCGCTTCTGGTTTTATAGAGGTGTATATACATGTCAATGCATATTGGGCAAAACCCAATTGGACTCGCCGCCTATAGCTTCCCATGGCGCTGTGGCTTTGCTGGCGTGGGTACAGCCCGGGTCTGCCCACGACCATATGATGCCCACGCGTTACTCGAATTGGCGGCTTACCATAATCTGGCCACCATCGAAATCCCCCTCGACATCATCAAAGACCACACCACCCACGGCCTCAGAGAGTTCCGCAAGCGTGCCGATTCGTTGGGAATTGCGATTGTGCTTGATGGCGCTGTCATCGATGAAGCAATGTTGACCAATTTGATCCCGGCGGCGGCGGCACTGGGGGCCCCCATCGCCCGGGTCATGCTGAGTGGCATGCTCGAAGGCGCCCGGGCTACCTTCCCTGGTGGCTGGGATGCACATCTGGCCAAGCAAATCACGGTCCTGCAAAAAATGCGCCCGTTAGCCGAACAATACAACGTGGTGATTGCCCCCGAAAACCACCAAGATCTCAATAGTGCCGATTTAATCCGCATTTGCGATGAAGTAGGCGGCGCGCATATCGGCGTGACACTCGACGCCGTCAATCCACTGGCGGTGGCCGAAGATCCCATCGCCTTTGCCCAAGCCTTGGGTCACCGCATCGTGAATGTCCACCTCAAGGATTATTTTTTCTATTTGACCAATCAAGGCTATTTGCTGGTGCGCAGTGCCCTCGGCCAAGGAGTGCTCGATTTACCCGCCTTGTTTGCGGTACTGGCCACCCATGCGCCTACTGCCACCTGCAACATCGAATTGGCGGCGATTAATGCCCGGCATATTCGCGTGTTTGATCCGGCCTGGTGGCAAGGCTACCCCACGCCATACGGCATCGAGGCATTGCGCCCATTGTTGGCATTTGCGGCACAGCATGTACGCAGTGCCAGTGACGATTGGCGCACGCCGTGGGAACGCGACGAAGATGCCTTGGCACTTGGTGCCTACGAAGAAACCCAGTTTACCCAGAGTGTGGCCCATTTGCGCACATTGATACCTGCTACCAAAGGGAATATGCGATGACCAACCCATTTGATTTGTTTCGCCTTGAGGGTCGCGTGGCCTTGATTACCGGTGCCTCTGGTGGCCTCGGTGAAGTATTTAGCCACACGCTCGCCGCTGCCGGCGCCGATGTGATTTTGGTGGGGCGGCGCGCCGAGCCACTGCAAGCCCTCGCTGACCAGATTCATGCCAACACGGGCCAGAAGGCAACTATTTACACCGCCGATGTCAGCGACAACGCCCAAGTCGAAGCGATGGCGGCTGCCGTGGGACGGGTCGATATTTTGGTCAATAGCGCCGGTGTTAATTTGCGCAAACCTGCCGTGGACTACCCCATCGAAAAATGGGATGAGTTGATTCGTCTGAACCTCTCGGCCCCGTTTTATTGTGCCCGAGCCTTGGCCCCCCAAATGCTGGAACGGGGTTGGGGACGGGTCATCAACATCAGCTCGATGCTCGGCAATGTCGGCCTCGCCGAACGTGCCCCCTATACCGCCGCCAAAGGGGGCGTCATCCAATTGACGCGCACTCTCGCCCTCGAATGGGCCAGCCGTGGCGTGACGGTCAATGCCTTGTGCCCAGGACCATTTGCCACCGCCATGAACCAACCCATCCTCAACAACCCGGCCGCCTACCAATGGTTCATCGATCGCTTACCCATCGGGCGCTGGGGCAATTTACGTGACCTCGAAGGTCCAATTTTGTTCCTCGCATCCGACGCTTCGGCCTTTATGACGGGCGCCGATTTGGTGATTGATGGCGGCTGGACGGCCCAATAACTGCGTTGCTGACGAATTGTGACAAAGGAGATTCCTATGACCCGTGGTTTACGCGTCGTAATGCCCAAAGAGTTCACCGTAGAACTGGTTGAATATGATGTCCCCGTAGCTGGTGCCAATCAAGTGGTGATTGCCACCGAAGCGAGTGGGATTAGTGCCGGCACCGAGCTGGCCATTTATACCGGCATCCATCAATGGCTGAAAGACCCGTCAAATTTATGGGCCAAGTTCCCCTTTATCCCAGGCTATAGCGCCGTGGGGCATGTCGTGGCGGTTGGGGCTGGGGTCAGCCAATTCAAAGAAGGAGACCGTGTGATTTGGCCGGGGCGTCACGAAAGCTATGCCGTGGTCGATGTGGGTCCTGATGCTGATATTTGGCCGATTGCGGCTCACGTGCCAGCCCCAGATGCCGCCATGCTCTCGCTGGCCCGCTTCCCGTTTACGGCGTTGGTGCAATCGCAGCGGATTTTGGGGCAAGCAGTGGCTATCCTCGGCATGGGCATGATTGGCCAAATCGCTACCCGTTTGTATGCTGCCGCCGGCGCTTATCCGATTATCGGGGTCGATGCCATTGCGCAACGGCGGGCCTGGGCCGAACAAGTCTATGGCGTACAAACCATTGATCCCAGCAACGGTGATGGTGCCGCCCAAATCCAAGCTATGTTGGGGCGGCGCGCCGATGTGGTGGTCGATGCCACTGGCGTACCTGCAGCCCTGCAAGATGCCTTGAAATTGGTCTGTGATGGGGGCCAAGTGGTGTTGGTGGGGAGCCCGCGTGGTATCATCCAAAACTTCGACTCGTACTGGGATTTGCATGGTCGCTCGGTGACAATTACCGGAGCGCACGGCAGTGCCATCGGCACCACGGTACGCGACCACTTCCCATTCACCCGCGACCGGGCCTTGCCGTTGCTGGCGCATTTTGCGGCGTCCGGCAAATTGTCGCTCAAAAACATGATTACCCACCATGTCCATGCCGAAAACGCCCCCGAGATGTACGAGGGCTTACGCATCAAACGCGACGAATTCTTGGCCGTAACCATGCACTGGTAAGTGTCAAACGACCCTGAGTTGGGCATATGTATGACCAACTCAGGGTTTTTAGCGAAGGTGTGCTGATGAAGGGATTTGACCCGGCCAGTAGTTTTGGGGCAGCGGTGGCGGCTCGCTACGATGATGAGCTCCGTGGTGACGAAGGTGCCGCCGTACAGTTTTTGCAGACCATCGCCCCCCACCCAGTTGCACTCGAGTTTGCCATTGGTACGGGGCGCATCGCGCTCCCGTTAGCCGCGAGCGGTATGACCGTCGACGGCATTGAACTATCGCACGACATGATTGCCCGCCTGCATGCCAAGCCTGCAGGGGCAAATATCCACGTCGTCCAAGGCGATATGAGTAGCGTCCAGATGGGGCAGCGCTATGGGCTAGTCTATCTGGTCTTCAATACCATTTTTAATTTGTTGACGGTCGATGGCCAGATTGCGTGCTTTGCCAATGCCGCCCGGCACCTCAGTGACGAGGGGGTTTTTGTGGTCGAAACCGCCTTGCCGCATAGCTGGATGCCCAGTGGCAAATCAGACTATGTGCATGCCGAGCAAGTCAACCTCGATTCGGTGATGTTTGATGTGGCCCGCTATGATCCGGTCACGCAACACCTGATTGAAAATCATGTGCGTATCTCTGCGAGTGGCATCAGCATGCAACCCATCGTCTGTCGCCTAATTACCCCCGGCGAAATGGATTTGATGGCCCGTATGGCTGGGTTGCAACTCGTACATCGTTTTGCCAACTGGCAAAAAACGCCGTTTGATGCCCAAAGTACCGCACACGTGTCTGTCTATGCCCGCCAATAGGGAACGTCATAAATGGGACGGGGCGGTATGAGAATCGACGTACTATTTCTTTTTGTAAAAACGCGCGCGATGCGCGACGGGAGCAGGCAACATGAGTCAAATCGTGGTAATTAGTGGTGCCGGGAGCGGCATTGGCGCGGCCTGTGCGGTGCGCTTCGCCGACGCTGGTGCGACGGTTGTGTTGATGGGACGACGGGTTGAGGCCCTCAAAGAAGTGGCGTTGCAATGCCATGATCGTGGTGTGGTCATCCCCTGTGATGTGACCGACCCGCAGGCCGTCGCCAAGGCCATCGCCCAAGTCGAATTCATGCATGGGCGCATCGATGTGCTTGTTAGTGCCGCCGGCACTAATTTGCCCGAACGCACCATGGCCCAACTCACCGCTACCTCGTGGCAGATGATGATCGACACCAATCTCAACGGTGCATTTCACTTCATCAGTCAATCTTTACCAATGGTACGTAACGCCCAAGGGGTCATCATTGCGATTGGGTCGACATCGGTGCCCCGTCCGAGTAGTCTCGGTGGCGCATCGTATAACGCCGCCAAAAGTGGCCTTAGCGCATTTGTGCGCACATTGGCCCAAGAAGAAGCACCTCACGGCGTCCGCGCCACCATGCTTCATCCGGGCGAAGTCGATACCCCACTCATCGACAAACGCCCCGCACCAGTCAGTGCCGAACGGCGGGCAGCCATGTTGCAAGCCGACGATGTGGCCCAAGTGGTGCAATTCGTGGCCAGCCTCGCCCCCCGGGCCACCATCCCCGAATTGATTCTGACCCCTAGTGCCAATCCATTTGTGTAAGTATCCATAAAAATGCGCGGGGGGATGGTATTTACCATCCCCCCGCGCGTTGCATTGCGGCAACCACCAATTAGCGCCGTGCGACGCTGATATCACGCTCACGGGGTAATTCAAACCACGCCTCGTTACATTTGGCCAGCGCCTCGGCATCCAGCACCACATCGAGCCCAGCCAGTGATTCGGCCAATTGCTCAGGGCGACTTGCGCCGATGATGGGGGCGGTGATGCCGGCTTGGGCACGCACCCATGCCAAGGCGGCATGCGTCAACGCAATGCCACGCCCGCTAAAGTAGGCATGCAAATCAGCCACCACGTCATGCACCATGTCGTTCCAATAGCGTTTACGATACAGCTCACCACTATTGTTGAGCGTAAAGCGCGTACCTGGCTCGACGGCGCGTTGGCTGATATAGCGTCCCGTCAACATGCCACCGGCAAGGGGATTGTAGGGAATGACGCCGAGGCCGTATTGGCGCGCCACAGGGAGAATCTCGTCTTCAATCATGCGAAACAACATGTTGTAGCGGGGTTGTAACGACACAAACGTCGCCAATTGGCGCTGATCGCTGGTCCAGAGTGCTTGCATGATCTGCCAAGCGGCAAAGTTTGAGCAGCCCACATAGCGCACTTTGCCAGCCCGCACCAGGTCGGTGAGGGCTTCGAGTGATTCGGCGATGGGGGTTTCGGGGTCGGGAGCATGGAATTGATACAAATCAATATAATCGACGCCTAGGCGTTTGAGGCTGGCATCACAAGCTGCCATGATATGCTTGCGTGACAATCCTTCGTTGTTGGCGCCAGGTGCCATGGCGCCACGACATTTGGTGGCGAGCACCAGGTCGTGGCGGTTGCCACGGGCCTTAAGCCACGTGCCGATGATTGCTTCGGTGCGCCCCGCGCTACTAAAGTCACCGCCGAGGGGATAGACATCGGCGGTGTCGATAAAGGTAATGCCGTGATCGACGGCCACATCGAGGATGGCATGTGATGTTGCTTCGTCGGCTTGATTGCCAAATGTCATGGTACCCAAACACACACTACTGACCTGCAGTCCAGTGCGACCAAGTCGAGTCATCTGCATGACGAACTCCTTGCATGAAATATAAAAAAGAGACATCGTTATTGTAAACGGGTTTTGTGGAGGTGGATTATAAAAAACGAGATAGGGTTGGATTTAACGCAGGAATTTTGGCACAAAAAAACACGACGGGAAGTGGCGCACCTTGGCCGCTCCCCATCGTGGTAATTAGCGTGATTTAGTAGCGATTATCATCGCGGGGGCCGCGACGGGGACGGTCAAAACCGGGCTTCTCGTCTGACTCGTTGACGCGAAGGGGGCGACCGAATGTTTCGAGACCATTGGTGGCCTGAATCACATCTTCCACATTGTCGACTTCCATCTCCACGAAGCCGAAGCCCCGTGAGCGTTGGGTGTCGCGATCAATCACAATTCGAGCACTGATTACTTCGCCATGAGGAGCAAACGCATCGCTCAATTCCTCACTGGTCATCCGCCAAGGCAAGTTACCCACAAACAACTTCACACGCATTCGCTTCACTCCTCTGTCCACCACTTGGACAGTCACGAGACATACGCCCCGTATATACAACAACTCTAAGCCAATCCGCTGGTCTCACCCCACTGCCGACCATTCCACCGTATGAACTAAACCGCACATCTTGCCAGGTGCTACCGTAACCGGTGTGCTGAAGGTGGGTCTTCACAGATGCGTGTGCTAGTCCCATACGTTTAATTGACATGCTAATTATAGCACGTATTTTACTATTCATCGTTGATTACGAATAGTGTTTAGGCCTCTTTTGCTACTAGTATTACAGGTCGGGGCATAATTACTCGTGTATTCATGAAAATATCATCGGGGAGATAGCCAAGCACTAAGGTAAACCCAATAATCCAGCGGTGGTTTCTCCAAATTTTACTGCGCCGAAATCGGCCGGCATTGTGGTGAAATTACCTCCCGATATTGATAAATACCCCGTGCTGACGCCGTCAGCACGGGGATGGAATCGAAGGATGTATTTCGTTTGGTTAGACATTGCCGAGGCGCAACAACAACGCCGCCATATGGCGGATGCCATTGCGAAAGTCGCTGATGCGGATGTTTTCGTTGGGGGCATGGATGCGTGAGCCCGAATACCCCACCCCTAGCGTGATAATCGGCACATTGAGCTCATGCGAAAAGAGATAATTGGGGCCCGATCCACCCGACATCGGCCAAATATGTGGGGCCCGACCATAGACGTCGTGGGCGGCATCCACCAATGTCTGTACCAACGGATGGTCGGGGTCCGTGCGGGCGGGGCGCCCGGCCCCGACGACGGTGATTTTGATGTCGCCAAAGCCGTTGGCATCGAAGTGGGCGCGTAGCTGGGCCACCACATCTTCGGGGCGTTGGTCGGGTACCAGCCGGAAGTCGACTTTGGCGCTAGCGGCTGCCGGCAAGACTGTTTTTTGGCCAGCCCCTTGATAGCCGGTGGTGATGCCACAAATCGTACAGGTTGGCTCGAAAATCTCGCGGCGGCGCAATTCGACCCCGCGGGCATTGTGCAAGAACGAGGCATTGCCAAACAATTCTTGCATTTCTTCGTCATTATCGGGGAGCGCCGCCAGCAATTCCATGTCGCGGGCGGTGGCGGCAATCACGTTTTGATAAAAATTAGGCAGTTGGATTTTTTCGTCTTGATCTTTGAGGGTGTTGAGCGCCCACACCAAGCGCCAGGCGGCATTGGGCAAAATCGAGCCGGCAATACCCGAATGGGTGTCGATTTTGGCCGTTTCAACGGATAATTCGAGGTAACAAATTCCGCGTAGCCCGAGGTAGGTCACTGGTTCGCCGTTACCGTTGTGGGTACCGAATTCCCATACGCACGAATCAGCGTTGAGCAGGTCACGATTCGCCAAAATAAATGGTGCCAAATTGGGGCTGGCGATCTCTTCTTCGCCTTCGACGAGAAATTTAATGTTGACGGGCAATTCACCTAGTACGTGCTGTACTGCGGCAATCGCTGCAATGCGACTCACCAGCTCGCCCTTGTCGTCGGCCACGCCACGGGCGATGAGTAAATCGTCGCGGCGGGTCATTTCGAAAGGAGGGGAATTCCAGAGCTCAAACGGCTCGGCCGGCTGGACATCGTAGTGGTTGTAGCAGAGCAAGGTGTGGGCGTGGTCACTATCGCTGTGGGCATAGATCACCGGATTACCGGCAGTGGGCATAATCTGCGCAGTCAAGCCCACTTCGCCAAATAATTCGGCGACCCGTTGGGCACAAGGCACGATGCCGTGCCCTTGGGCGGCCACACTAGGGATGGCACAGAGTTCACCCAAAATCGTCATGAAATGAGGCAGATTGGCATCAATATAGGCGTCGATTTGGGCTTGCAGGGGGTGTGTGGCCATGACGATGCTCCTTGATATAACCAATTATTGGATAGACATATAGTACCATAGCCGTTTCGACCTGAATCCCCTCCACGCCGACAATCTATTTTCGGCATGGATTACATGCATGTATTTCCGCACATCAACGCATTTTCGGTGTTTATGCCGGAATATTTTGGATCGCATAATGTATGGTTAATGTTGACGTGCACGGTATGTTGCTCTACCATAACGAGAGAATTATGACAGCTGGGGACGTCATGCGGATTGTAGTAACTGGAGCCAACGGCCAATTGGGACGAGCCGTGGTGGCGCAACTTCAACCGCACCACGATGTGGTGGGTTTGGGGCATGCCGAGATTGAATTGAGCCAACCAGCAACTGCCGATGTAATCGCGGCATTGCGCCCAGCAGTGATTATCCATGCCGCCGCCATGACCAATGTCGATGGCTGTGCCCTAGATCCTAATACTGCATACCGTATCAATGCGTTAGGCACCCGCTGGGTGGCCCAAGCCGCCCGCCGTAGTAATGCCCGCATGGTGGTAATTAGTACCAACGAAGTATTTGATGGTACTGCTACCCACCCCTATGCTGAATACGATATCGCCAACCCGATTAACCCCTATGCCCGCTCCAAATATGCTGGTGAGCTCGCAGCCCGCGAAATCCTCGATCGACTCTATGTGGTGCGAGTGGCCTGGTTGTTTGGGGGCGAACGGAACTTTATCCGTACCGTGTTGCGTCTAGCCAATGACCGTCCTGTATTGCGGATGGTCATTGACGAAATTGGTTCACCCACGCACGCGGGCGATGTGGCACAAGCCTTGGCGCAATTAATTACTAGCGACGCCTATGGCACCTACCATCTGGTCAACGAAGGCGCCTGTTCGCGCTATGATTTGGCGCAGGCCGCCTTGACTGCCGCCGGACGCCATCACGTCACCCTCGAGCCGATGGCGCTGGCTGATTATCCGCGTCCTGGGCGGGTGCCATTGTATACACCACTGGCCAATCACGTGGGGGCCGTAATGGGGATTCGTTTGCGCCCGTGGCAAGCAGCGGTGCAGGCATTTGTTGAAACAATAGGATGAGCGTGGCAATGATTGATGTCATCGTGCCGAATTATAACGGGCGCGCCCACTTGGAAATCTGTCTTGCTGCCTTGCAACGCCAAACACGCCACGCCGATATGCGCGTAATCGTGGTTGACGATGCCTCGTGCGATGATTCAGTCGCATTTGTGCGTACCAATTATCCCGAGGTGCAGTTGCTCGTCTTGCCTCACAACCAAGGCTTCGTGGCAGCGTGTAATGCCGCCATCGCCGCAACCACGGGCGAATACGTGGTATTGCTCAATAACGACACCGAAGTGACGCCAGTATGGCTGGCCGAATTAATCGGCGCACTCGAATCCCACCCCGAATACGCTTTTGCCGCCAGTAAATTAATGCTCTTTGATCGGCGCACGATTATTCACTCGGCCGGGGATTTTTATCGGATTGATGGCATTCCGGGTAATCGGGGCGTGTGGCAAGCCGATGCACCGCAATTCCAACACCCCCAAGAGGTGTTTGGTCCATGTGCCGGGGCTGCTGCCTATCGACGCAGTGCCCTCAATCAACTTGCGGTGGCCGGTGATGTCTTTGATCGCGATTTGGGCATGTATTGCGAAGATGTCGACTTGAATCTACGGGCGCGTCTGCATGGTTTGCGCACTATATTTGTGCCTACGGCGATTGTCTATCACCGTTTGAGTGCCACGGGTGGGGGCGCACTGGCGAGTTTTTATTGTGGGCGTAATTTCCCTTTGGTTTGGCTCAAAAATATCCCGGCGCCGTTGTTTGGACATTACATTTGGATTATGCTGTGGCGCCAAATCCAGATTTTTGTTGATGCAACCTGGCATATTCGTGGCCAGGCTGCCCGAGCCCGCTTACGCGGCCAGTTGGCGGCGTGGGGGCATATCCGCCAGTTTTTGGCGAAACGGACCCAAATTCCGACACAGGTAGATAGCACCAAGATGATGTTGTTGATGGGGAGTGAGGAAGTGTAATGCCAACAGGGAATCAGCCGATTTTGACAATTGTCATCCCGGCGTATAACGAACATATGCGGCTCCCTGCGACGTTGGCCACCATCCAAACCTATGTAATGCGCACCCAACTCGATGCCGAAGTCATCGTCGCCGATGATGGCAGTAGCGATGACACTGCCCAGATTGTCCAGACTGCCGCTCAACAATGGCCACAATTGCAGTTGCTCGCCCTCGATCATCGCGGCAAAGGCTTTGCAGTACGCGCAGGTGTACTTGCCGCCCGTGGGCGCTATGTACTCATGTGCGACGCCGATTTGGCCGTTCCCATCGAAGAATGGGATCGTATGCTGCCGTTTTTTACCCAACAACAATACGACGTCGTGATTGGCTCTCGTGAAGGCCAAGGCGCTCACCGCAAAGGCGAACCGTTCCATCGCCATTTGATGGGGCGCGTGTTTAATACCATCGTGCGTTTGATTGTGGTGGGCAATTTCCACGATACCCAGTGTGGCTTCAAAGCGTTTCGCACCGCAGTCGCCCAAGACCTCTTCCACCGCGCCCGTATTTATGGCGCCGATGCCCCTGTCATTCAGGGCGCCGCAGTAACAGCGTTTGATGTCGAAATCATCTACCTCGCCATGGCCCGCGGCTATCGGGTGGCCGAATTACCCGTGGTATGGCAGTATGGCGTCGAAACCAAGGTCGACCCCATCCGCGATGCCATCCGCAACCTGCGTGACGTCGTGCAAGTCCGTTGGCTGGCGATGCGTGGCGAATACCATCACCTCGATGACCCTAAAGTATAAAAATTGCGTTTTGTGCCGTAACCCGGGTGTGACCGCGCAACGGTCACACCCGGGTTTTTTATGGGCGTGCCGGCAGTTGCGCCAAAATCTGGACCACCTGGGCAATCCGAGTAGAAATATCGCCATTGATGAGGTGATATGGCACGTGCCGTATCGTGAGGTCGGCAATGATTTGCTTCTGGAAAATAGTCCGCGCTACTTCGCCTGACCGATCCCACGTGTCGTCATACGGAATATCGTCACCACACACCAACGTCACATCGTAGCGATTGCCACAATTTGCCGCCAACGCTGCCAGCTTCGGTGCCACCGCATGATGGTAATACTGCGAAAACAGCGCCGTGGTCAGGGCATTGGTATCGACAAAGCAGTAGCGATTGGCCTGCGCCCACAACGCATCTTCACGAGTAATATGCCCCTTGGCGATTTCGAGCAATTGACGGTGGCTCAGTTGGCGGTGTTGTTGATGTTTGTCCCAGTACTCCCGCCCATATTCGGGCATCCATACCGTATCGAAATGCGCCGCCAAGGCTGCCGTCAAGGTTGATTTGCCTGTCGACGGCGCACCCAGCAACACCACTCGTGTGATGAGATCGGCATAGACCCGCGGCGCAATCAAGTGACGTTGGCACCAGGCATCATCACGGATCATCGTCGCCGAAATCGGCTTGATGGTGCGGGGCGGGTCGACTTGACGATTAACTGCCCCTAGCGCCGCACTCACATGCTCCCCGTAGCGTTCACTCGAATAAAAATGCGTGATGCCACGCGTCCCTACCTGTCCCAAAATATAGGCGTCGTGCATGGCGATAATCTCTGGCGTATAGCCAGTCTCAGTCGGCCCATCCCACGCTACGACGATTTCGACCGTGGGGTATAAGTCGCGGATCCACTGGGTGCGGATAGGAAGTGGAATCGAGGTTGTTTCTGGGGCGTCATAGATCATCACGATGACTGCGTCCATTTCGGCCAAGGCAGTGTCGATGACCAATTGATGCCCGGCATGCAAGGGAGCGTATTTGCCGAGCGTAAAGCCAATCCGTTTGCTCATTTGGCTTCCTCTTTTTGCATCTGTTGCCACCAACGATAGCCGCCATAGGCCGCAATCGCCCAAAACACCACGTATTCAAGCGCAATTAATTTGATTCCTTTGGCATAAAACAACCCCATGCTACACGTATCAACAGCCACCCAAATCAGCCAATTTTCCCACTTTTTGATCGACAACAAATACATAGCTGCAATGCTCATCACCATCACCAATGAATCTGCATAGGGGTAGGCTGCCGGTGCGGGAAACAATGCCGGCAATAATTGATGCACATTCGCAAAAAATACTCCCAATACTCCTGCACCTGCCACAATCGCCACCCCGATGCCGAGATTGACTTGCCACGTGTTGCGCGTGATTTTCAGCGCTTGTTGTGCATCCATCTGGGTTGGTCGGGGATTGGCCCACATCCACCAGCCATAGATGCTGATCAGCAAAAAATAGACCTGCAACGTCATGTCCGCATATAACTGCACTTGATAAAACGTGGCAAAAAAGAAAATGATGTTGATAATCCCGATCGGGTAATTCCAGATACTCGCCCGCGCCGCCAAAATCACACTCCATAACCCAAAAATCGTCCCAAACAGCTCCACCAATGTCAGTGGATAATCGAGAATCGTGTAGACCACCGTGTTGATACTAAATAACGTCGCTAATAATTCCATCGCCTACCGCTTTCTTTTTAGTTAGTGTATTAAAAACACTAACAACACTAACAACACTATACCAAAAAGACGTCACGTTGTAAAGAGTGAATATATGGCAGTTTGGCACAAAAAACACCACTCGGCAATTACGCCGAATGGTGTCATCGGTGAAAAGGGGGTTATTTAGGTAAATCAGGCCAGCGGTAGGGTATGCCAGGCAGGCGCAAGACCCGTGCCCCGCCAGCGCCGATGGTAACAGTGTCGTCTTTTTCAAACACCAACACCGCATCACGGCGCAACCAAATCGTCGTTGCCCCATCTTGGCGGGCACTATCGGCGAGGGTGTATTGGGCACCTGCATAGCGGTCGTCGATGGCGACGGCGTGGGTGAATTCGTAGCTATCCATGTCACTTGCCGCGGGGAGGAGCGCCGTGGCGGCCCGGAGCCACTCGCCGAGTGGTGCAGATTGGATCGTACCGTCAGGCAGGCGTTGGATACAGCCGTTTTGCCAGCATTGTAGCGTCATGTCGGCAAAGGGCATGGCGGGCATCAATGGCCAACCCCAACGGGCTTGGCCACCATTTGTGTTGACAAACTGCAAAAAGGCCTCGGGGGCAAATTGACCGGCGTCGCCTAGCACCCGCCCTTGCCCTTTTTGGATGGTGAGGGTGGCTACGGTGATTGGCGGTGTATCGTCGAGTTGGGCCGTGATCACAAAGCTGCCGTCGCCAATCGATAACGGGATAGCCAGGGCTTGTAGGTGCTGCAAATCCCCTGCGGCCAAATCCGCCGCCGTCAATGCACCGGCAAACAAGGTTTGGCTACTGCGGGCATATGTCTGGCCCGTACTATCGCGCAACGCCAAATTGAGCTGGTGTGGTCTATTGTCGCCTTGACCGTGGATTGTCAATAGCACCGCTAATATGCTGCCCGGCTCGTAGGCTGCCCGTTGGATGGGGGGAGGCAAGGCGCTACTGAGCAACGTCAACTCTCCGAGGGGCTGATTGATGCTTTGGGGGGCGCCGACCGCAATCGGTTGGTAGATGTCAAAACTGCCTCGTGAGCCACTTTGGGCATAGCGACTACGAATCAACGCAATACTCTCGGGTGTCATCCAGTTACCCAAATAATCGAGCACCACCAGCGGGATTTGGCCGTTGGCCAATTGGCGCAGGGTGGGGCGTTGATCCCACAAGCCACTATCGAGCAACTGGCGATGCTCAAACACCTGCATTGGCGCCACTGCATCGGCTTGGGCGGCGATGCCCGGCACATCGGTAAATACCAGCGCCCCGTGGTGTCGAATCAGACTGGTCAAGTCGCTGGCGGTAACGGCATTCGCTGCCAAAATCTGACCTTCACGGTCAAAATCACGCCAGACGCCGTAACTCCCCACCACCAACCGTGCCGGACGTTGTTGCTCGATCATACCGTAGGGCTTGGGGTAGGTTTCGCTCCACAACGGATAATAGCGCCCCACCCCCACACTACACAGTGCGAGCAACGCCGGTGCCAACCAGCGCTTGCGGTCGGGCAATTGCCACAGCCAACCCACCCCGATGGTCAGTAACCAGATCATACCGGCGTACCATTCGAGGAAGTAGTTGGCATAGGCACCTACTTTGCCAATCCCCACCCCCACCAGCATGCCCCCGATGGTATAGGCGATGGCCATGGTGGTGATGCGGTGGGTGGGGGTCAACAGCAGTTTGCCGTGGCGCAGATGTGCGCCGGTAATTGCGAACGCTCCCAGCATCAATGGCCAGTGGATCTGCACTGCTTCACGCCAAAAGCCCTTGGCTAAATTGACGTCCCAGCCGTTGGCGTTGGATTGGACGAGGTGCAACCACAACTGCCCGCCGCCCAGAGTGATGCCCACGACGCTCACAAGCAGCACCAGCGCACCGCTGGCGATGGCCCGTAGACTACTGCGCCACGGTGTGCTGGCATAAAGCACCAGCAAGGCCAGCGGGGCGGCAATCAAGGTGGGTTTGCATAATAATCCCAGTACTACCAGGATGGTGCCCCAGCTCAGTTTGCCTCGTATGGCAAGTAGCACACCTGTTAATCCGAGCGCCACGCCCAGCATATCGACGCGCATCACCCCGCTCCACTCGCGCACAATCGGGATGATCAGCCAGGTGCAGGCTACTAGCCAGCGTAGCGCCTTGGTATAGGCGTCGTCACGGTCGTCGTCCGCCAAAAACCGGATGGCGATGAATGCGCCGACCCCTGCCAGTGCCGATACTAACCGTCCCGCAAACAATACGGGCGTCACTGTGGCAAACAGGCGTGTCACCAGCAAATAAAACGGTGGATAGTTGACTACGAGGTATGGCGGCAACCCGGGATTACCGTACAACGCCGCGATTGACCCGCCATGGAGCAAAAATTGGACTTGGCGGAGCAGAGGACCTTCGCCGTAATCAATTGGGTAGGCGTAGCCGATGCGTTGGCCAACTGCCACAAAAAAGAGCGGGAATTGCAAAATAATGCATGCGGCAGCCACAATCAATAGGCCGATCCGCCAGAGAGTGTTACGATTCACGCCAAATACTCCGGATTCACTAATTGCGGTGGGCGGTTGCCGGCAAAAAAAGCTACGATATTGTCGGCTGCCATCCGCGCCATGGCGCTACGAGTTTGCAAGGTAGCACTGCCGATATGTGGTAACAACAACGTATTGGGGGCGCTGAGGAGTTGAGGGTGGATGCTTGGTTCGGCCTCAAATACATCGATTCCCGCCCCAGCGATGCTGCCCCGGTGCAAGGCGTCGGCCAAGGCGGCGTCGTCTACCACACTACCACGAGCCGTATTGATTAAAAATGCGGAGGGCTGCATTTGGGACAGGCGCTGGGCATTGATGAGATGATGAGTGGCAGCATTGTAGGGCACATGCAGCGATACAATGTCGGATTGGGCTAGGAGCGTGTCCAAATCAACCCGCTCGGCACCGAGCGCTTCGGCATCGGCATGCACAGTGCGGGCATGATACAGCACCCGCATATTGAATGCCCGCGCTCGGCGGGCTACCGCCGTGCCGATACGACCCATGCCGATAATCCCCAACGTGCGACTATGTACTTCGCTGCCGAGGAGTAATGTCGCGCTCCAGTATTCCCAGTTGCCCGACCGCAAAAACGCCTCGGATTCGCTGATACGCCGCATCACGCCCAGGATTAGGGCCAGTGTCAGGTCGGCGGTGCTTTCACTGAGCACGCCCGGGGTATTGGTGATGGCAATCCGGCGGGCACTTGCCGCCGCCACATCGATATTGTTGTAGCCGGCGGCCATATTGGCGACGATTTTGAGGCGTGGTGTGGTAGCGAGTAGCGCATCGTCGATGCGGTCGGTCAACAGGCACAATACCGCATCTGCGGGTGCGAGTAATTGGCTAAGCTCGGCTGCGGGCAACGGCCCATCGGTCGTGCGGTAGGTGACGTCGCCGATTTGGCGCAGACGTGCCACCGCATCGCCGGGGATTGGCTGGCTGACGACAATAGTTGGACGCATTGCAGGACCCTTTGCATGAATAATTGTGTGCATTATAAGCGAGGTTGTCTGCGGTGGCATTGTTTTGCTACTGCTGTTTGCGTAAATATATACTAGCGTGTATATTAAGAGACGGTTTGCGGGGAGCATCGTGGCTACTCCGCGTGTCAGTTTCCTTCTGTGAAAAAGAGGTGAACCTTGAGCGCTACGAGTGCTGATTTGTTGTTTACGCCGATTCCTGCGCGTATCAACCGCTTGCGTGACATTGCCTACAACTATTGGTGGGCATGGAACCCCAACGCGACTGGTTTGTTTAATCGCATCGATTCCCAATTGTGGGAATCAATCTACCACAACCCGGTCCAGTTTTTGCGCAACGTGCGCCAACGCAATTTGATTGCCATCGCCAACAATCCTACCTGGTTGGCCGACTACGATGCCGTAGTGGTTGCGTTTGATGCCTATATGAATCGCAAAGATACCTGGTTCAAACGCATCTACCCCACCGAAAAAAGCACTATTGCTTATTTTTCGGCCGAATTCGGCTTGCACGAATCGCTGCCCATTTATTCGGGCGGCTTGGGGATTTTGGCTGGCGACCACATCAAAGAAGCCAGCGACCTCGATTTGCCTTTGGTGGCCGTAGGGTTCATCTACCCCCAAGGCTATTTCCGTCAACGCCTCGATCATAGTGGCTGGCAAGAAGCGCTCTATAGCAAAATGAGCTTTGCCGATATCCCAGCTCGCCCTGCCTTGACCCCCGACGGCAACGAAGTGGTCGTCGATGTCGAGCTGCCTGGGCGCACGATTTACGCCAAAGTCTATCACCTCCAAATAGGGCGCATGTCGCTCTATTTGCTGGATACCGACATTCACCCCAACAGCCCCGCCGACCGCGATTTGTCAGCCCGTTTGTACGGTGGTGACCATGAATTGCGCGTCGCCCAAGAACTTGTGCTGGGAATAGGTGGCGTACGAGCTCTGCGTCAAATGGGCATCGCCCCTGCCGTATGGCACATGAACGAAGGCCACTCGGCGTTTTTGGTGCTCGAGCTTGCCCGTGAATATGTCGCCCAAGGTGTGCCCTTCATGCAAGCCTTTGACATGGTGCGCGACCAAGCGGTATTTACGACGCATACTCCCGTGCCTGCCGGCAACGATGCATTTTCACTCGATCTCATCGACAAATATTTCGCCAAATTCTGGGATCAATTAGGGATTAGCCGCGACGCCTTCATGAACATCGCCATGCAACAGCAGTCGTGGGGTCCCAGCTTTGCCATGACCGTGCTGGCCTTGCGCTTGTCCGAAATGCATAACGGTGTCAGCAAACTGCACGGCCAAGTCGCCCGCTCGATGTGGCAATGGCTCTACCCCGGCAAAAGCAACGACGAAGTGCCTATCACCTCCGTTACCAACGGCATTCACACCTCATCGTGGTTGGCGCCTACCATGCGCAATCTGTTTGATCGCACCTTGGGTGCGGATTGGTATGAGCACCTCGACAATCCGGCCACCTGGCAAGCCCTTAAATCGAGTGATGACGGCGAGTTTTGGCAGGCGCGCTTGAGTCTCAAACGCACGCTGGTTGAATTTGTGCGTGAGCGCTTGGCGCAACGCCACACTCGCCTCGGCTTCCCTCCCGTGGCCTGGCCCATGTTTGACGACACCAGCTTGACTATCGGTTTTGCCCGGCGTTTCGCCACCTACAAACGGGCCACGTTGCTGTTTAAGGATGCCGATCGCCTCAAAGCCATCCTCAATAATCCTGCCCGCCCCATTCAGATGGTGTTTGCGGGCAAAGCCCACCCTGCTGACGAGCCAGGCAAGCATTTCATCCAAGACGTCTATCGCCGCTCCCAAGAGCCCGGCTTTGCCGGTCGGATTATCTTCCTCGAAGAATACGACATGTGCGTGGCCCGGGCTTTGGTACAGGGTGTCGATGTGTGGCTCAATACTCCTCGCCGTCCCTATGAAGCCAGCGGCACCAGTGGCCAAAAAGCCAGCCTCAACGGCATCCCCAACCTTAGTATCCTCGATGGTTGGTGGCCCGAAGCCTACGACGGCACCAATGGCTGGGCCATTGGCACCGCACAAGAGTACGACAATCTCGATGCCCAAGACTGGGACGATGCCCAGCATCTCTACCAGCTCCTCGAAAACGAAGTGGCCCCTGCGTACTACGATCGCGATGCTAGTGGCGTATCGGCGCGCTGGGTTGCCATCGCCAAAGCGGCTATCATGACCTGTGCACCCAAATTCAGTACCCAACGCATGCTCAAAGAATACGTCAACCGGCTCTATTTGCCTGTGGCCAAATCGTAACGCGGCGCATGCAAACACCCCCTGTAACAGTTGCTGTTGCAGGGGGTGTGGTTGTATTGGGGACGGGGTAGAGCCGCAGCAGGCTGCGGCTCTACCCCGTCTTACAATGGTTTTTTACTGGGTGTGCCTGCCAAGCGGGGGTAGGTGCCTGGCGTCACGCGGTGTTTGACGATTCGTACCATGGTGCGCGGTTCGAGGGGTGGCTCGTTGATGTTGACAATGTCGTGCAAGTGGCCACCGAGGGTGGTAATGGCCGTTTTGGCTGCCTCGACTTCGACCTGGGGGGTTGGTCCTTTGGGGGCGTAGACTTTGCCGCCGATGCGCACGAGGGGCAACAAATATTCCACCAGTACACGCAATTCGGCCACCGCCCGTGCCGTCGCCATGTCGTATTGGGCGCGGTATTGTTTGTCTTGGCCCAGCGTTTCGGCGCGCTCGCTGACGATATGCACATTGGGCAATGCAAAATGTGAGGCCACGTGCACGAGAAAGGCTGTTTTTTTGGCGACACTTTCAACCAACGTGACATGCGTCTCGGGCCAGACAATTGCCAGTACGATGCCGGGAATGCCACCACCGCTGCCCACATCAATCAAGCGCGCCGGTGGTTTGGGGTTGAGTGGCATATAGGTCAAGGCATCGAGTAGGTGTTTGCGCACCATTTCGGATGGTTCAACGATGGCAGTCAGATTGACTTTGTCTTTGTTCCATTCTTGGAGCAAGGTCAGGTAATCTGCGAGCTGGGTATATTGGGCGGGAGTAATCGTCAGTTTGTGCTTGGCGGCATAGTCAGTAATGATGCCAAAATGGTTAATCACGCGGTGCTCCATAGAGGTGATGCTGGTGAATATAATCAGCCACATTGGCTGGGACCAAGTCGTTAATCGATTCGCCTTGTACACAGCGCTGGCGAATGGCGCTACTCGATATATCTATGCCCGCCCACGGGATTTGGGTGATGACGAGATTGGGTAATTGCTGGCGAATCTGTTGGTCGTCAAACGGTGATCCGATGCGTTGCATGACGGCCACCATACAATATTCGCCGAGGTGCTTGGCATGGTACCACAACGGCAAGAGCGCCGCCGCATCCGCCCCCAAAATCAGTACCAGCTGATTGTCGGGGGGAGCGAATGCTCTGAGCGTATCGATGGTGTACGACGGCCCGTTGCGGCGTAATTCGCTGTCACTGACTTGCCATTGCGGGTAGGGTACACAGGCGAGTTGCACCATCTGCATGCGTTGGGCATCGCTGGCTTGGGGGGCTGGCTTGTGGGGTGGGGTGCGGTTGGGGATGATGGAGAGCTGGTCAAGAGACAACGTCGCCATCGCGATTGTTGCGATGGCGATATGCCCAACATGAATTGGATCAAAGGTGCCGCCGAGTATGCCAATCCGCTTCAATGCCTTATTCCTCGCGCTCTTGTGCGCCGGCTTGGATGAGTTGCCAGGTTAACCAGGCCACTTCTTGTTGATCACTGGCTATCAAGTCTGTAATATAGGGTTTGACCAATTCACTCACATCCGACCGACTCAACAAAAAAGAACTTTCGGCGAGGCGTTCGTAAATTCGTACCGCCAATAAATCAACAAGTTCGTGCAAATCATCGGCGGGTAAAGCCCCGCCACTCGCATATCGACGCCCCCGCAACATAGGCTTACTCCTCACCACCATCATTGTGCAACCGTTGCATCCGTTGGGCCGCGCGCGTCATCCGTGCTTGCGGGGCGAGTTGCGGGGTGGTGTGGGGTGGTTGCTCCGCAAATTCGTCATCCAAGCCATCATCGGGTGCGGTGAGGGCCGTACTTTCGAGGCTTTCGGTAATATAATCGAGTACATCGCGTACTTCGGCATTGTCTTCGAGTAAGCCATCGAACGGCATCGCTACGCCACTCACCGTGCGTACGGTTTGGCCTACTTCACGCAAGGTATTGTCGATGCCAACGACTAACGAGCGCATCACGGCCGCCAGTTCTTGGCGCTCTTGGACGGTCAGATTGGCAAAGCCAATCAAGGCTTTTTCTTGGGCACGCAGCAATGTGGACCGCAAAATCGCAATGTCGGCTTGGGTTTGCAGTTCGTAGCGCTTGACCAAATGCGCTTGGCGCACTTGTTCGACCAGCTCATCTGATGATACCGGCGTCCACAACAAGGCTGGAATGATGATGAACCCGATGATGCCGATAAGTACTTGTTGATAGACCAATCCCGCATCTGCCACGATGGGTTGGGCCGCCCACCAGCTCCATTGGATTTGGAATGAATAATAAATCAAATAAAGTGCCGCCCCGATAATCACCGGATAGCCCCACGTGCGGGCGTTGATTTTTTGCAGAAGCATCCCTGCCGGTGACCACGGAATCAAAAACGACACTAGGCTTGGTGGTGCAAGTACCAAAATCGCGGTAAAGGCAATGGCCACAATCCGATTATCGGTAAGTTGGGATTGTACCCCCCACCAATACGCAGCTGACCCGCCCATCGAGATAATTGCCAAAAGCGCGAGTAGCGTTTTGGAGGTGAATTGTAGTGCGCTGGGGCGGCGGCGTTGCCCACGCACCATATCAAGGTATTTGCTCGTCATTGGTGCTCCTACGCATAGTGATGCGCACACTCACAGGGGTTTGAATCATCCAAAATCGTTACTAGGGTGCCTGAACGACATTATCACTGGCGACAACAAATGCACGTACACTAGCAGTGTACCCAGCATCGCGCATCCGCATCACAATTGCATCAGATATCGCAGTGAGGCCGTAGTCTTGATTAATCGTATATTCGACTTCGTAGGCTTCATGCGTGTCTGACGTCAATACCATGCGGGCTGTTGCGGCAAAGCTGCCATTGAGCATGCCGATTTCGAGTACTTGACCATTGCGTGGATCAAGCCACAACAAGGGACTTGGTGCCAATGTCGTCATGCGTTGTGGTGCCTCAAATGCCACCCGGTCACGTACAAATGCCGCCCACCGTTCGTCTCCTGTGGGGGTTGCCCGTAGTTGTGGCGTGATAATGATGCTGATGACTGGCGTGGTGACACTCGTTTCGTTGCGGGTCACTGTTGCCGAAACAATGTCACTCGCACTCGTTTGGGTTGTTGTGAGTAGGGACGTGCTGACCACATCCGTCGTATTGGGTATGACGGTAGATGCCGCTGGTGTGCCACCAGCGGCAACCAAACGGGTGCTACTCGCACGTGGCGTCCGGTTGAGTAATTGAATTGGTTGTCCGCAGTTTGATAGTAGCAATAGGCACCAACCAAGGAGCAACAATTGCCAGCGGATGTATGGTCGGTACAACTTTGTTTTCAATGAAAATATCCATGGTGAAAGGGTATACATTAATGACGATTCTACGTTGTTGTGCGGGGCTTGTCAAGAATGATTTACTTGACACCATACCCGATTCGGGCTATTCTAGATGACGATATACGGTATTTTATGCAGTTGTACGCCATCCGTTATGAGATTTACCCTTCTTATTGCGTTTGTGTGCTAAGGAAGAACACTATGACTACAGACTCCCATTCGGCAGCAGGGCAGGCTCCATTTGCTTCAGATGAAGTAATGACCTTTACCATCGCCGGTGAGTCACACAGTGCGTTTGTTACCAGTTTTGCCGAGCAGCTTCGTGATGTGATTGTGTCAAAGGGCAATATTTATCGTCCCAATGCCATCGATGCAACAGGCGAAGTCAAAGACGAAATGCCCTTACGGTTGGTCCTCAATATGTGTGACGTCGATGCCCCCCGCCCCGTCAAACGCCGCGGTCAAGGCACCTTCGTGGCATCGATTTTCGAAGGTCCTGGTAACGAAGCCAGCATCATGCATGCAGCCTACCCCTTGTTGATCCGCTCGATTTCGAATTTGGTTATCTACAACACCATCATCAATGGCATGCGCGAAAGCCACTTCATTACCCCCGAACAAGGGCATTATGTGGTGCGTCATGACAGCGATGATGCCACCAACTACGAGCGCCTCTACGAGCGCGTGCAACCACTCGCCTGTAGCCACCTCGTCATCAACAATGACTTTGTCCCTGATTTGCCCGAAGCCTTGTGGGAAGGCGAAGAACCCGTCTGGCAGGTCTGCAAAGCCGGCGTGCGCCTCGACCAAATGGGCTTGTTGCCGTCACCGACCCGCATCGAAGATTTCCTCACCGAAAACGACTTGCGCATGGTGCGCCGCCTCTACAACATCGGCGGTCTTAGCTACGGCAATTTGAGCGCTCGGGCTCACCACAACCCTGAACACTTCTGGATGTCGGCATCAGGCGTCGACAAAAGTAACCTCAAAACCGTCGGCCGTGATGTGTTGTTGGTTACTGGCTATGTCCCCGAACAACTGATGATTCGTCTGAGCGTTCCTCCGCATGTGGAACCGCGCCGCGTATCTGTCGATGCCATCGAACACTGGATGATCTACCGCGAACATCCTTCCGTCGGTGCCATTGTCCATATCCATGCCTGGTGGAGCGACCCCATTCAATCCACCCAAGTCAATTACCCCTGTGGTACCTACGAAATCGCCGCCGAAGTGGCCGAATTGGTTCGCCGCGCCCCCGATCCGTCACGCGCCGTGATTGGCCTCAAAAACCATGGCTTGACCATTACTGGTCATTCCATCGAAGAAATTTTTGCCCGTATCGAAGGCAAAATCGTCCCCCAAGTCCCTATGAACTAATTCAAACGCAATCCCACCTATGCCTGTTCATCAGGTATGGGTGGGTTTTTTATGCAAAAAATACCGACACGCACGAGGGGCATCGGTATCACGAAAAAATAGTGTGTGCTTTTTCAATATATTAGTGCAATGTTTGTTGGAGATTCCGGATTGCTAAGGCAATCGACAATACGGTTAAGAGCAAAAGCATGAGCGAAATATTACTACCAAAGAGGATAATCAGCGCAATCAATGACCCAAGCCCAGTTCCAATACTACTCGCAATAATCATCGGCCGCCCCCGTTTGGTGGTTGATTTGAGGGCGATTTGTCCATTCAGATTCCCAATCAACATGCCCCCTGCCAAAAATAATAAGGAACCAACAAACGGCACATTTAACAAAAAAACTAAGGGAATGGTGATGATTGTGGCGAGTACTAGTGCAATACTGCCACCAATCATCCAATGCTGGAGTGTACTTTTATACCGCTCGGGGATGCGTTTGTAGCGACAGGTTGAGCAGAGCTGACCGACTTCGTTGGGCATAGTGCAACGTACGCACATGGGGCGATCACAACTCGTACAGCGTAATGTCGCTTCCATGGTGGCATGGACTGCACACATCACGAGTGGTTTGGGAGGGATAGTGAGTGATTCTGGCGCATCGGTTGTTTTGGCATCGTTGGCGGGAATCACAACGATTTTCTGGCCTTGGGCGATTCGGTGATCATTTTCGGCTGCTGCCGCTACCACAGCAGGATTATCCGGTTCCAATACCTGTGCTTGGGCAATCAACCGTTGCCGTTCACTTACCACGGGAATCAATTGTGCTAATGCCAACATTGCAGCGACATCATGCAGTTGCTGGGCCAAGACTGCGCGGTAATAATTGCGGGCAGCAATCGTATCACCACGCGCCGCAGCTTTATCGGCAGCATCACGCATCAATTCAATCATACTTACGTCTGACATTGTCACTCTCGTCTATTGTTCAGTCCACGACCGGTTAGTACGACCGGTCGTGGGCTCGAGGATTGTATTAGACCGGTAAAATCCGCTGCATAAAGCGCATTTTGTCTTGGGATTGATAACTGCCGCCACCTTCGTGGCGATTGTAGCGCCAGATACTGATTTCTTTGGCACCTTGCCAGGCATTGTAGGCCGCATACACCGTTGACGGCGGGCAGATGTCATCCATCAAGCCTACCGAAAAAATAGTCTGGGCCGTGGCACGCTTGGCAAAATGAATCCCATCGAAATAGTTGAGTGTATGAAACACCTCTTCAACTGCATCGCGGTGAGTCATCAGGTAGCGACTGATTTCGCTATATGGATTTGAATCGGTCAATTCAGTAGCGCGCCGGTAATGACACAAAAACGGCACATCAGGCATCGCTGCCACCACATCGGGCATCAAGCCTGCTGCCGCAATCGCAATCCCGCCACCTTGGCTGCCACCCGTCACAATGATTTTGCTGGCATCCACGGCCACATGACTGCGGGCCGCTTCGATTGCGCGCACCGCATCCGAAAATACGCGCCGGTAATAGTAGTGCTCTTTGTTGCGGATGCCGCGGGTCATGAAGCCTGGATGCTGATTGTCACCAAATGGATCGGGGTCGGCAGTATCACCTTTGGACCATGCACTCCCTTGACCACGAGTATCCATTACCAAATGGGCATATCCTTGGCTACTCCAGAGCAACCAATCATTGGGGAAGCTCCGGCCACCACCGTAGCCAATATATTCCACCACACACGGTAACGGCTCACTGCGTTGCTTGGGTACCAAAAACCAGCCCTTGACTTGTTGCCCTCCCCACCCTGCGAAGCTCACATCATACACATCGATGGTCTTGTAGCCCGCTTGGACGGGCACAAATTGGGGGTTGAGGTCGTGGCGGCGCGTGTCGGCCAAACTTGCCTGCCAAAACGCGTCGAAATCACTAGGCTCTGCTACATCGGGTCGGTATTGTTCCAACTGTGACAGCGGCATATCAAACATTGCCATGGTGGTGCTCCTTTGCAACAACGAATATGATTATTGTACCGTATCGCGCTAGGCTATTTCCATCGCCAACCAAGCGCAGGCGCCAACGCAGATCAGGGGGTTATTTTTCGCTATCGAGAATCAATGTATAGGGCCCATTATTGGTCAAGCTGACCTGCATGTCGGCTCCAAAGCGTCCAGTGGCCACAGTGACGCCAGCAGCAGTGAGGTAGTCACGCATGGCGTCGACTAACGGTGCCGCTACATCGGGCAAGGCGGCCGGTGAGTAGCCGGGGCGGCGCCCGCGACTGGTGTCGGCGTACAATGTGAATTGCGAGACCAGCAATACCGCCCCACTACTATCGAGTAGCGAAATATTGGGTTTGCCGCTTTCGTCATCAAAAATCCGTAATTCGAGGATTTTGCGCCCGATTTGGCTGATTTGGGCTGGCCCATCACCATGCCCAATCCCCAACAACACCATCACCCCTGCCCCAATCTGCCCGACAATCTCGCCGGCTACACTGACCTGAGCTTGGGTTACCCGTTGAATCACTGCCCGCATAAATACCTTCTTGTGTGGGTGGATTGATTATTTTTGTTTTGTAAAAAACGTTGGGCGCGGCGGGTTATTCGTCGTCGTCGCGATTTTTGCGGCGCGGTGCCGGCCCCAAGGCCGCTTCGATGGCGTCAAACACCGATTTGACTTGGGTAATTTGCATCCCCTCGATGTGAACGGGTGTTTGCAGGGGTGGGCAGACAGCTTTGCTAAAGCCCAATTTGGCGGCTTCGCCCAAGCGCCGCTCGATTTGGGTGACGCTGCGCATCTCTCCACTCAACCCAATCTCGCCCATCAGTACCATGTCTGATGCCACGCGTTGATTGCGAAACGACGACGCAATTGCTGTGGCCACCGCCAAATCTGCGGCTGGTTCACCGATGCGCAACCCACCTACGATATTGACATACACGTCTTGGTTAAACAAAGGCAGCCCAACGCGTTTACCAAGCACCGCCAACAACATTTGCAGGCGGTTGAGATCATAGCCGTTGACGGTGCGGCGGGGCTGTGGATTGGCGGTGTTCGAGGTCAAGCCCTGGATTTCCACCAAAATCGGCCGCGTCCCTTCGAGGGTGACCGCCACTGCCGACCCCGGCGTATTGGCTGAACGCTCGGCTAGGAATACTTGTGAGGGGTTGCTGATTTCGTGGAGCCCGGTGGCGGTCATCTCAAATATCCCCACCTCATCGGTGGAGCCGTAACGGTTTTTGACACCCCGCAAAATCCGGTATTGATGGAAGCGCTCCCCTTCGAGGTAGAGCACCACATCGACGATATGTTCGAGCATGCGTGGGCCGGCGATGGCTCCTTCTTTGGTGACATGTCCGACGATAATGATGGGAATATTGAGATCTTTGGCGACCCGCAACAGCCGCAGTGCACCTTCGCGCACTTGGCCGACCGACCCTGCCGCCGAGCTCAGCTCTTCGATGTAGACGGTTTGGATGGAGTCGATAATCACCAAGCCCGGGCGCTGGCTGTCGATATAACTAATCGCTGTTTCGAGATTTGTTTCAGACGAAATCCACAGCCGCTCGGGGTTGAGCCCCATACGGTCGGCGCGTAATTTGATTTGTTGGGCCGATTCTTCAGCCGAAATATAGAGCGCATCACCTACATGCTCGGCAAAATGAGCCGCACTCTGGAGTAGCAGACTCGATTTGCCGATACCCGGCTCGCCACCAATCAGCACTAGGCTGCCGGGTACCAAGCCACCACCCAGTACGCGAGCAAATTCTTGATAGATCACAGGCAAACGCGACACGCCACCACTAGGGATGGCGTGCAGGGGTAAAGGGGCACCGGTACCGCTGACGACCGAACGCCGATTGCTGGCAGGTGCCTCGCGGCGTTCGATTTGTTCGACCAATGTGCCCCAACCACTACAGTTGGGGCACCGACCCATTTCGCGTGCTTGGTGTGCCCCGCATTGCTGACAAACAAATACGGTGCGTGTTTTGGCCATGAGTTATGCCAGTGTTTCGGCGACGACGTCGTTATCGTCGAGTGCCACTGGTGTAGCGGTGCGTTTGGCACTCAAACGTAAGTACTCTTCGCCGTTTTCGATGGTTGCCACATCAATGGCAATCGTGTCGCCCGCCACAAACCGCCCATCCAACACCCCTTCGGATAACGGATCCTCGATGAGGTTGGTAATGATGCGGCGTAACGGCCGAGCGCCGAACGAGGGGTCGTAGCCCCGTTTGGCCAACAAATCACAGGCGCCATCGGTCACGTCGAGGGTCAACTTGTGCTCGTTGAGTTGCAATTGTACCCGTTTGAGCATGTAGCGCGTGATTTGGCGGATTTCTTCGTTGGTCAAGGAATGGAAAATAATCGTCGAATCCAAACGATTGAGGAACTCGGGGCGGAATACTTGGCGCAAGGCGTCGTTGACGCGGTTGCGCAGGTCTTTGTTGGCGATATCACCATCTTTGCCCAAGAACCCAATCCGTGACGCACCGCGAATCTGCTCGGTACCCACGTTGGAAGTCATGATGATAATCGTGTTACGGAAGTCGACTTTGCGCCCTTTGCCATCGGTCAAATAGCCATCTTCGAGTACCTGCAACAACATGTTGTAGGTGTCGGGGTGGGCTTTTTCGATTTCGTCAAACAGTACCACGGAGTATGGTTTGCGGCGTACGGCATCGGTGAGCTGGCCACCATCGCCATAGCCTACATATCCTGGGGGTGACCCCACCAAGCGTGACGCCGTATGGCGCTCTTGGAATTCCGACATGTCGATTTTGATTAAGTGTTCTTCGGAGCCAAACATGAACTCTGCCAAGGCTTTGGCAAGCTCAGTTTTGCCGACACCAGTGGGTCCAAGGAAGATAAAGCTCCCAATCGGGCGGCGGGGGTCTTTCAGCCCAGCTCGGGCCCGCCGAACCGCTTTGGAGATGGTGACGATGGCTTCGCTCTGACCGATGACGCGCCCATGCAACGCTGCTTCCATTTGCAGCAAGCGCACCGTTTCGTCGCCGGTGAGGCGCATGACAGGGATGCCCGTCCACATCGCCACAACCGCGGCAATGTCTTCTTCGGTGACATAGGGTGGGTTCGTATTGCTACTGCCTTCGGCGATGCCGTGTTCGCGTTCGACTTGGGTGACACGCTGTTGCATCACGTCGGCTCGCTCACGCAAGGTTTCGACCACTTCGGTTTGCCCTTGGGCTTCGGCAGCACTGATTTCTTTGTTGATTACTTCGAGGCCGCGCAAGGCATCGCGCAACGCCGAAGGGGTGGCACTACGGGTCATCCGGACTCGTGCCGAGGCCTCGTCAATCAAGTCGATGGCTTTGTCTGGCAAAAAGCGGTCGGGCACATACCGTGACGACAAATAGGCCGCGGCGATGATGGCTTCGTCGCTGATTTGCAGTTGGTGGAAGTCTTCGTAGCGCGACTTGATGCCCCGCAGAATCTTGATGGTGTCTTCTTCGTTGGGTTGGTCGACCATTACGGGCTGGAAGCGCCGTTCGAGGGCGGCGTCACGTTCGATGTATTTGCGATATTCATCAAGGGTGGTCGCCCCAATGGTCTGGAGCTCCCCCCGGGATAACGCTGGTTTGAGAATATTAGCGGCGTCGAGGGTGCCTTCGGCTCCACCGGCACCGATGATGGTGTGGAATTCGTCGATGAACAAAATACAGCGGGTTTCTTTGATTTCGTCGACCACTTTTTTGAGGCGCTCTTCGAATTGACCACGGTATTTGGTGCCAGCCACCAAGGCTCCCATGTCGAGTGATACCACTCGTTTGCCCCGCAAATTATCGGGTACGTCACCGGCAACGATGCGCTGGGCCAGCCCTTCGACGATGGCTGTTTTGCCGACGCCGGGTTCGCCAATCAAGGCCGGGTTGTTTTTGGTGCGGCGTGACAAAATCTGGATGACGCGATCGATTTCACGGCTACGGCCAATCACGGGGTCGAGTCGGCCACTTTCGGCCATTTCGGTCAAATCGGTGCCGAGGGCATCGAGGTAGGGCGTTTTGTTGTTTTTCCCGCTCCCACTCGCACTGCTCCCGCTCGCACTGGCGCTGGCACTGCTGGGGCGCTCGGGTTGGGGTGTAGTACTACTGCCGGCTCCGCCACTCGCGCCAGTGGTGGCGCCGCCTTGGCGGAGTACACGCATCACACTGGTTTTGATTTGTTCAAGGGAGACGCCTAGCATGTCGAGCACGCCGGTCGCGACTCCTTCGCCATTGCGAATCAATCCCAGCAAAATATGTTCGGTGCCGATGTAATTATGCCCAAGCCGCTTGGCTTCATCGATGGCCAAGGTGATGACGTTTTTGGCACGGGCTGATAATTCTTTGTTGGGGCGTGATTCGCCTTCCCCAATCCCGACGATGAATTCGACGGAATGACGCGTCTGCGCCAATTGCACACCCAAATCCTCGAGGACGCGGGCCGCAACCCCTTCACCTTCGCGAATCAGCCCGAGCAAAATATGTTCGGTGCCGATATACGAATGATTGAGTGCCCGTGCTTCTTCGGTGGCGTATTGCAGTACCTGTTTGGCACGCTTGGTAAACTTATCGTAGGCACCTGACATTGAAGTACTCCTTCGCTGCTCACCGTGGTGAATACAGCGCTATGAGCCAACCGATGGATTACCATCGGGGGTGGTTTGTAGACTTAATCCGATCCGCCGGCGTGCCACATCGATGCGCACAACCCGTACGTTTACCTCATCCCCAGATGTTAAGGCTGGGCGCGGTTCATTTTGTTTGTTATTTAATTCGGACACATGGATCAAGCCTTCGATGCCATCGGTGAGCCGTACAAATGCCCCAAATGGAGCGATTTGCGTGACAACCCCTGTCACCACTTGATCGACGACAAATTGTGCTTCCACGGCGCCCCACGGCTCGGTGAGGGTGCGTTTGATAGACAATGCAATCCGGCGATGGTCGGCATCGATACTCATCACCATCACGGTGACGCGGTCGCCCACTTTGTACAAGTCGTTGGGATGACGTACCCGGCTCCACGATAATTCGGACAAATGCACCAATCCATCAGCACCGCCCACATCGACAAATACCCCGAAATCACAGACTGATGTGATGGCACCTTCGCGTACATCGTTGACTTTGATTTCGCTCAACAATACATCTTTGCGTTGATCGCGTGATGCGAGGTTGGCTTGGCGTTCTGACAAGATGAGGCGATTGCGCTGGCGGCTCATCTCGACTACTTTGAGCCGTAATGTACTGCCAATCATGCAGGCCATTTCGGTTTGTTTCTGGATATCAGTGCCACGACCAATCCCCGAAATTTGTGACGTGGGGATAAATCCCCGCACACCATCAAGGTTGACCAATAACCCACCCTTGTTGTAATTGACCACAATCGCCTCGATGGGCGTACCCGCATCGGCAAGTTGTTGCAAATTACGCCAACTGAGCTCTTGGCGCGCACGGTCAAGTGACAATACCACCCGACCTTGTTCGTCTTCGGCTTGGACCACAAAGGTCAGCACCGTACGTCCAACGGTCAATGCATCACGTTCAGCCGCGCTAAGAGATTGCATTTCGCGACTCGAAACGACACCCTCGGATTTATGCCCAACATCAATGAGAACTTCATCGGCACTGCGTGCCATGATTACCCCTTCAAGGGTATCCCCATGTTTCAGCGAGCGCAGCAAGCTCTCTTGTTCGGCTAAGAGTTGGGCGAAAAATTCTAGGCTGTGTGTGTCTGCAGTGGGGAGTGTAATCGTTGTATTTGCAGACGAAGTTGGGACGGCGAGTGGCTCTTCCATGATTCTCCTCTAGGGCTGAGGTGAAGTGTACCGCACGGATGATTATCACATATGAATTATACGAAGTTTATGACAAAATGGCAAGATAGTGGTCATAGGTGCCACGTTGCAGTAAATCCCCCTTTCTGATATACTAACGCCCGATATTTACTACAATATGAGTGATTATTCAAGCATGTGATTATGACACTGTGAAAAGAAGGAGCCTAGGATTGTGACAATGCCATCAGTCATCGTGGCGCATCTTGCACCTGATCTCGATTGCATTGCGGCGATTTGGATCTTTATGCGTTTTGGCGGCGCCACAGATGTCCAGTTGCGTTTTGTGCCAGCCGGCACAACCCTCGACCATCAACCGGTAGATAGTGACCCCCATATCGTCCATGTCGATACCGGTAATGGTCGTTACGATCATCACCATCGTCATGTGCGTACACTGAGTGCCGCAGAATTAGTCCGTCGCAATGTGGCATCGTATGATGTAGCCCTCGAGCGCATTATTCGCCAAGTCACATCAATCGACAACGCCACCGCAACCGACCGTCAAGGATGTGATTTGGGGATGCTCGCAGATTCATTCAACTTGTTGTATGAAAATGATCCCAATCGAGTAGTCGAATTAATGTTGCCGAACCTCGATGCCTGGTATGCCCACGAGCAACGTCAATTACTCCTCAACGAATCATTTGCGAATCGCATCGAATTCCATTCGCCGTGGGGCCGGGGAGTCGCCATGCAAAGCCCGTATGGCGGGTCTTCGGTAATGGCCTATCGTGGTGGGGCTGTGCTCTATGTGTACCGCGAAGAATCACATGGTTGGATGGGCGTGGCGGCGCAAGCGCGCTCCACTGCTGATTTAAGTAGCCTTGCCAGCCAACTCGCGGTTGTCGATGCTGATGCCCAATGGTATCTGCATCCCAGCAAACGACTCTTGTTATGCGGCACCGCCAAATCCCCAGTCGTACGCACCTCACGGTTGAGTCTGCGCGAAATGGTGACCGTGATCGAAGAGTTGTCTCATTCTCAGCGCTAAACGCCAATGTGGTCGTTTTGCTCTATATTCTGCAGTGCAATGGGTAATATGTTTTTCGTGTAGGAGACGCCACCATGCAAAAACGTCGGGGCGCCACTCAGGCAGAAGTAGCTGCCGCCAGTTCGCTAAGGAGCACCATGACTAGTACGCCTTTTTCACGCGCTCGTGATCAGCTCGGTGATGCCCAGTTGGTCGAACTCTATCGCCAAATGATGTTGATTCGGCGTTTTGAAGAAAAATGCCAAGAAATGTACACCCGCGCCAAAATCGGCGGGTTTTTGCATCTCTATGTCGGCGAAGAAGCCACCGGTGTTGGTGCCATTTCGAACCTGCAATCCCAAGACCATATCTTTACCCATTATCGCGACCATGGTCACGCCATTGCCCGCGGTCTCAACATCGACGAACTCATGGCCGAACTCTTTGGCAAAGACACCGGTACCTCACACGGTATGGGCGGCTCGATGCACTTTGCCGATATCACCAAAAACTTCTGGGGTGGCTATGCCATCGTCGGCAGCCATCTGCTCCTCGCCGCTGGGGTCGCGTTGGCCTGCCAAATGCAAAAAACCAATGGCGTCGTCATGGTTTTCTTTGGTGATGGTGCCACCAATGGTGGTGAATTCTACGAATCACTCAATTTTGCCCAATTATGGAAGTTGCCGGTTGTTTTCGTTTGTGAAAATAATTTGTATGCCATGGGTACTCCAATTGAAGTACATTCATCAGTAAAAGAAATCTACCGTAAAGCCAGTGCCTTCGATATGAAAGCCATGCGCATCGACGGGAATGATTTGCTGGCGGTGCGTGAGCAAGTAGGCGAGGCGGTAGAATACGCCCGTTCTGGCCAAGGTCCCGTTTTGGTCGAAGCCATGACCTATCGCTTCCGTGGTCACTCGGCCCAAGACACCCAAAAATATCGCTCCAAAGAAGATGTCGAGCAACATCGCTCGAATGACCCCATCCTCATCTTCCGTAAAGAGTTGATTGACGCTGGTGTCAGCTCTGCTGCCGATATAGACGCCCTCGATGCCGTAATTGACGAACAAGTCGAAGCGTCTGTGCGCTTTGCTGACGAAAGTCCCGTACCTGGCAATGAATGGCTCACCGACAGCGGTATCTATGCGGCTCCGCTCGCAACCGCCACCGTCGATCCTGACCTCGTATAAGCCTGCAATTACGTTGGTGCGCATCCGCATCAATGAAGGAGATATTCGATGCCCGTTTTAACAGTCCGTGAAGCGCTCCAACAAGCACTCCATGAAGCAATGGCCGATGAGCGTACCTTTATCATCGGCGAAGATATCGGCCACTACGGTAGTACCTACGGTGTCACCGCTGGCTTCCTCGAAAAGTACGGCCCCGAACGTGTCCGTGACTCCCCCATCGCCGAAGCCGGTATCGTTGGTTTGGCAATTGGTGCCGCTATGGCTGGGATGCGTCCAATTGCCGAAATCATGTCGGTCAACTTTTCGCTGCTGGCCTTTGACATGATTATCAACCACGCCGCCAAAATCTATAGCATGTTCGGTGGCAAATTCTCTGTACCACTCGTGATGCGTACCACCAATGGCTGGACGCAATTGTCTGCCACCCACTCACAGTCGTTTGACTCAATGTTTGCCCACATCCCTGGCCTCAAGGTCGTTGCCCCAGCCACTCCTGCCGACATGAAGGGCTTGTTCCGGGCAGCCATGGCCGACCCCGATCCGGTCATCTTCATTGAGCACACCTTGATGTATGGTATCAAAGGCGAGGTTCCCGAGGGCGACTATATCGTTCCCATCGGCAAGTCAGTGTTGGCTCGTGAAGGTCGCCACATTACCGTGGTGACCTATTCACGCATGGTTCACTTATCGTTGCAGGCTGCCGATATTTTGGCCAAAGAAGGCATCGAAGTCGAAATCGTCGACCTGCGCACACTGCGCCCGCTCGACATGAGTATCGCCCTCGAAAGCTTCAAAAAGACCAATCGCGCCGTCGTCGTCACCGAAGACTGGCAGTCATACGGTACCTCGGCCGAAATCGCCACCCGGCTGTACGAGCATGGCTTCGATTACCTCGATGCACCCATCCAACGCGTCAACTTCCGCGAAGTGCCCATGCCATACGCCAAAAACCTCGAACAACAAGTCGTGGTAACAACCGACCGCATTGTGGCAGCCATCAAAAAAGTCTTGAATCGCAGTTAACTGCAATCACCGAGAGGTACGATCATGGCTGAAATTACGATGCCCAAGATGGGCTTCGATATGACCGAGGGGACGATTGTGCGCTGGCTCAAAAAAGTCGGTGACTTCGTTAACAAGGGCGAGGCCGTCGCCGAGATTGAGACCGACAAGGTCACTATCGAAATCGAATCATTTGTCAGTGGCACGTTGAGCGAAATCCTCTCACCCGCTGGTTCGCGTACCGCTGTCGGTGGCGTGATTGCCCGCACCAGCGATGGTGCCGTTGCCACGCAGACTGCCCCAGCTGCCGCTCCAGTGGCCGCTGTAGTCGCTCCAGTGGCTCCAGTGGCCGCTGTAGTCGCTCCAGTGGCTCCAGTGCCCGCCGTAGCCCATGCTGCCGCTCCGGTGGCCGCTGTGGCTGCTGGCGACGTCAAAGCCTCGCCGATTGCCAAACGCATGGCTCGTGAGCACGGCCTCGATCTCGGCACCATCCAAGGCAGCGGCCCGCACGGTCGCATCGTGCGTGACGACGTTTCTGCCGCCATGGCAGGACGTCCCGCCGGCATGGTTGCCCCAGTTGTAGCCCCGGTGGCTCCGGTGGCTCCGGTGGCTGCCCCCGCATTGCCCAGTGCCGTTGCCGGTTCGACCGTAGTACCGCTTAGCAACATGCGCCGCACCATTACCCGGCGCTTGACCCAAAGCTGGCAGACGGCTCCTCACTTTTACATCACCATGGATGTCAACATGGACGCTGCTTTGACGTTGCGCAAACAAGTCAACGCACCGTTGAGCAAAGAACAACAAATCTCCATCAACGACATGATTGTCAAGGCCTGTGGTGTGGCACTAGTAGCCTACCCCAACCTGAATGCATCATTCGTCGAAGAAGGCATCCAACTCAATCCCAACATCAATGTGTCGATTGCTGTGGCGCTCGACAGCGGCTTGGTGGCTCCGGTAGTGACCAACGCCGATAGTCGTTCACTCGGTGGCGTATCACGCGAATCCAAACGCTTGATTGGCCTCGCTCGTGACGGCAAACTCGGTGCCGAAAACCTGCAAGGTGGCACTTTTACCGTCAGCAACCTCGGCATGTACGGGGTGACGGAATTTGATGCCATCATTACCCCGCCCCAATGTGCAATTTTGGCCGTCGGTGCCGTCCGGCGCATCCCCGTTTTCAAGGGCGATAGCAACGACGTCGTGGCCGCCAATATCTGCGCGATTACCATTTCTGCCGACCATCGCATCACCGATGGTGCCGAAGGCGCCAAGTTTATCGGTGAAATCAAACGCTTGCTCGAAAATCCGTTGAGCATGTTGATCTGATTTCTCCTAAAATCATCCCCCCGCATTCATTTGTTGAATGTGGGGGGATTGGTGTATCTGCCTGATGTTTTTTCGATAAAGTAAGGTCAATACCTACGCCAAAACACCTCACCCCTAGCGTCATTCCATGCCGGTTGCGATGGCAACCGTAGCGTGGAATCTCCCGGAGCTTGCCACCGCATAGGCACGCAGCGGAGTATGCACTCGGTAGGAGATTTCACGATCGTGGTCATGGAATAACGGAGAAAGGGGGAGCGACTCCGCACCCGTTGCGGACCCTGTGCACTATACGCGCGCGGAAAATAACGACTGCGGTTGCTGTTGCACCAAAACACACGGGTGATTTAAAATTACTTCCGCCGAAACTGCACAACGAATTAAAATCGCAGATTGATCGCACAATTTCCGCACTTTGGCGTATCAATGCACCGCCCCACCACCAACGAGCCGCCTAGATTGGCGTAGGTATTGAATTACCATTGTAGCCCCCTAAAAACTAGCGCCACCTGAGTCCTGCAGTCTGCGCCGCACCCCGCACATACTGTGCTGCGGCGGTGTATTCATGGGCTTCGGCGAGATGTTCGAGCATCAATGGCGTGTCACTATCAAGCGTCGCCAAAATGCGTAATATCGCCACGTAATCAAGCATACCAAGCCCCGGGGCTGTTTCACGCAGGACCACTACAAAGGGTCGGTCAATCAGCATATCTTTGATGTGGCAGCTTTTGATCATTGGACCTAACAAATCGACACAGTGCTGGACAAATTCACGGTGTTGATAGAAACGTGGCACGCTATTCATCAGATTGATTGGGTCAAAATGGACCGCAAATTGGGGTCGATCGATTGCCTTGATAAGTTGGACATAGACTTCAGGGGAATCAGGGTACATCCACGGCATTGTTTCGAGGGTATAAAAACTTTGCGTGGGCTTGACCGCATCGATAATCGTGCGCACGCTATCAACAATCAATGCAAAGGTATCAGCAGCATAGTTAGTCGCATCAGGGCCATCCCATTCGCTACCTCGCGACCCGGCAATATTGACACAACAACGGGCGCCAATTGCATCAGCAAGGGCTAAGCGTTCTTGACAAAACGTGATAGCTGCTCGCCGCGTCGTGTCATCGGTGGCCATAGGATTGCTCCATGCCCCCACCTCGGCAATGACGATGTCGGCTGCTTCGGCAGCCTGACGAAAGCGCGTCACTGTGACGGCACTTGCTTTTTCATCAATCGGACAATAGGCAGCGCGATAGCCTAATTGGGCTAATTCGGCTAACCATGCGTCGGGGGAATCATATTTCCCAAATAGTGGGCCACCTAACCGCATCGCATCCTCCTCGATGGTACACCGTTAACGCAAATCGCTGTCATTCATCAGAGATGTTTACTATAATAAGCGTAGCATTCATTACATCAGATAGAGTCTGCTCCATGATACATGCAATTCAGCGCCTATGGCAACGGTATGTTGACCATATCATCCTTGGAATCATCATTATCTGTGCGGCCATTTTACGCTGGCCAATGGTCTATTTTGCGTTACCCTATACGCCACAACCCGATGAACCTTATGTCATCAATATGTTGTTCGATATGTTTCGTTTTCATTCATGGATTCCCAATAATTTCGACCGGCCGCATTTGTCTGTCTATGTCACCTTTGTCGGCGTCTGGTTGGGGCAATTATTTGTCCCCATCGATCCCGCTGTATTGGGTCGTGCCACCGACCGTATCACCATGGCAAGTGCGCCATTTATGCATGGCCGCATCACGATGATTATTGTGGGGTTAGCGAGTATTCTAGCGGCCTATTGGCACGCCCGCCAATATCAACTCAGTTGGGCGGCGTTGGTGGCGGCAGGGTGGTTAGCCCTGCTCCCATTTCACCAAGAACAAAGTGGCATCATCACTCCTGACATCATGGTGGGACTTTTCACATTTCTCATTATGGGGAGTTGTTGGCAATATTCACTTACGCCCACTACCCGCCAACTCTGGATTGTGGCGCTGATGTGTGGATTGGCTACCGGCACCAAATACAACCTTGCAGCGGCAATGATTATCCCGGCACTGATGCAATGGCCACTCATCACGCAACGGTCGTGGCGCCAACTCATCCAAAACGGGGCGATTATTGTTGCGGGCACCATAATTGGTTTTTTTATTACTACCCCTGGGATTTTTTGGTCGATCAACGAAATTCGCGCCAATCTTGATTCACAGATTTCGCACTATAGTCGTCCTGATGCTAATTTCAAACCATGGGATTGGGAGTATTACCTTTGGTTCTTCCAACACGAAGGCTGGCTTTTGACGGGAAGCATCACTGCCATAATCGGCATATTGGTAGTACTCCGTCAAAAACGGCTCGTCGACATCGGGATGGTTATTTTTTTGTTGGTACAATTACTCTTTTTCTTGTCCCGTGAACGCCACTACATGCGCAATCTGATGCCCATGGTGGTGTATGGGGCGATTTATATTGCCCATGGGACGAATTGGGGTGTAGAATATCTGCGCCGTTGGATTACCCCGTTGTCACTCCGCATACTCCTTGTCGTCGGCATTGTGGGTAGTCAACTATTGATTGAGACTGTCTCTCAATATCAATTTATGCAACGCCCATACAACTTACTCACGCTTGATCGCATTACTGCCACCCAATCACGCGGTGCAACTCACATTTGCACCTATGAACCAATCACTGTCGCCAATACTCCTAGTTGTGATGCAATAATCAATAACACCGGCGATATCGCGATTTGGCAAGCATCAGGAATGCAACAGCTCATCATTAATCGTAGCCATTTTGCACAATTACAAATCCCCGCTCCCCTTACCCGGTTGCAATCTATCCCAAGTAGCATTTATGGTGGCAATGGCGAAGCGTTTGACTTCTATACCCAAGACCCAATCCGCCAACTCCGTACCGCCGGACAACCCGCCACTACCAGTGATGGTGTGCAAATCCTCGGGATGCGCTTAGGGCGTGGCGAACCACGGACGCGTATATCGCCACTCAGCCCCGTCACCCAACTACCGTCACGGGGAAGCACCCTCAACTTGAATCTGTATGTCAAGGTGACAACACCAGTCAGTGAACCCAACTGGTGGCTGTTTGTGCACTTGTTTGATGCCAACGGCATCAAAATCACTGAACGGGCAAACCCGCCACGCCCTGATTATCCCATTGCAGATTGGCAACCCGGTGAGTTAATTGTCATCAATACTGATGTCGCACTGCCTGCAGTACCCGGAGGTGATTACACCATCGTGACGGGATTTTTCCGCCCCAGCGATGGCGCCCGCATGATTATCAGTGGCAGTGACAACGGTACCTGGCAACTCCCCATCTCCATCAAAAACCCCTAGCCAATAAAACACCCCCTCCGATTTAATATTCGGAGGAAGGTGTTTTATGCGCGAAATTGCACTATCTACTGTTCCTATCGGGTATCAGTTTACGCTGACATGGGTCAATGTGGGCAACACGCTAATCCATATTTGGCCGCGCACCATGCTCACTTCGGTTACGCCATCGAGATAATAAAACCGCAATGGCGCTTCGGCACTTTCTTTGCGCCATTCGACATCAAATACAAGTCCATCTTGATAAATTACTGCCGAGCCTTTGCCAACCACTTCGACATCAATGCGCCCCTTGGCATCTCCCATGATTAATTGACTCGGTACTTCCATCGCAATCACGTTTTTGACCGTAATTTGTGCCTTGGTATTGGCATCACGAGCAATTTTGCCATTCACCGTCCGACCATACGTATTGCGAATCGGGTCATACACCCACGTTGCCCCCGTATAGCGATTCAAAAAATAATACCGAATCCGCTGCCCCGTCGGGCGTGTTGCAGGATCACCATCATCGCGATACAGATATCCGACGTCCGGGTCAGCGACTGGCACTGCGACGCCATTTGCATCAATCGTTGCCGGCTGAATCGTACTCACCCCTTTTTGGGTAAGCTGCGCCATTAATCCATTCGCACTCGTAAACAGGTTATGCGGTGCCACGTTGGTCGTAGTGCGATAAAACGGACCGCCATTACCGCGGCGTAGTGCGTCAATATCTATAGCTTGTGTGTTGTTGGCCATCAAGGCAAGTGCTTGGGGCGACCCACCTGCATGCACATGCACCGCTTTGAAGCCGAGCGCTAATTGTGCATAGTAAAGCCGGGTGCTCCGCACCGGCCCAATTGCATTTGGCGTAAACGCATCACCATTAAATACCAGCATAAAGCGGGTAATGCCACCCTCGGCAAGTGCTTCAAAAACGACTGCAGCATCATGAAACCCACTTTGGGGTACTGCATCGACATGATTATCAATCATCACCGTTATCGGATGTTGGTACACACCACCCCGAGGCAATGTCGCATTACCCGTATCTGCCTGTGCCGTCCGGATGAGCGTTAGTACCAACACGCCAACCATTACCAGCAATCCCCACCATTTACCAACACGTGTATACATCCAATTAATCCTTTCATGCAATAGTGCCATTATACTGACGGAATTCGCCACAAGCATCCCAAATTTGCGCACACGTTCACGATTCCTATTAGACTTGCATTAGATTTAACCTTTTTTCATTGACACCAGCAAATACAGTTTGGATAATACCCAATGTAGTGCAGATATGGTACCACGTCCGGTTTATAACACTACAGAAAGAGTAGCTGAATATGAGTGATGATTTGACCTTCATTCCCCCCGTAGATTCGCCAAAAACGCCTGCATCAGTGCCCACTCACGAAGTGCTTCCGCATACATTACCATTGATTAGTCTCAATGCAACCGTGGTGTTGCCCTTTACGGTGATTAGTATCCCGCTCAATGACGAATTTGTGGCGGCTGCCGAAGCCAGCAAACAATACGACCGCCGCGTAATCCTCGCCATCCGCACGCCTGACAACGACGGCAACCAAACCGAATTGGTCTCGATTGGCACCATCGCCCGTATCGAACAAATCGGGCGGTTACCGGGCCCCAGTGGCAACAACGGCATCGTGGTACGCGGACTTAGTCGCGCCGAAATCCACGAAGTCGAAGTGTTTGGCGATGTTGCCATTGCTCGTTATGTCGACATCGAAGAACCATTCGAGGTCACTGCTGAATTTACCCAACTCAAAATGGAAGTACATGCGGCCATCGATGCCGTCCTCGAATTGCGCTCCGAAATCCCCCAAGAGATCCGCAACTTCGTACGCAATATCGAAGACCCCCGTCAGCTCGCAGACAACACCGGCTACTCCCAAGAATACACCCTCGAAGAGCGCATTACGCTCCTCACCACCATTAATGTCAGCGAGCGTTTACTTTTCGTGCGCGACGCCTATCGCAAGCTCCTCAACCTACTCCAAGTACAACAGCGCATTCGCCAAGAAGTCGAAGATGGCACGGCCAAACAACAACGTGAATTCTACTTGCGCCAACAATTGCGCGCCATCCAAAAAGAACTCGGCGAAGACAGCGAAGAGCTCGACGATATCGAAACCTTGCGCACCCGCTTGAGCGAAGCCAACCTGCCCGAAGCTGCCCGCAAAGAAGCCGACCGCGAATTGTTGCGCTTACAACGCATCGGTACTTCTTCACCCGAGCACCAAATCATCCGCACCTACCTCGAATGGGTAGCTGATTTGCCGTGGCACAAACTGAGTGGCAGTAACATCGACGTCGCCCACACCCGTGCCGTCCTCGATGCCGACCACTATGGGCTCAGCAAAGTCAAAGACCGCATCCTCGAGTATTTAGCGGTACGCCGCCGCCGCAGTACCCAGCCTGCCGGTGCGGGAGAGCGTAGTCGTGAGCCGATTTTGGCGTTGATTGGTCCCCCAGGTGTCGGCAAAACCAGCCTCGGCCAATCGATTGCCAAAGCGCTTGGGCGTAGCTTTGTACGCATGAGCCTCGGCGGCGTGCGCGACGAAGCCGAGTTGCGCGGCTTCCGGCGCACCTATATCGGCTCAGCTCCTGGCCGCATCATCCAAGAATTGCGCCGCGCTGGGGCGGCTGACCCCGTCATGCTCCTCGACGAAATCGACAAGTTGGGCAACGATTACCGGGGCGACCCGGCCTCGGCCTTGCTCGAAGTACTCGACCCCGAACAAAACAATACCTTCACCGACCACTACCTCAACATACCATTTGACCTCAGCAATGTCTTTTTTATTGCCACCGCCAATACGGCCGATACCATTCCGATGGCTCTGCGTGACCGCCTCGAAATCATCGAGTTGAGTAGTTATGTCGAAGACGAAAAAATCGCTATCGCCAATCAACACCTCATCAGCAAACAACTGCACACCAACGCCCTCGAGACCAGCGATGTCAGCATTACCACTGAAGCCATCCAAATGCTGGTACGTAGCTATACCCGCGAATCAGGCGTGCGTGGCCTCGAACGCCAAATCGGCAATGTGCTCCGCAAAGTGGCTCGTACCCTCGAAGAGCACCCCGATACGGTGACTCCCATCGTTATCGACACCGCATGGCTGATCAATGCCCTAGGACAACCACGATTTTTCAATGAAGACCGTGAAAAAATCGCCCAACCAGGTATTGCCACTGGTTTGGTATGGACTGCCGTCGGCGGCGATATCATCTATGTCGAAACCAATATCATGACTGGGAGCAAAGAGCTCCGCATTACCGGGCAATTGGGTGATGTGATGCGTGAAAGCGCCGAAACAGCCTTGACCTGCATCAAAAGCCGCAGTCAAGCCCTCGGCATCCCGGACAATTTCTTTGACAGCCATGCCATCCACATCCACGTCCCTGGTGGCGCCGTCCCCAAAGATGGTCCGTCAGCAGGGATTACCCTGGCGTCAGCGTTGGCATCAGCAGCCACCGGACGTTTGGTGCGTGATGACATCGCCATGACCGGTGAAATCACCTTGCGTGGTCGAGTATTGCCTGTCGGCGGCATCCGCGAAAAACTCCTCGGTGCCTTCCGCACTGGTATCCGTACCATTGTCTTGTCGCGCCGCAATCTTATCGATGCCGACGAATTGCCCGCCGATATCCGCGCCCAAATGACCATCATCCCCGTCGATACCCTCGACGAGGTATTGGCCGTCGTGTTGTTGCCATTGACGACAGTGTCACCTGTTACCGCACCGTTTGTGGCAGTCTAATCATCCAAAACGCGCTCGCATGGATTATTACAATCCATACGAGCGCGTTTTTTGCGGCAAACCTAACGCATGCATATTTACGAATCTTCGACTAATTCGTATACTTGCCCACCAGCATAATCTGCCACATAGACCCGACCAGCGCCATCGCTCCCAAACGAAGAAATCTGGATGGTTGTATCAAGTACGATTGTTTGCCCTTGCATGCGATCATAGCGATAAATCGTGCCTGCACAAAAATCTGCATAAATCAGGGCCCCATCAACTGCCGGTAAGGCCGGATTAGCCACATACAGTCCACCAGTAATCGAACAATGCCCCTCTGTATGTGGGTAAGTTATCACTGGTCCAGTCATCCCCAATGATGAACAACCCTCACCCACCAAGCAGTCATTCCCTTCACGCACACTCCAGCCAAAATTCGCCCCACCTAATTGCGTCACCGAGAGCACATTGAGCTCTTCGAAGCGATTTTGCCCCACATCCGCGATAAACAGCTGTGACTGTCCATCAAAACCAAATCGCCACGGATTGCGCAACCCAATCGCCCATACCTCGGGCAACCAATCAGCTTGCACCGGTTGGCCAACCGGGATGGTATATGCCACACTAGGGTCGCGGACATCAATGCGCAATATCTTACCAAGCAATGTCTGTGGGTTCTGTCCATTTTGGAGTGGATCATTACCCGACCCGCCATCGCCTGTACCGATATAGAGCAACCCATCTGGACCAAACACAATATGCCCACCATTGTGATTTGCAAAGGGTTGCGGGACGGCAATCACCAACGTCATGTCATTTAAATCAGGTACGCCGTTCTGTAGCAGGATCCGACTCACTACCGTCGCATAATCGTCAACGCGGGTATAGCTGACAAACAGCGTCGCGCCATCAGGGCTGATTGCAACCCCTAGCAATCCGCGTTCAGTACTGTTTTGGGCAATCAGTGACTGCATATCGAGCCACACCCGGCCATCAGCTAGTGCGACAATTCGTCCTCGTTGTGCGATGACCGCTGCGCTCCCATCAGGTAACCCAAATATCAACCCCGGTTTGGGAACCTGTGCACGCACCAATTCGAGCCGGATGCGCGCTGGTGTCGCGGTGGGTGATTGATATTCAACCGTTGGGGTTGGCACAGTACGTTGACAGCCACTTATCAACAATAACACGCCCAGCCATATCGATAATCGTGTCATCATGCTTGGATCTGCTTGCTGTCATGTGCTGATTCAGCAGGCAATTCAGGTGCTTGTACCGCAACCAAGCGATGCTCTTTGACACCATGACGCCGGTACTCACGAATCGACCAAATCAGGGCTACCACCGCAATGCCATCATCAACAAAACCAAACGGGAGCGGCAAGACCACATTATCGAGCCAATTAAATGGCGAAAATTCGTAGGCCAGACACACCACCGCAATCACGATACAAGCAATTTTGGGTAACGGTTTTTTGGTAATCATCATGCTCCTTACGCCGCCTCACCGACATATTCCCACAGCATATCCCGCTTACACCAACAGTACATGCGGTTTTCGTGGGAATGAATTGTTACCACATCATCATAGCGTACCGTAGACTACCACAACACAAATCCTCTACTACAATCATTGCAGTAAAAGATTTGTGTTGATTGTTACCAATTACGATCGGGGTGGTGTCACATCACGGGGGTCAGGGCTATTGCCTATGTTGCGCTTCCGAAATTCGTTGACAGCCCACATCAACAACATCGTCGCTCCAGCTTCGTCGAGATTGCCAATGATTGGCATATTATCCGGAATAAACTCAATAAAACCACCGGTAGGGTTCGCCAAATAAATCACACTAAATACCGCTGCCAAAAGTATAACCGGTACGGGCGCAGGGCGTTTCACTGTCATGACGATATTCCTTTTCAATAAAAACGAACACAACACAGACGTTGTGGCAGTGAGATTGGTTGCACGATTCAATCGTTCGCAAAAATCACGTTATACTACATACATACATATATTTTTTCAATGGAGTAGTTACATTATGGATATGGCAACACAACGAGTCATGGTGATTTTTGCGCATCCTGACGACCCTGAATTTATGGTTGGCGGCACCATGGCCAAATGGGCCCGCGAAGGTGCACATATTTGCTATATATTCATCACTGATGGTAGTGCTGGGAGCAACGACCCCACCATGCGCAAAGCAGACTTAATCGCGCTGCGTCAACGCGAACAACGTGGGGCTTGTGACACTGCTGGCGTCAAGGATATTGTCTTTATGGGCTATACCGATGGCGAACTACAACCAACCTTGCAATTACGCCGCGATTTAACCCGTCTTATCCGGCGCTTCAAACCAACCATTGTAGTCTGTGGCGATCCCACCTCGTGGTTTTATGGCAACGGCTATATCAATCATCCCGACCACCGAGCAGCGGCCACTGCAGCCCTCGAAGCGGTTTTTCCTGCTACAGAAACGTTGCCGATTTTCCGTGAATTGCTCGACGAAGGCTTACCCCCCCACAAGGTGCAGCAAGTCTGGATCAACGGCCACCCCACGCCCGACACCTGGGTCGATATTAGTGCGGATCTCGAAACCAAAATCGCCGCCTTGCGCCACCATGTCAGTCAAGTCACCGTTGGTGACGGCGACTTTATCCGCAAATGGGCGGCCGAAGAAGGTGCGAGTGCAAATATGGCCTATGCCGAGCACTACAAAGTCATGAAGCTCGTCAACGAGGAGCCAGCATGACACCATCATACCGGCACCAACTTGCCGAGAGTACCGCAATTATTGCAGCCATGCAGGTCCAAGCCGATGCGGTCGAACAAATTGCGGATGTGATTGCCCAAAACGTCCTCGCTGGGCATACCTTGTTCACCTGTGGGAATGGTGGCAGTGCTGCCGATGCCGGGCATTTCGCCGAAGAGCTCAGTGGCCGCTACCGCGGCAATCGCCGCGCCTTGCCTGCCCAATCACTCAGCATCGACGCCTTGGTCATCACCTGTATCGCCAATGATTTCGGCTACGATGCCGTCTTTGCGCGTCAACTCGAAGCCCTTGGGCGGGCCGGAGACTTGTTGTTTGTACTGAGTACGAGTGGTAATTCGGCCAGTATATTGGCGGTACTCGAGACTGCCCGCACCAAAAGCATCACCACCATCGCCATGCTCGGCAAAGGGGGCGGTCAGGCCGTAGGGCGGTCAGATTACCAAATCATCGTGCCATCCAACGATTCGGGGCGCATCCAAGAAGCACATATGCAAGTCATTCATTACATTTGTGAAGTTATCGAACAGCGATGCCAATAACACGTCGAACTTTTTTCAAAACACTGGCCACGAGTAGTGTCAGTAGCATACTTGCTGCCTGTAACGTGTCGCAATGGGGGAGTCGCGCACCGAGCTTGGGGTTGCAGCGGCCATTTGTGGTTTGGACCCAACAAAACTGCCTCGATGCGCCCCTCGCCCGCTGGCGCCGGCTGAACTCCCGGATTGAAATCAATCGGATTGCAGTCGCCCCCAGCGACATCCAATCACGCGTTGGCGCAGCACTCGCAGGCCGCGAAGCAATGCCTGATGCACTTGTCGCCGACAGCGCGACGCTAGGAGCGCTACAGCGCCCTAGTGTTTTTCGCCTATTGCCGCAATTTAGCCAATTTCAAAACGACATGGCACCGGTCAGTATCGCACAATGTAGCGACCCAAGTACCCAATTGTTTGCATTGCCACTCACGGTCAACCCCTATGGCTTGTGGTATCGTAGCGATTTACTCCGTCATGCCAACCAAGTAAGTCGACCCGACAATGTTGCGGCCGCAATTGGCACGACTTGGGACACATTCTTGACGTTTTGTGATGCCATTAACGCCAACACTCCCAATGTTTCAATCGTAGCCGATGTGATTGATGATCTATTTGTCCCCATGCAATATCAATTGCATACACACGACACCACCAATAGGTCATTTGGTGAACAATATCGTGAAAGTGTCACTATCGCAACTACCTTCCAGCAACGTGGCTATGCCGCAACGGCAACCCGCGCTTCGGGGCGATGGTTTGACTTGCTCCAACGTGATCAAATCGCCATGGTGATGGGGGGCAGTTGGTTGCAATCTGCGTTAGCACGGACCGTCCGCACCGACGAATTCCCCTGGCGGCTCGTGCCACCGCCCGGCGGGTGGATTGCCGGTCCGGGGCTCGCAATTGCCATCCCTGAACAGAGCAACCAAGTCGATACTGCCTGGCAATTTGCCCTTGCGCTTGCACATGATGCAGAGCTCCAATTGAGTCTAAGTAACGCCAATCTGACGATTCCCGCATTGACGAGCACCTATACTGACGGGCGGTTTCTCCGCACCGAACCATTTACTGGTGGGCAACATATTGGCAAATTATGGACCACTGCCGCCACCACCATGCACGACCAATCCATAACTCCACAACGATATACCACACAACAAAAAATATTGACAATAGTACGTACGGCGCTTGTTGATCAAACACCGCTCGATGCCATACTCAGGCAAATTGATTCAGTATAGTAATCGTACATTATAAATATTTTGCATGAAATTTCAATACCTACGCCAAAACACCCCCCACGTCATTCCATGCCGGTTGCGCTAGCAACCCTAGAGACGCAGCAGGCTGCGTCTGTAGCGTAGCGTGGTAGCGTAGCGTGGAATCTCGAGGCTTGCCATAGGATAGGCACACGACGGGGGGGATGCGCGCGATAGGAAATTCCACGACCGTGGTCAGGAAATGACGTGGGGTGGAGCGACTCCACACCCGTTGCATACCCGGTGTGACATACGATAGCGGAACAGAACGACTGCGGTTACTAACGCACCAACACAAAACGACATAGGAAACGTGAAGTCTGAAGTGTAAAATAATCTCTACTGATTTTCATTGACTACCTCCGTTCCTTTATCCTTCCGACTTTATATTTCATCCTTCGTATTTGGCACTTGGGCGTATCAATGCACCGTCGAACAATCAACGAGCGGCGTAGATTGGCGCAGGTATTGACAAAATCACATAATATAAGTATGTATAACCTATGAAACAGGTTACATATTTTGATAATTTATATTAATTTGCCACACAATTACACTCCTACATAAATAGTACAAGAAACGAATATAAACAATGTTTTGACAAATAAAAAAAATAGCGTATAATCCTGTTATCACTTATTTGCGTTACCAATTACTTTGATTTCGAAAAGCACCAAACCATAGTGTTTTTTAGGAACAAAATATGCGGTACACCAAGGTAAGTGACAGATGAATAGTAGGTATGGTTTCGACCGTACCGGCAACGCAGTAGCGTTGTTTCTTCCAATGTAGGAGGGTTAAATCCATGGGCAGTAACGACAAGTCACTTTCGCGTCGTCGGTTCCTGCGCTTTGCTGCAGCCGGTCTCGGTGCAGCCAGCGTAGCCGGTGTGCTCGCAGCCTGTGGCGCAGCCGCGCCCGCAGCAGACGGCACCGCCGCAGAAGCCACCAAAGCACCCGAAGAGGGTAACAAGGTCGTGGTAGAGCTCGATTTCTGGTGGTGGTCTGGCGACGGTCAAATTTGGGCCGACGCGTACAACAAGTTGAATCGTGGCGCAAAGGTGAATTTCATCAATACACCATTTGCTGACTCACACGACAAGTTGCTCACCTCGTTCGCTTCAGGCACCGGCGCTCCCGACATTGCGTCACTCGAAATCGGTCGCATTGGTGGTTTCACTGCCAAGGGTGGCTTGGCTGACCTCAAGTCAGCTCCGTTCGATGGTGGCAAGTACGAAGCCGACATGGTGAAGTACAAGTGGACGCAGGGTTCAACCGATGACGGTCGTTTGGTTGCCATGCCATGGGACATCGGTCCTGCCGGCGTATGGTACCGCGCCGACATCATGGAAAAGTTGGGTCTCCCCAGCGCTCCCGAAGAAGTCGAAGCATTGATTTCGCACACCAAGGATAAAAAGTGGGAAGATTTCTTTGCGTTGTCACAACAAGTCAAAGAAAAGAGCGGCGGCAAGGTCAAGATGGTTGCTGACGCAGCCACCGACGTTTATGGTGGTGCATTGCGCCAAGGCGGCGAAGGCTACTTCGAAGGCATGAAGCTCATGATCGAAGAAAAAGCCACCCGCCCAGCTCAATTGGCTGCCGACTACCGCAAGCAAGAGCTCGACGCCAACATTGGTTGGTGGGGTGCTGACTGGGCTGCTGGCGTCCAGAACGATGCCTTCGCCGGCATGGTTATCGCCTGTTGGATGCAAGGTGGTTTGACCAAGGACCAACCACAAACCATTGGTAAGTGGCGCGTGGTTCCAGCTCCAGAAGCCAGCTACAACTGGGGCGGTTCGTTCTGTGCAATCCCCGAACAAAGCAAGAACCCAGAAATGGCTTGGGACTTCTTGCAATGGGCCTGCTGTAGCGCCGAAGGCCAGAACGCAATGTTCATACCAACCGGTGTCTTCCCAGCATACAAGCCAGCTTGGGCTGACCCGTTGTACGATGCACCACAGGACTTCTTCGGTGGTCAACGCACCTTCCGCGTGTGGGGCGATATCGCCGACAACGTCGCATCAATCTCACGTAGCCCGTACGACCTCCAAGCCGACGACATTGTCAACGCCGAAATGGCCAAGGTAATGAAGGAAGGCAAAGACCCAGTCCAAGCCATGAAGGATGCCGAAGCTGCAGCCCTCAAGGCCATCGAAGGATCAACCAATTAATCCTGGTTTTGCTCATGGGAGAGGCTCGCAAGAGTCTCTCCCATCCTATAAAAAATATCCCCTAACCCTAAACTAAATGAGGTGCACATGGCTACAACGACCTTTACTGTTGCCGAGCAAAAGGCACAAGATCGGCGTACCAGGCGCAAAGAAGCCAAACGTAATGTTTGGGCATATGTATTTGTCGCCCCATTCTTCTTCCTTTACTCGATATTTGGTTTGTTCCCATTGGTATATGGTCTGTGGTTGTCGTTGCATCAATGGGATGGTATTTCAAAGATGAAGTGGGTCGGGCTACTGAACTACGTCAAATTATTTACCGTAGACGATTTGTGGTGGAAAGCGATTTACAATACCGTATGGTTGTTTGCTGGGGCGACGATACCACAGTTGTTGCTTGCCATGATTTTGGCATTTATCATCAATAGTGGCTATATTCGCTTCAAGGACTTCTTCCGGGCAGCCTATTTCATGCCATTTGTGGCATCGGCTGTTGCCGTCGGTATTTTGTTTTCGTCGTTGTTTGGTTTGCAATACGGCATGTTTAATTTCTTCCTGTCGTTTTTGGGAGTCGAAAAAATCGACTGGCTTGGTTCAGCGTTCTGGCTTAAACCTTCGATTGTAATGGTGACGGTCTGGCAATGGACTGGGTATTCGATGATTATCTTTTTGGCGGGGTTGCAGTCAATCAATCCAGAATTGTACGAAGCAGCTCGCGTCGATGGAGCCGATACATCTGATGTGTTTTGGAAGATTACCATGCCGTTGATGCGGCCAGTGATTTTGTTCCAAGTGGTGACATCGATTATTGGTGCCATGCAAAACTTTGACATTCCCGTCATGCTTGCAGGCGGCACGCAATCATCAGCGCCTGGTGGCACTGATCATGCGGGTTTGACTGCCATGATGCAGCTCTACTGGTCGGCCTTCAAATACAACACAGGTTCAAAGAGCGGGTTTGGGTATGCGTCAGCAATGTCGTTTATCTTGTTCTTTATGATCGTCACGTTCTCGTATCTCTATAACCGTGCCAACGGTCGGAATTTGACAGAGGATTAAACAATGGCGACAACAACAATGACTCGTAACCGGCGCGGTCGCGATCGATTTGCCGGCCCCGTGGTAATGACATTTCTGTATGCATTCCTTGCGGTGTTTGCCTTGGCATCGGCGTTCCCGTTTTACTACATGTTGGTCACCGCCACCTACCGCACCGTAGACATCTTGCGCACCCCGCCACCGATTTGGTTTGGCAGTGCCTTGATGCAAAACTACAGCCAACTCCTCGAAAAAGGCAGTTTGCCCTATTTTTGGACGTCCGTCTATAATAGCGTTGCGATTGCCTCGGTACACACCATTGCGGTGTTGTTCTTTTGTTCGTTGGCAGGGTATGGATTTGCCAAATTCCGCTTCCCAGGTCGCGATGTGATGTTTACTTTTTTGCTGGCAACCTTGATGGTACCCGGCGCACTCGGGCTCATCCCCTCGTTTATTGTCATGCGTTCCTTGGGTTGGATTGAGACGTGGTACCCCTTAATTGTGCCAGGTATGGCCAATGCCTTCGGGATTTTCTGGATGCGACAATACATCGAAAGCGCCATCCCCAACGAAATGATGGACGCAGCCCGGATTGACGGCGCCAAAGAATTCCGGATTTTCTGGGCGATTATTTTGCCTGTCATCGCACCAGCGCTCGGTGCGCTCGCGATTTTGACGTTCATGGGTAAATGGAACGAATTCCAGTTCCCATTGCTCATCCTCAAAGATCAGTTTACCTATACCTTACCGGTAGCACTCAGCACATTGCGGTCACTACGTGGAACCGAAATCGGCGTGCAAATCCTCGGTTCGAGCATCGCCATCGTCCCGATTTTGACCGTATTTATGTTGGCCTCACGTCAATTTATGTCGGGGTTAACCGCCGGTGCAGTAAAGTAACATTTATGGCACACCACAAACTTTTTCCGGTGGTATTCTGCGCATCACTACTGCTTATGGCATGTGGTGGTGCGCAAAATGTCGCAATCCCCACCCCTGCGCCGATTATCGCAACCACATTGACGCACACGCCATTTAGTGCCCACGCAACACCGTGCGGCACCAATTTCATCCGCCACGAACTCCCCCATCTCACCACCGGAGACTCCGCCGGCACCTATGTCTATGCCAGCAATGGCAGCGGGCTCGCGGTCGGAGATGTCAATGGTGATGGGAATGACGATGTTATTTTCGGGAATATTGCCGGCACCGTGACGCTTTTCCTCAATGATGGCCAAATGCACTTCACGCCTATCTCGACTGATTTACAAGACGTCCGGGCCTTGGCGATTGTCGATACCGATGGTGATGGCAAACCCGAAGTAGTCGCAACCCAACGCTTTCGCCGGCCAGTCATTGGCAAATTCAACGATGGCGTCCTGATATTCCACGATATGCCCAATGTCTTTTCATCGTTTTATGCCATGAATTGGCATGACCTCAATGGCGATGGCACACTCGATGTGGTATTTGGCACCTACGATACCGAGCAACTCCAAAACCAAGGCTTGATTTTCAATGAACGTGGTGGTGGTGGCATATTTATTTATTATCGTGATGGGACAGGGTATCGTGCAGAACGCCTCAACGAACAGGCCGACGCCTTAGCCATTGCATTCCCTGATATCAACCACGACGGTATCAGCGACATCTTGGTAGGAAATGACTTTAATCGCCGTGATATGGCGTGGCTTGCGTCACCCACCGGCTGGCAAAGTATCGAACCATTTGGCCAAACCACCGAAAATACCATGAGTATTGACGTGGCCGATGTATTTAATACCGGCACGAATACGATTTTCGCCACCGACATGAAGCCCTACAACCAAGACGTCAAAACCATGGCAAGTTGGCTCCCCGCCATGAAAAAACTCTCACGGCCACTCACCGCCGATGACCCGCAATATCCCGAAAACACCTTGCAGGTCTGGCAGAATGGGCAATGGCAAAATCAAGCCTATAGTCTGCAAATTGATGCCAGTGGCTGGAGTTGGTCAGGCAAGTTTGGTGACCTCGATAACGATGGCTGGCAAGATTTGTATGTGGTCAATGGCATGGTTGCCAAAGATTTACTTGGTTATTTACCCAAAAACCAAATCGATGAACCGGACATGTTGTTTGTCAATAACGCCGGTCAATCATTCACCCGCGCCGATTGGGGACTGAGCGATAGTGGCAGTGGCCGCGCCATGACCATGGTGGATTTGAATCATGATGGCCGACTCGATGTGGTTGTTAATCCGATGGATGGGCATGCGGTAATTTATGAAAACCAACGTTGCGCCGGCAATAGCATCGAGTTGCGCTTGGTGCAACCCCGCACCGCCAACCACACCGCGATTGGGGCAACCATTCGCATTCGGGCCGGTACACAACGCATGCTACGCACGGTGCGCGAGTCAGCAGGCTATCTGTCTAGTGAAAGTCAAATCATTCATTTTGGGATTGGTGAGGTCGATGCGGCCACCGATATCGAAATTACATGGCCAGATGGATCGATTTCGCATATTGATACCATCCCAAGTAATACGTTAACCACAGTTACACGAACGGAGTAGACGATGAATGGTGCATTTGTCGAAGTGATTATTGAGTATTTCAATCAATTATTTAGTGCCCGCCGGACACAATTTGCGACCACCCATGGCGGGATCGCACCGATGCGCATGCGGACGATTTTCGACTTACGCGCCGAATGGATATTGGTGGTAGTAGGGGTAATTGTTGGTGGGTTATTTGGGTATTTAGCACTCATCAATAAATACCCTGCATGGATCCAAGCAGCCTGTGTGATTGCAGGACTCCTGCCTGCCTATAGCCGGCATGTGGTTGTTGTTTATGTCAAACATGGCTGGTGGAGCGCCACATTGACCATGCTCGTGGCAGCCCAAAGCTTCCATGGCGTCGAGCATTTAGTGCAGTGGGTGCAATATCACATCTTGCGCTGGCCTTTTTTCAAAGCCAGTGGGATTATCTCGGCAGCGAATGCCGAATGGGTGCATTTTGGGTGGAATTGGATGGTACTTATCATTATGATCGTCTTGGTAGTCGGGGGGTTACGCAACCCGTTTGCCTATCTAATGATTGCGTGGACGGTTGCCCATACCGCCGAGCACACCTACTTGATGTGGCGCTATTTACAAGCCCTCCAAGAACTAGCCGCCCTCGGCATGCCAGAGGTATCGGCTCAAGGCTTGCCAGGGTTTTTTGGGCGCGACGGCTGGATTGCCACGAGTGATGCCACGCGCAATTCGTTTGTCTGTCGCTTACCTGGATTTACCACTGCGGTCCGACTTGATGTCCATTTTTGGTGGAACGTGGGTGAAACCATACTGCTGATACTTGCCACCAATGCGACGTTGCGCCAACGTAATCGCCCCAGCACCAATTAATTATCGGTTGTAGTTTGGTATAATAAAGCACACCGATAATCAAAGGTACCGCAATGGGATTGGCATATTCACAACGCAAAAATTGGCTATGGCAACGCTTTGACCGTGAAGACATATTGAGTAAATTTGTCATGAGCTGGTTGATTATCGTTGCGACATTTGCACCGATTTTAATTTTCTATGCTGGCTATCAACAGGGGTTTGTCTGGGGAATCCTGGCAATTGCCCTCGGAAGCAGTGCTGGGTGCGCTTATTTCGTTCGTCAAATCATCCAAAACAACCCAGCGCCGTTTTTTGTGGGATTAACCACCCTGGCAATATCCTATTGGCTAATTGCCATGCTGAGTTGGGGTATCGAACCCGTGGCTGGTGCCTATTGGCCTGCATTTTTTGCAGGAACTGCAGCAGTGGGGCTAATAATTGTTATCACCATTGTCTGGATACCCCGCCACGAAAACGGCGAAAATGCCGCGTCACTTACCCCCCTCGAAATACTCGGCGTCGTGCTATTAGCGATTGCCGCATTAGCGATACGTGTATATGCGATCGAACAAATCCCTGTAGCCCGCAATATCGAAGCAAGCTACAGCCTAGAAGCGCTTCGTGCATTGGCCGGAGGCTTCAATAATCCTGCCGCGATTGGTCTTGGCGATACAGCGTTGTTGTACAGCATCCTCCAAGGTGCCTGTATGCAGGTTTTTGGGACCAACCTCGCAGGTGGCCGCATCATTACGGCGCTCATGGGCAGTGGCACGATTGTGATGCTCTATTTTGCCACACGACTCTTTTTTGATCGCCGTACCGCCTGGCTCACTGCATTAGCCTTACTCGCCATGGGAATCCATCTCGAATTCAGTCGCACCGGTATCGGATATCTCTTGGACAGTTTACTGCTCTGTAGTGTCCTCGCCATGCTGGCCTATGGCTGGGAAACTGGCAAACGCCGGTTTTATGCATGTGCCGGTGTTGCACTTGGACTATGTCAATATTCATACCATACCGGCAAAATCATCCCCGTAATATTTGCACTTTGGCTGGTACTAGTCGCAATCCAAGATTGGGATTTGATTCAAAGTCGATTATCACAACTCACATTAATGTGGTGGATTGGCTTACTGATTGCATTACCGATGTGGTGGAATATTGCCCTCCATTGGGAGCAACTATCGAGTGCCATTATGCAGGTGAGTGTGTTTGCTGTAGCCGATGGCGAATCAGCACGCTGGATTGATTTGATTGCGGACAATGCCAAGCAACCCTTATGGGTGCAACTCTTAATCCAATTCCGTGATGCAGCTGCCGCTTTTGTGGTGGTGCCACTGCGTGATGGCTACGACACCGGTAGTCCGCTCTTGATGTTGCCAAGTGCAGTATTGTTTATCGTCGGTGTATTGTTGATGCTGCGCGAATACCGCGACCCACGCTATTGGTTGCTCTTTATTGGGTTGTGTAGTGCCGTAACCGTTGTAGCACTAACCATTGACACTCCTGCAGCCCAACGAATCGTCTATATCACCCCATTTGTGGCAATTGTCATTGGGATTGGGCTGGCTGAATCAGGCAAGTGGTTCCGCTTGGAATGGATTCAGAGTGACTGGAGCATTCCGCCAATCGTGGTGCAAATCCTGAGCATCGTAGCGGCAATTGCGATTGCAGGATATGATGGCTATTCCTATCTACAACACAACAGTATGCGGAATGATTCACTAGCCGACCAAAGTGCCGCCCAAGTCAGTGCGCATATTCATGATTACCCAGCCGGAGCCAAAGTGTACTTGTTTACACAACCAATGCTTCGCTATGATCAAAGTGCATTAATCACACTACAAGCACCTCAAGTCAGTGGCAGCGATGTCTATCCACCATTACAGACACCACCAACATGGGTTCTTGATGCGCCAATGAATAGTTTTATTTTTAGTCCAGATCGGGTTGCAGAATTAGCATTTATCAGACAACAATATCCAGGTGGCAAAGAAACGCGGGCATATCGTGACAACGGTGAAATATTACTAATATTCTATGATGTTCCCGGTGTTTCCACACTTTCGGCACCATAAGCGTATGCTACAATGCCTACAAGGATTAACACAGAAATCGTGAAGTTCCGGTAAATATACGCATGTCAAAGAGGATATTGTATGGCGACGCAATCACCACCAATGCTGTCAATTGTAGCACCGGTCTACGACGAAGAAATTCTCCTACCGGAGTTTTATCGGCGCATGGTTGCCGCCATAGAACCCCTTAATATTCCATTCGAGCTAATATTGGTCAATGATGGTTCACACGATAGTTCTGGGCAAATCATGGACCAATTGCATGCCCAAGACCCCCGAGTCAAAGTGATTCATTTCTCACGTAACTTTGGTCATCAAATTGCCATCACTGCGGGTACTGACCATGCTACCGGCAAAGCAGTGGTGGTGATTGATTCTGACCTACAAGACCCCCCCGAAGTCATCCCTGAGATGTACAAACAATGGCTGGCAGGGTATCAAGTAATTTACGGTGTCCGTTCCGAACGTGAGGGTGAAACCGCATTCAAACGCGCCACAGCGAGTCTTTTTTATCGCTTGATTCGGCGAATTACCAACATAAATTTACCACTTGACACCGGTGATTTCCGCTTGATGGATGAACGTGTCATCGCCGCCATGAAGTCGATGCGTGAACATCATCGCTTTATGCGTGGATTATCGGTATGGGTGGGCTTCAAGCAGACTGGCGTACCGTATCGCCGCGATGCCCGCAAGGCAGGAATCACCAAATATCCCTTGCGCAAAATGGTACGATTTGCCCTCGACGCAATTACGAGTTTTTCGTACTTGCCGTTGCAACTCGCTACCTACAGTGGATTCGTAATTGCCGGATTCAGTGTTGTTGCAATCATAGTTGCGATTGTGTTGCGTTTGACTGGCAGTGCGATTGCCGGACAAGCAACAACCTTGGTCAGCGTATTGTTCCTTGGTGGTATTCAACTGATATTCCTCGGAATAATGGGTGAATATCTGGGCCGGATTTATGACGAAGTGAAACGGCGACCACTGTATATCGTTGCCGAACGACACGGATTAGAGGCACCCCACTTTGAGTGAAATCCCCAAAGAGGCGACATACGGCTCGATTGAAACGACCCGTGGCACCAAACTACACACCACCAAACCACCCCGCGAAAAAGCCTTCCTCGTCGGCGCCGAACTTACCGGCGGGCGAAGCGCGTGGTCAGCCAAAGATTCGTTGGCCGAATTAGCCTTGCTGGTTGACACCGCCGATATCGACGTCGTCGGCCAAATCCACCAACGCCTCAAACATACATTTGCGCAATACTACATCGGACCAGGCAAAGTCGCAGAAATCGCCGCACTCAAAGAATCGCTTGAATTCGATTTGGTGGTGTTTGACGAAGAACTCACCCCTGGTCAAACCCGTAACCTCGAAGAAACACTCGATGTGCGCGTCGTCGATCGCACCACCATCATCCTCGATATTTTTGCCCGGCATGCCCGCACCCGCGAAGGGCGCATTCAAGTCGAATTAGCCCAATACAAATACCTCCTGCCCCGTTTGCGCCGGCAATGGACCCACCTCGAGCGCCAAGCTGGTGGTGGTGGCGGATCGGCAGGTGGCGTGGTCGGTTTGCGTGGTCCCGGTGAAACCCAGCTCGAAGTCGACCGCCGGTTGGTCAACAAACGAATTACCGTACTCGAGCAACACATCAAAGAAATCCACACCCAACGCGAAGTCTACCGCGAGCGCCGGCGTGATACCGGAATCCAAGTCGTTGCCATCGTCGGCTACACCAATGCCGGTAAATCGACACTGCTCAACGCTATGGCGAACTCCGCAGTGCGAGCCGAAGACCGCTTGTTTGCCACCCTCGACCCGACCACCCGTCAAGTCACGACCCCCGGTGGTACGCATTATTTACTGACTGATACCGTCGGTTTCATCCAAAAACTCCCTACAGAACTCGTCGTGGCGTTCCGCGCCACCCTCGAAGAAATCGCCGATGCTGATTTAATCCTGCATGTACTCGACATCACCCACACCAATGCCGAACAGCAAACCCAAACCGTCAACGAAACACTCAAGCAACTCGAGGTAGGTAACACACCAGTGTTGACGGTACTCAACAAAATCGATAAATTAACTGGCGTCGACCAAAGTGAAGTCGCTGGCATGGCCGAAGCACTCGGGTTGCCCAACGATTTTGTGGCGGTTTCGGCTCAAAACGGTTGGGGAATCGAAGTACTGGCTGGTCGCATCGAACAAATGCTCAAACAAGAAATGGTCGAGCTCCGTGCCTACATCCCCTACCGACGCACCGATTTGATGCATCTCTGGCGGCAACGGGGGGTGATTAGTAGCGAAGCATACGATGGCGATGGTGCGATTGTCGAAGGCCGCATCCCGCAGGCACTCATCCATATCATACGGAGCGCAACCAAATCGTGAACGAACACGGCGAACTTCCTGTTGCGGTGAAACGCAGCAATTATCTCAAAGGTGTGCTCAACGGCACCATTTTCACGCTTGGTGAAGCCGCCAGCAATCCGGGGTTGGTCTTGACCTTGCTAATCCGCCAGCTCGGTGGCTCACTGACACTGATTAGTTTATTGCCGGTCATCCAAAGTACCGGCTATCTACTCCCCCAAATCATTGTGGGAGGATATGTCCAAGCGCTCCCCTACAAATTACCCACGTACCGTTTATTTGCGGTATTACGCCTAGTTGCCCAATTTGCACTGATTGTGGCCTGCTACACCGCCGGTATGATTGACCCAAGCATTGGAATCATGGCAATTCTGATAAGTTATGCCTTGTTTTGTATTGGTGGTGGTGTCACAACCCTGAGCTTCCAAGATGTCGTCGCCAAAATCGTCCAACCCAATCAGCGCGGACGGTTTTTTGGGTTGCGCCAACTATCGGGAGGACTGTTGGCATTTGCGGTGGGCGGCACATTTGTGCGCTGGATGTTGAGCGACAATTCACCGATTGCCTTCCCAATGAATTTCGCAGCAATTAGCCTGTTTAGTTTTATCTGTTACGCCACCGCGATGGGAATTTTTGCGACTGTCAAAGAGCCCATCGCCAACCAGACTGTACCGGCCTTACGGCTGCGTGATGCGCTCAAAGCGGCTCCAGCCATGCTCCGTGGTCATACCAATTATCGGCGCTTTATTTGGGCGCGGTTGTGTTTGTTGGTGGGGCGCTTAGCAGAGCCGTTTTATATTATTTATGTCACCGAACAACTCGGCTTCCCCAAAAGCACCGCAGGCTTGTTTATTGCGATAGCAGCAGTCACTGCTGCCGTCTCTAATTTGATTTGGGGGCGGCTTGGCGATAAACATGGCATGCACTGGCTGTTACGCTTGACCGGTGGGCTATCTGTGGCACCACCACTGATGATGCTTGTTGCACCATTGCTCATGCCATTTGGGAGCACCGTGGTACTCGGCTGGTTGTTGTTGCTCTATTTAATGTCTGGGGTATCGAGTGATGGCATCGGTATCGCTGGCATGACCTATTTGCTTGAAGTCGTCCCTGGCCCACAACGGCCTATTTATATGGGGCTGGCAAATACTATTTTGGGGGTGGGTGCGTTAGTGCCAATTATTGGTGGGATACTCGTCAATCAAGTGGGGTATGCGGGGACCTATATCGTCGCCGCCTTGTTTTGTATTGCGGGTGTCGTGATCGCAACTCAGCTTCGCGCAACACCACGCCTAACGGAGGTGTAGCAATGTGGGGAATCATCATCCTCATCCTTTTGTGTGGTGCACCATTTGTATTGATACGCTGGCGTGAAACAAGCACAATCCAACAATTGCTCGGTACCCAAGGACGCCACATTATTATCAACGGCAATCACGTCGCCGTATATGACCAAGGCAGTGGTCCGGCAATAGTCATGCTCCACGGCTTTGGTGGCTGGCAGGCGACCTGGGGACGGGTACAACCGGCGTTGCAGGCAACTGGGTACCGCACGATCGGCATCGATGCAATTGGCGCTGGGGCATCAAGCCGCTCACCACACAAACACGACTACACCACCGAAGCACAAGCCCGCAACGTGATTGCAGTCCTTGATGCGTTAGGGATTGATAATGCCACCATACTTGGCCATTCGTACGGTGGCCGGATTGCATTGCAAACTGCGATTCTGGCACCCGAACGAGTAAACCGCATCATTGCACTCGCTCCAGAATCACTCGCCAAAGCGCGTCCCCCTATCGCAAAAATCGTTACCATTCCGGTATTTGGGTATGCCTTGGCGTTTTGGTCAACTGCACCCTCATTGACCGGTGCAGGACTCAACGCAGTATCGAAACGGCCGGATTGGGTTGTTACCCAGCAACACGAATATGCCCGTTCAGTGCGGGTGCAAGGGCACCTGGCAGGACAAATTTGTCAGTCATCGGCCCCTAAAGATGGCATCAAACCGGTGCCCGAATTTTACAAAACAATTACTTGTCCGGTCTTTTTGATTTGGGGAGACAGAGATCCAGTCTTTGCGATTAGTACCGGCACAACACTCGTACAAAATATGCCCGATGCACACCTCGCGGTCATCCCCAATACCGGCCATGTCCCCCACGAAGAGTCATTTGACGAAACAATGGCGTTTATCAATCAGGCGTTGACCCAATAGCCACGGCACTGGCGATGGCATACTCACCATCGTGACTAATGCTTATATCAAATGAGCACAACCCTTGCGCCGCCGCACTTGTGGCGGCATACCGGTGCAGACAAATCAGCGGTTTACCAGCTGCGTCGCGTTGAATCTCGATGTCGTGCCACGGGATGGCATCGGCGCCACTTGCCAAACCACGAATACCAACCCCCAACATTTTGGCGATGGCTTCTTTGGCAGCCCAACGGGCTGCAATCGCCGAGACACGGCCCGCACAAATATCGATTTCACCAGCCGTCAATACCCGCGCCACAAAACGTTGTCCATAGCGCTCCACCACCGTAGCAATACGCGTAATTTTGACCATATCGACGCCAGTACGGACGATGAGCGCCATTACTGTCGCCCAATCAACGCAACGTCGGTTATTTCTGACAAATAGTCATGGCCACGCGCCTCGATACGGATTGATTGGAGATAGCGCGCATATCGCAAAAATTCATCTTCGCGCAAATCCACATCGAGGCGGTACCATTGGAATGGGGGCAAGGCGCGATATCGGATATCACCAGAGTCTTGGACCAATGATTCACTTGATTTAAACGCATACAGACAAAACGTCCGCTCTTGTTGTTTGTCGGTGGGGCTGATAGTTTTGAAGGTCAACTGAAACATGACCGGACACTCAGAGCCCGCAATCCCCGCAAGTGGTACGGTCTGGGTGAGTACGCGCACCCAGGCAGTGAGGCGTAGCGAGGTGTATTCTGACACATCGGCGTCGAGGGTTTGGTCGATACCAACCGCAAATGGTCGAATCTGATTGCCATCACGCCGGAAGCGCAATATACGCACTTGGTCGTCAGCAGAACAGAAATCTGGACGTTCGGGACGGCAACCAAGTGACACTTCAAGGCGTCCGTTTTTTTCGGCACTACTGAGATTTGGGGCATCAGCACGCTGAAACTCGCGCCAATTATAGCGGTCATCATCGCGCAATTCACGCACCACTGTTTGCCATTGTGGGTCGCGAATAAGTTGCCATGTCGCAATGCGCGCTTTGTGAATCTGATTGTCATCGCTTACTTCGACCATTTCGCCCGCAGACACCCCTTCGGTCACCGCCCCACGTTGCACCGTCGCAGTACCACTACGCACGGCCACTTCAAATTGAATCGGGTTATTGAGAGCCGCATCATCGGGAATCACGTTGATACTATAGCTCCCCCCTGGCGACATCCACACAGTCACTTGATTGGCTAACGTGACGCTATATTCGACACTATCGAACGGCTGGTATTGGGCAATGTCATAGCGGGCATAGCCGGCGTTTTGGACGAGGTTCACCACTTGGCGACGATGTGACCAGCGTGACACTTGATTGGTACGATAGACGATATCGCTCCCCGTGCCTTGGGCCCACAACTGAATATGGGTCGTGTCGGGTAATACCAATGAGGCAACAGGTCCATACCCCGCCGCCGGCAATGTTTTGATTCGATCGCCAATGGTCAATGGCGCACAAATATCACTTTGGTTTTGACAAGGATCAACCGCAGCCGGCAGGCGTTCGATGGTACGGCTGGTCAGGCTGCGTGGCTCTTGGAGCAAAATGCCCGAAACTACATGCCCACGCAATATCGCGCCATCTTGGCTCCACATTGCCCCCACATACCCATGCCACGCCAATTGCGCAAACCACACAAGCAACACTAATGACGCCACAAAAAAAGTCGTCAAAATCAGCCATGCACTTTGTTCTGGCGTAATGCGGGCTACAGGTGGTGGGTTGATTGGTATTTGTGATAATGGTTGTGTCATGACGCAGCGTTTATTCCATCACAGCGATACGTTGGTGGTATCAGCTACTAATAAATCGGTAGGTAGCGATCGATTTCCCAATTACTGACGTGTTGGCGATATTCTTCCCATTCACGTTGGCGAGATTCCACAAATCGTTGATAAATCAGTGGGCCAAGCGTATCAGCAATCACCTCGTCACGTTGCAACTCCGTTACTGCTTCGCCCAATGTCATCGGCAATAATGGGTGAATTCGGGAACGGGCATTCATGGTGACCAAATCTTCTTCGGCAGCGGGAGGCAACGGCAATTCACGGCGAATCCCATCGAGTCCTGCTTGGAGCATGACCGCATAGGCCAGGTAGGGATTACAGGCCGGGTCGGGGCTACGCAATTCAATCCGTGTGGTTTGTGGGCGATCCGGTAAAATCCGCGGCACCCGCACCAATGCGCCCCGATTAGTACGCCCCCAACTCACATAGACGGGAGCTTCATAGCCGGGCACCAAACGCTTATACGAATTCACAAGTGGTGCAAGCACCGCCAACATCCCAGGGGCATGGGCGAGTAAACCCGCCATGAAGTGTTTGGCAACTGGTGATAACCCATAACTGTCATTTTGATCAATAAATACATTTACGCCGGTAACCGCATCAGCAAGACTTTGATGTACATGCATCCCGCTGCCATTAATACCCATCATTGGTTTGGGCATAAACGAGGCAAACAATCCCTGCTGTAATGCCATCGAGCGTAATACTTGGCGCAACGTCATCACGGCATCTGCGGCAGCCATCCCTGATTCGATTTGCAAATCGATTTCGTGTTGACCGACGGCACCTTCGTGGTGGGTGGCATTGACATTGATATTAAACGCCCCGAGTGCTTTGACCACATGCCGGCGAAAGCGCGTAAACGAATCATTGGTGGCATCGAAATAGCCAACGGAGTCGTTGGGAATCAACACCGGACGGGTGTCACTATCGGTTTTAAATAAAAAAAACTCTACTTCGGCACTGAGCCGATAAATAAACCCCATCGCTTGCGCATCAGCCACTGCCCGCCGAAACACCCGCCGTGGATCGCCTGCATATGGGCGCCCGTCAGGGGAATAGACATCACAAATAAACCGGGCAGTTACGACTCCAGTTGCATCATCCCACGGCATAACGGCAAATGTGGCGATATCGGGCACGAGGTACATGTCGGTTTCGGCGACCCGCGCGGGACCTTCGAGGGCCGAGCCATCAAACCATACTCCGTGATCGAGACAATCAGCCAACATCGCCACTGGGATCGTAACGTTTTTGAGCATGCCTGCAATATCCGTAAACTGCAAGCTTATAAATTCGACTTGCTGTTGTTGGGCGCGTTGCATGATGTCGTTCACCGTTGCGGTCACCGTACACCTCATTCTTTACTGATTAGCAATAGTATACAACCATACTTGATATTCTCCACCACGCGCATCATAACTATTTTCGTGTATTACGAGCTGACCCAAGCCATCACTCGTCACCTCGGCAGTCAAGGCATTCACGTGATTTGGATAGACATGGAGTACATGCGGCAGGTCTGTAAGTGGCGACGGGATCGTCAAACGCAAGTGACCAGTCACAAGCCGGGCTTGGATAGCGATACGATAACGGGTATTGGGCATTATTCCCGTCAATACCCGCTGGGTATCACCGGTAGACCCGACAAACGACACCGCCCAAGCCCACGTATCGGCTGCTGGGCGGATTGCGGCGAACTGTGCCCCTGACTGAATGGCACATGCACTATAGCACCACAGCAGCACCATAATGAATACCCATTGTTTAACCGTATGATTCAGGGCGCGCATCTTGGTTGTAGGTTTCGTCAACAGTAACCTGAATAATCTTGATTGGTTTGACACTTACGATTTTGAGGTTAGTCTCGCAATCGGCACACACCAACATGGTTTCCACGGGCACATACGCTTGGATGGCGAGTTTTTGTTTACAGACGGGGCAAGCAACAATCATGACTGACATGGATAGGACTCCTCTATGCATCTCGTGCAAATAACGCATCAACAAAGGTGGTGGCGTCAAATAACGCCAAATCAGTCATCCGCTCACCCGTACCGACATAGCGCACCGGGCGTTGGATTTCACGGGCGATGGCAAAGGCAATGCCACCCTTGGCCGTACCATCCAACTTGGTTATCACGACACCCGTTACATCCGATGCTGCGGCAAAGGCTTTGGCTTGGAATACGCCGTTTTGTCCGGTGGTACCATCGATTACCAACAATACTTCGTGTGGGGCATTGGGGATTTTGCGGCGAATAATATTGCGGAGCTTGGTTAGCTCTTGCATCAAGTTAACTTTAGCATGCAAGCGCCCAGCGGTATCGATAATCAACACATCACAATCACTTGTAGTGGCGGCTTCTACTGCATCATACACCACTGCACCAGGGTCAGCACCTTGGCCACGGGTAATTACTGGCACCCCCACCCGTTCGGCCCAGGTTTCGAGTTGCTCCGTGGCAGCAGCCCGAAATGTATCGCCGGCTGCGAGTAATACCTTTTTGCCATGCAGCAAATAACGATGGGCTAATTTGGCAATCAAGGTGGTTTTGCCGGCACCATTGACACCCACAACCAAGATTACATAGGGATGGGCGGTATCGTCCTCAGGGCGCACTTGATCTTGGAGTACTTGCACCATTTCGGCATGCAAAATAGTCCGCACTTCTTGGGGATCAACCACACCCGTGCGCTTGACGCGTTCTTTGGTGCGCTTGACCAAATACGTCGCCGTGGGCACCCCTACGTCGGCTTGGACGAGTAACGCTTCGAGGTCGTCCCACAATTCATTACTGATTTGCGACACGCCAAACAAACTGGCGATTTGTGAAAAAAAACCACGCCGCGTGCGTTCGGTGGCAGTTGCGATTTGGGTCGCTTCTACTGCCGCCTCGGCTTCATCGCGCGGGGCATCACCACCACGACCAAATAGTCGTCGAAATAACGACATAGCGCTCCTCTTTTAGGTGGGCAATGCACGCACGGCTTGCCGTACGACCTGCACCACCTGCGCCACTTCGGCATCAGTTAATTCGGGGAAGTTGGGTAACGAAAGCACGTCATTGGCCAACCGCTCGATCACCGGCAATGACCCTACCGGCGCATATTGCGTATAAATCGGCTGTTTGTGCGTAGGTAATGGGTAATGGATGTCACAGCCAATCCCATGTGCTTTGAGCTGTGCGAGTAGGGCATCGCGGTGGGGCGTTTGAATCACATACAAATGATGCACCACCCGATTGGTATCAGGAATAAGGGGTAATTGAATCGGTAAATCAGCAAATTGATGATTGTACTCACGCGCAATCTGATTGCGACGATCGGTCGCCACATCGAGATGGGTCAGCCTCACATCGAGGATGGCTGCTTGCAATTCGTCGAGGCGTGAATTCAAGCCATGTTGCTCTGTAGAATAATACTTACGCTCCCAGCCATATTGGCGTAAGCGTTGCGCCTTGCTAGCGATATCTTCGCGGTTGGTGGTAATCGCACCGCCATCCCCGATAGCGCCGAGGTTTTTGGATGGATAAAAACTAAATGCCGCCACATCACCCCAACTGCCAGCCACACGCCCATCGATACTCGCACCATGTGCTTGGGCACAATCTTCGACTACCGGGATGTTGTGGGCCTGAGCAACCGCCAGAATCGCCGGCATATCAGCCATCAATCCATACAAATGCACCGGCATAATTGCCTTGGTGCGTGGGGTAATCGCCGCCGCAATCAGCGCCGGGTCCATGTTGTATGTGGTGGGATCTACGTCGACAAAAACCGGAATCGCCCCTAGTGCCACAATTGCGGCCGTGCCAGGCACACCGGTGTTGGCCACGGTGATGACTTCATCACCGACCCCAACGCCCAAGGCGACCAATGCAATTTGAATCGCGTCTGTGCCATTGGCAACACCTATACAATACTGTGCCTGACAATACCGCGCAAAATTCGCCTCGAAGCGACGGACTTCAGGACCGAGAATATATGCACCACTATCTAATACCCGCGCAATTGCGTCATTCAATTCTGCCCGAATCGGCGCTATTTGTCGCTTAAAATCACCAAAAGGCACTTGCATGTTCCATACCTCCACTCAAGTGTATAATTACGACCAATTATAGCAGATTCTTATGCTACTACTATTTCCAAAACTGTTTATTCACCCTATCGGTGGTACCCAAAAACGTCGCAACTGAGGAATACCACCGCTTGCGGCATTTATTCACAACCTGCGCCGTATTTTTTTACAAAAAATTACGCCAATGATGCGCTATATACAAGGCGATAGCCAATCCCACGCACATTCTCGATGGTAAGGTGCGTGATATTGGCGGCCTGCAACTTGCGCCGGACATGCGACATATGCACCCATAAATACTGATTTTCTTGGTCATAGCGCTCACCCCATACCCCTTGCAGAATCTGTTCGTGTGACAAAATTTGTCCGACATGACGCATTAGATAGCGCAACATCCGATATTCAATTGGGGTAACATCGATTTTTTGGCCATTAATCGTGAGTTGTTTATCGGCAAACGAAATCTGTAAATCACCGATAGCGACTATGGCTTCTTTGGCATCAAATCCCTGATTACGCCGACAGAGCGATTGGACCCGCAACACAAATTCTTCGTAATTGAATGGCTTGACCATGTAATCATCAACACCCGCACGCAGCCCAGTCAACACGTCTTGCTCGCTCCCCCGTGCCGTAACCACCAAAATCGGCACATCTAACCACATGCGTACTTCACGCACAAAATCCAACCCCGACCCATCAGGCAACATGACATCAACAATCAACAAATCAAATTGCCCACGGGTGATTTTTTCGTGCGCATGAAACACCGTACTCACCGCCACAACATCAAACTGCTGTGACTGCAACATTTGGAACATGATGTGTTGCATGGCATTGTCGTCTTCGACGAGCAATACCCGGTGTATCGCCGCCGTATCAAACAACACCGGGCGCTGAGCGGCTTCGGCAAACGGTAGCGTAAACTCGACCTCAGTCCCGTCATGATTAGGGCTAGCGTGCATACGAATAGTACCACCGTGTGCTTCTACAAAATATTTACAAATCGCTAAGCCTAAACCCACTCCACCTTGGGTAGTACGGTGTTGACCTTGATAAAAACGATCGAATACGCGTTGATAGTCGCTATCACTTAACGAAATGCCATAATCGCGCACCACACACGTTACCAGCGCAGGCGTGGAGGGGCGTACGTTCAACGAAATTTCTATTTCACCATGGGGGGCATATTTTTCGGCATTATCAAGAATATTATGAAGCACCTGTTCGATACGAGCACTATCAACCCACACATTGGGGATAGCGCCCTTGGTGGTGATGCGCACACGGCGCTTGACGTGCTGACTATTCCCCACGATCCGACGCACTAATGTCAGTGGATCAACGACTTCACGCTGCAAACGCACACCTTCACGATCAATCCGGGCGAGATTCAAGATGTCTTCGATCAAGGTTTGTAAGCGTTGTCCTTGCGCTTGGATCAACAACAACATATCTTGCTGTACATCACGTGCGGGTATGCCACCTGTAGCCACAAGCATCGTGGTTGCACCAACAATAGCGGCGAGAGGCGTGCGTAACTCATGACTCACCATACTGACAAAATCAGCTTTGAGTCGATCTAATTCGTAGGCTACACGCAAATCTTCAAGCACCAACACATATCCGCTCGGCGTATCATCATCATAAATCCCCACGACTTGGTGACGGATGGGTACACGCACACCGGCTAATTCATGCATGATATCGTGAGTGCCCACAGTCGCTTGTGCCAATGCCACGACTAACGGCAATTCAGCCGTAGGCAGGATGTAGCCACCCATCCCATAAAACGTCGTCGTCGCAAAGATTTGCTGAGAATCAGTCATAGTCGCTAATTGCGGAATAAACTGTTTGGCCTGTTGATTGGTTAATAATACATTTCCTTGCACATCAACTAACACAAATCCCAGTGGCACCACATCAAACAATACCTGCAACCGTTGTTGTTCGTGTTGTAATTGATGAAAAAGACGAAAATTATCGACTAACATCGTTATTTGTTGCAACATCAAACTGTCTATATCACCGGTTATGGATAATAACATCCCTAACACACCAACATTATGTCCATTTGTAACGAGTGGGTACAACACCAACTCATGCGTGTCGCTCCATACGATACGTTGTGATAATCCAATTGTCGTTACCATAAATAATTCATTTAGTACGGTATACGAAACGCTAGCAGGGAGCTGTAGTAGGCCATCACTGACATCATTTGCACCATAGACAATCGCTGGATAGGTCACCGTATCGGCATCATGCCACAACACCACCATTGGCAGGTGTAGTGTTTGTTGGATTGTTTGCACAATCCGTTGCATGTGATAGGGATGGCGGCCAATTTGCATCGCGCGGGTCATAATCAATTGAGCCGTTGCCATGCGTTCGTTTTGAAGGTGCAATTCGTCAAGGCGCATCGATAATGCAATTGTCAATTGTTGTGATTCAGAACGTGCCGACTGCAAGGCATGCACCAATCGTGTCTGTCGGATTACACCAAGAAGCACAATCACCAAGGCAGCCAACGCCAAGCCCGTCAAAATAGTGTTGACTAATGAGGTTGCCGCTTGCACCCGTAATGTTTCGGTTTGGACTGCGCGTAATTCATTTTTGGCAATCGTACGCAATGGAATCAATGTTTTACGAATATTATCAAATGACTGCTGTTTGGTACTCAAACTAAAATCTTGCTCAGCACCCGCAATATCACCGGCATCGACCAAGGCAACCTGATAATCGAGATGCAGGCTACGCCAATCATCAATATAACGACCAAGTGTACTTATTTCGTTTGGATGCACCAAATCATTTATCAAAAACGCATCTTGCATCAAGCGTTCGATGCTACTATTTTGGCGCGTGCTTGCATCAATGTATTGCTGACTAAAAAAACTGTTTTGCGAGATGATATACCCTCGGGCGGCCAAACGCATGTCTTGGAGGGCAACTTCGAGTTCGTTGCTATCATCAATAAATTTATTAATATTGAGCGTACGTTCACGCAAATTTGCAATCGTCGTGTTTTGCCAGCTCGGGATAATCAACAACGCAACAAGTACCCCAATCACCCCCATCACGCCAACCCAGGCGCGGTCAATTTGTGGTTTCATTACCCAGCGCACCAATCGATTCATGGAGTCATAACCCTCATAATGTACAACACATCCTCACCACACTGCGTAATGGCAGCAATTGACTGAAGCGGTGTACTCGTTGTTTGTAATGCGTCGAGCTCAGTACGACGCTCCGGGATAGCCACCGCATATGTGAGCAATTTGGCATCCATGGGCATCACATCAATTGCATCTTCACTATTAAAGAATTCCAATTGCGGATTCAAAAACGTCAATGACCGCCATGGACCAAAATAAAACCCATTTGGATCGCCATATATATAAACTATACCACCTTGCAACTTCATTCGATACAGATAATCAGCCAATGCCCCCGCTTGCTTGGTTTGCATATCGCCGCCATGACTACATACCGTCGCTAATTGTGTCTGGTAAATTGCATGATTTTGCCATGAAATCCCCGCCAATACCAAGCCCAAAAGCACATTTGCCCCAGTCAATCCAATGCGCGGAAGCAGACGTTCGATGAGCCCAGCCCCCCATTCCAATGCCACTGCCACACATACATATACCACGGGTAATACGACCAACAACCGATAATGATATGTACTAAGCGGAATCGTAAACACCGCCAAGGCCGTAACCCCACCCCAAAACCATCCTAGTACCAACAACATGCGCCGCGTATGCAAGCGATTGTGTACCAGCACCAAACCAATTACAAACAACACTGCCGACACAATATCAAGGGTTGGTACATTTGCATGATAAAAATCGACGAACGGGATACTAATAAATGTCGCGAGGGCATATTGATACATTTCCAAAATTTGTTGGAAACTGCTAATCCCTTTGCTTGCGGCCTCACGCGCCACCCAGCCAGTAATCACTGAACCATCCGTACTTAAGCGTGCCATAAAATCAGCTGGATTATAGACACCGCAGAGCATCATCGGTGCTAAGCCGAGCACCATTAATCCCAGCATCACTGCGAGTTGCCGCCAGGCAGCAATCACTGGCTCGCGATCAACAATCAACCATGCTACGATAATCAACAGCACCAATACCGCCCAGGCCCAGCCATCCACATACAAATTAACTTGAAGCGCCAATGCCAGGGCAGCCACAACCGCTGGCCAGCGTTGGCGGGTCTGCACCACCTGCCAGATACCCCACAATATCACGGGCACTAATGCCGTCGCATAGGTATACGACACCGCCACCGTGCGACTAAAATGTACGTGGACATGGGCAACTGTCAATAACACCGCCAAGATGGTGGCTGTCCGTTGCCCAAACAATGCCCGCGTAAACAGGTAATTTGTACCAATCGCCAACACCCCAAACACAGCGGGTATTAGGCGTACAGTCAATGCGTTCTGCCCAAAAAGCTGAAATAGCCCCGACATCACATACAAGTAATTAGTCCCAACCCCATCCATGTTTGCAAATACCAGCCCGAGGGTACCAATTTGGGTCATAAGTTGACTCGCCCACGTACCAATTAACCCTTCGTCACCATTGATGATATGCGGGACAATCCCTAAATCAACAAATCGTAATACCCCAGCCACCACAATAAGTGCGGTTATGATGCCGCATTCACGCCAATACTGGCGGGCGAGTGTCGGGAGCGACCATGCAGGAATCGTGGCCACAAGTAGATAACTCCAGCCACATACCCACATCACCAGTTGAGTGGTGGCATAACGAAACAACGAGGTGTCATTTGTATAAAACGCCTCGGTAATTTCTTCATCCAAATGCGCCAATTGTACCCATTGCCGGACAAACACAATCGTGAGCACCAACGCACCCACAATTGCTAACTGCGTGTCGTCGGTAACAATCATACGCCATGCAGGGCGCACACGGGGAATCAGCAATGCGACGAGGCTCACCAGCAATACACTCAACCACACCGCACTATCATATATATACGCACCGTCGCCAGCGCCGCCAGCTAACCAGCACAATCCAACACAGACACTCATACCTATAACTAAAACTACATCGTTTTTTGCGCTGTTATGCATGTATATTCCTCTAACCATAGACTCTATACATACTATGAGACGTGTTCCTTGTGATATCCCTAAAGGTTTAGCTGACTGCCTAAAGGTTGCCTAAATCTCGGGTGCAGACATGCCGTAGTAGAGACGCAGCAGGCTGCGTCTCTACTACGGCGCGAGTCTATCCCATTCAGTGGGTATGTAAGGTTGTTCAGGTCACCCGGGCTGGATATTACGCATGGAATATGCAGGAGCTATCGCTCCATACACAAGAGGATCAGCGAATTACCAACGAGATTATGTTGCGCATTACCAAAAAACGGCTCCCTATCGCTCATTACGCGTGCATGCACTACTGAACCAACAAGGAATTCGTTGTGGGCATAATCAGCTGGTACGGCTGATGCGCATCGCTGACGTACGAGCGACCGCCCAACGGCGCCGCTTTCGGTATCCGGCAATTACCAAAACCGAAGCCAAAAAATTTTCCAATTTGGTGAATCGTCAGTTCACGGTGCACACTCCAAATACGATGTGGTTGACTGATATTACCTTCATCAATATCCGTTCACAACCGATGCATTTGGCGACCATGCTTGACCTGTATAGTCGTCGTTATGAAGTAGGAAGTAGGAAGTAGGAAGTACCACCAACAATCGCAGGTTCGCGGCATATCCTCGCACAATGCGCATTCCCCACTGTGCCCTCTGTGTGCCTGCTGTGCGAGACAAAGAGAATCACCTATCGTGGCAACTGCACCAAGCCGCGTTGCAATGCGACAGTGACTGCTTCGGCGCGGCTTTGGCAACCAAGTTTGGTAAAAATATGGCTGACATGAGTTTTGATAGTGTTTTCAGAGACATGCAGTGCCAAGGCGATGGCGCGATTGCCTTCGCCACGGACGAGGCGTTGTAGGACGTCGACTTCACGAGTAGATAATTCATCATTGGGGTTATCGTTCATGCGGGCGAGCAAGCGGGCCGCCACACTCGGCTCAAGAGCCGCATTGCCACGCATGACTTCCCGAATGGCTTGGAGCAATTCGTGTGAGCTGACGTCTTTGAGCAAATAGCCTTTGGCGCCAGCGGCGAGGGCCCGTTGGATATCGTCGTCACTGTCATAGGTCGTTAGCACCAAAAACCGGGCAGTAGCGCCTTTGGCACGTGCGTGAATCATTACATCGACGCCACTCAAGCGTGGCAAACGGAGATCGAGGAGCACGACGTCTGGTTTGGTGGCGAGGACAAGCGCCACGGCTTCTTCGCCGTCGGCGGCATCGCCGGCAATTTCGAAGCCTGATTCATAGCGGAGCAACGCCAACAATCCATGCCGCACGATGGGATGATCATCAACGACGAGTACCCGAATGGGAGCAGTAGCAGTATTCATAATCGGCATTCTTTCGGTGTCACATCAGCGACACTTGGGGGATTTACGTGTCGTGGAATGGGGGCACGCGCCCGCACCACCGCACCGTCGTCATCAACGAGTTGTAAATCACCATTCAGGGCGACGAGACGTTCACGCATACCCACCACACCAAATTTGGCGTGGGCAGAGGTTTGGCGTTGCAGTGCATCACCAAAGCCGCGGCCATTATCACAAATCTCGAGTTCGACCGTCATATCCTGCATGCGCAACGTCACACTGACGTGGTCGGCAGCCGAATGGCGTACCACATTGGCGAGTGATTCTTGGGCGACCCGCAACAGCGCCGATTCAATTTCGACGGGTAGCGGCGACCATTCCCCTTCGAATTCATACGAGGCCATAATAGTCGGATGGCGGAAGCGGTCGACGAGGCCACTCAGGGCATGACGCAAATCGCCGCGTTCGAGGGCTTCGGCGCGCAGATTCCAGACCGACCGCCGCGCTTCGGCGAGCGACTCACGCGCCATACGGGCAGCCAAATCAAGGTGCTCATCGGCATCGGGGTGATTGGTGCGTAGCGCTTGTTGGGCAGCCCCGAGTTGCACAATAATACCGGTTAAGCCTTGGGCGAGGGTGTCGTGGATGTCACGGGCGAGGCGGGTGCGCTCGGCGAGCATGGCTTTTTCGCGTTCGCCTGCCAGCAGGCTAGCGGTTTGGTCGATAACGCGTTGCTCGAGTTGTTCGCTAAGTTCTTCGAGTGCGGCCGCGTGGGCGTCGCTTTGTTGGAGCGACCGTTGCAAATTACCGGCGAGCAACGACGTAATAGCCGCCACTGCGAGATACAAGCTACTCCAGAACCCGGTAGCGATAGAGGTCATTAATTGGATTTGGCGCGTATCAATCACGATTTCATTGCGGAAGTAGTCATAGAGCGCAAAGCCGGGGCGGTGCATGTGGAGCCACTCCGAAATGCCCACCACTACCGCGGATATCACCGCCAACACCAAACTTGAGCGCCGACTAAATAACAAACTCGCTGCGCTGATAGGCAAAATCAATAATGCGGGAAAGAATGTTTGGGCACCAAAACGAATAATCACACTCGTAATTGAAATAGTCCAAAAAGTTAATAATACCAACGCAGATACGTTTGCCCGTCCAATACGTAGTAACCATAGTGCAGTGATGTTCACTACCACAAACGGGACAATCGCAATCCACCAAAATTGCGAACGGGAAGGTCCGGCAAATACGATTTCGCCATAAATAAAATGGTAGACCGCCATCGTAATTGTGCTGGCAATCATCGGTAATGCCAACAAAAAGGCGCTCCGTTTGATAAGTTCATTACGGTGAGAGGAAAAAAGTTGATTGTACGGTAGTGTTGATTTGCTCATAATTTCATTATAAGTAATCTCACCTATCGGAAATCATCCTAATTAGTGATTTCGTCAGACCATAATAATGAGGAATCATTCATGTAAATTTGGTACAGTATGAGTGACGAAGAATCAGATATGAATGAAAGTAGGGTTCTATGGTAGGGTGGCTCAAAAAACCAGCAGTACTTATCGGGCTGGTGGTAGTGATAATCATTGCAGGTTATTTCATCTATCAATCACGCACCGCAAGTACGACGACAACCAAAACCAATACCGTTTTAGTTAGTCGCGGAGATTTGACGACGGTAGTATCAGGCAGTAGTAACATTTTAGCAGAAAGCAACGTCACACTCAGCTTCCAGTCCACGGGTATCATCAACGAAATAGTGGTCAAAGAAGGCGACAGCGTCAAAAAAGGTCAAAAGCTTGCCACCATTGATGCCCGAGATTTGCAATATCAAGTTTCATCGGCAGAAGCAGCCTTCAAAAGCGCGCAAGCAAAGTTAGCTCAACTACTCGAAGGCTCAGGGCGCAGTAGTGATTTGACATCGGCACAGGCAGCAGTGACGAGTGCTCAAGCACAACTCAATAGTGCCCAAGAAAAGCTTGATGCACTCCGCAAGCCAACCACGGACAAAATCAGTGCCGCCAAACTCAAAGTCCAACAGGCTGAAACAACACTACAAACCACGCGTGACAGCAATTCGGCAACCAAAACCAAAGCAGAACTCGATTTGTCAAAAGCCAGCGAGAGTCTCATCCAAGCACAATCCAAATTCAATGTCGCCAGTTACAACTGGAACTATGTGGTTGAAAATGACAAAGATCCTGCAGGCGGACGTGGCAAAATCAACGACATGAGTCGTAATTCCTACCGTGATGCCTATGTCCAAGCAGAATCAAATTTACGGACGGCCGATCAAAACGTACAAGCGGCCCAGGTGACCCTCGACAATGCCAAAGCTGCCGAAGCAGCCAATATCACCCAAGCAGAGTCTGCATTAGCTGATGCCAAACTCCAACTTGCCACTCTGCTAATACCGACTGCAGCAGACATCGCAGCCGCGGTGGCCACGGTACAACAAAACGAATCTTCCCTCGAGCAAGCCAAAGCAAGCCTCGACAAAATAGTCACCCCAGGCACCCAAACTGATATCTTGATGCAACAATCAGCAGTAATCCAAGCCGAATCCAGCTACAACCAAGCCAAATTGAAATTGGAGAACACGACACTGATTGCGCCATTTGATGGCGTGATTAGCACGATTGGATTAGTTGTCGGGCAAACTTCAAGTGGAGCGTCGGTAACGATGATTGATCGCGACCCGATGCACATCGACGTCAAATTCGGTGAAACCGATATCGTGTCGATTAACGTCAGTCAAGCAGCCCAAATCTCCATTGATGCCCTGCCTGATTGGCAAAAAACAGGCACCGTGACCAGTATTTCACCAGTTGCAGATTCGTCCAACGGCGTAGTCACTTACAAAGCGCGAATTGACTTTAGTGATACAGATAAACGCGTATTTGTGGGGATGACGGCAATCGTCGAACTCGTCACCGCCGACAAAAAGAACGTGTTGTTGATTCCCAACTCGGCAATCTTGCCCAAAGGCACCGGCCGGATTGTGCAAGTACCAGGCGCCAACAATACGACGACTGAAGTCGACATCACCATTGGGTTGAGTGATGGGCTTCAGACCGAGGTGTTGACTGGGTTAACCGAAGGACAAACAATTATCGCCACACCCACCAACAGCGCAGTCAAAAGTCGTGGCTTTGGCGCTCCCTAAAGAGTAGGAAAAAGATAATGATTACGATTGAACAGATGACCAAAGTGTATACGATGGGCGAGATCGAAGTCCATGCCTTGCGTGGCGTCAATCTGACCATTGACAGTGGTGAATTTATCGCCATCATGGGACCAAGCGGCAGCGGCAAAAGCACCCTGATGAACATGATTGGCTGCTTAGACACCCCCACGTCGGGGCGCTATGCCCTCGATGGCATCGAAGTAGCCTCACTCAACGACAACGATTTGTCGGCAGTACGTGCCCGCAAACTGGGGTTTGTGTTCCAACAATACATGCTCTTGCCACGCCAATCAGCACTTGCCAACGTCGAAATGCCGATGCTCTATCGCGGTATTGAAGCCAAAGAACGGGCCCGTCGCGCCCAAGTTGCATTGGAACTTGTGGGTATGGGCAATCGCTTGGATCACCGCCCCAACGAATTATCTGGTGGACAACAACAACGGGTGGCGATTGCCCGGGCATTGGCAGGCAGCCCATCGGTAATCCTTGCTGACGAGCCGACTGGGGCACTTGATAGCACGACGAGTGAAGAAATCATGCACATGCTCCAACAACTCAATCGTGAGCAAAATTTGACTATCATCATTGTGACCCACGAATCAGATATTGCGGCGTATGCAGATCGCATCGTGACGATTCGTGATGGTGTCGTGACCACAGATCGCAAAAACGAGGTGCCTCATGTCTAACCAACCGGTACGCCGCGTACTCGAACCCGTCAGTGATACGGGCCGTAATGGCCTCGATTACCGCGAACTCCTCAAAGTATCACTTGACAGCTTACTTGCCAATCGGCTACGGACGTTTTTGACGATGCTGGGGATTATCATCGGGGTTGCATCAGTAGTGTCACTCATGACCTTGGGTAATGGGGCAAGTGAAGCAATCACGGGGCAGTTTTCTGCATTGGGCACCAACGTACTGACTATTTTTAACAGTCGCCCAAATCGTGGTCCTGGTCAATCAGGCAATATTGCGCCACTGACCATGTCTGACTACACCGCCATTGCGGGCATGCGGTTGCCAATCGTAGGGCCGGTGCCGCAATTTAGTGCCAATGCGACTGTTGCGGCGCCTGCCGCTGATAAATCAGCTGGGATACTCGGTACCACGGCCGATTATGCCAAAGTCCAAAGTGTCACTATGGCAACGGGATCGTTTTTTACGGATGCCAATGTCCAAGGAGCATCGCAGGTAGTCGTGCTTGGTTCGTCGCTAAAAACGTATTTGTTTGGTAGTGGTGAAGCAGTCGGTGAGACGGTACGCATCAACTCGCTCGCCTGTCGGGTCATCGGCGTGATGGAATCAAAAGGTGGTGGAGGATTTGGGTCAGTCGATGATCAAGCGATTGTGCCCATCACCCTCGCCCATACTCGGTTATTTGCAGCACGCACATCTGATGGCAATTTACGGGTCACCACTATTAGTTTATCGGTCATCAAGGCCGAAGATATTGATTTCACGCAACAACGTATCCAAATGACCGTGCGTGATTTACGCAAACTCAATAGTGATGGCAGCGAAGATGACTTCACTATCATCAATCAAGCGTCATTTTTGTCGTCACTTTCAACCATCACGACCTTGCTTACCACGTTTCTCGCAGCTATTGCGGGGATTTCGTTGTTGGTTGGTGGGATTGGTATCATGAATATCATGTTGGTCAGCGTGACTGAACGCACCAAAGAAATCGGCTTGCGCCGTGCCGTCGGTGCGCAATCACGTGACATTTTATTGCAATTCATGATTGAAGCGGTGGTATTGAGTTTACTTGGCGGATTTATTGGGGTGGTACTCGGCAGTATTTTGCCGATAGTCTTGACCATTACTGGTACATTTGATGCCCCGGTAACGCTGAATTCTGTGGTTATTTCGTTGAGTGTATCGTTAGCAACAGGACTCTTTTTTGGGATTTGGCCGGCTCGAAATGCCGCCAACCTCAACCCGATTCAAGCCTTACGCCACGAATAAAACCCGCGTAATTCCCTGGTTGGCAATGTGATACATTGCCAACCAGAGCTTTTTGTGGCTATTTTTTGCAACCGCGTACACTGACCCAATGCCCTTGATAGGTACCTTCCCAGAGGATTTCGGTACACCACTGCTGGCGGTAATTCTTCCAGGATTGGGATTGTACTTGGATACTGGCATCACTGGCAATGTAGTCAAATACCTGCGTCGAAGCAACGACGATTACTTTGTGTTTCGCGCGGCTCAACGCCACATTCAAGCGCCGTACATCAAACAAAAATTGTTCGTTTTGGCGAATATAGTCGGCATCACTCTCGGTGGCACTGACAATCATGACGTCGCGTTCGCTGCCTTGGTAGCGTTCGACGGTATCGATGCCCGGCACATCACTATCACCAAATAACTGGCCAGGCGCCGGAGGCATATGCGGGCGGAGCAGGTTTTTGATGGTGCTCCGTTGCAAACGATGGGGGACAACCACCCCATAGCCACGGGTTGCATTGTAGTTATGGGCAATCAATGGCAACAAAATATCGCAGACGATAGCTGCTTCAAACGCATTACTCGAGCGACTTTGGGATTCACTATGCGCAATCAAAATCAACGGGTATTCGGCATGGAGCGCAGCCTGTACCAATCCACCGCGACTAACGATCTTTGCCATAACCTGCGGTTGTTGCGAGCGGTAGTCGATACCGTCATGCCGGTAGATTTCTTGACGCAAGAAATCCGCTAGAATCGGGGGCACACGATAACTGGTATCGAGGCGCGTAATGGGCACCTGATAACCAAACAACGTTTGACCATCGGCTAAATAATCAAACAACGAACGATAGACGGGGTACCGTACAAAACTACGTCTCGGTTCATTGGCCCAATCATGCGTGACAATCACCGGCATCTGCCGGGGGTCACCAACCACAATCAGCATGCCATCAGCGGCGAGCACCTGAGCGGCAACGACGGCTTGAGGCACACTCAACTGCGATGCTTCGTCCAAAATCAATAAATCACACCAGTCACCGCCATCGGCCAAGGCCGCGATACTGGTTGGGGTTGCACCCACCACACACCACGGTTGTTCATTGATGTAGGTGAGCATTTGCTCTTTGTCAGCGACATACGTGACCCCAGCTTGGCACACTTCACTCTCGTTTTTGCGATAGCGAAACAGCCCGACCCGTGCTAATTCATTCGCCATGGCATGCTGCTGACTCGTGAGTGTACGCTTGAGCTGTGCCAATTTGGTGATTAATTCTCTAATGGCGGCATGGGTATGACAGCTGACGGCAACGCGCAAGGGTTGATTGGCACACATGGCGGCATACATACGCGCCATCACCGCATGTGCGGTAGTAAAGGTTTTGCCCGTACCGGGAGGGCCTTGGACGAGCAACAACGGTACGTCGGCGTAAGTGGCCACATAGTCGCGGGCAGCGCCAGTAAATACTAGGTCAACCACATCACACGCCGCTACATAGGCCTGCATCCCGAGGGGGTCGACACCACGTGGGTGATACACATCCCCACTCATGATGCGATACAAGACATTATCATCAGGGGTATTCATTACCCGTTGCAACGCTTTGTTGGTCACACTTGCAGGGGCATTATCTGGGCTAATATCAAGCACATACCGTGCACCGTCACTCGGCACCAGTGAACGACCACCATAGACATAGGGCGCGTCGTGGCGACTATGGGTAGGATCCAGGATAAATCGATACTCCCCAGCCGGCGATTGCGATTGACTGATTTTGACACGCATACTTGCATGGATGAGTTGCGCCGGAGTCAATGGTTTGTTTGTCTCCGTTACGAGTGGCGCCAAAAGTGCTTCATTGGCTTCACTCATAAATGGGGAGCTATCGATAATCTGCGGTAAATCAGGGAGTTCACCACCACTACAAATGCGCACCACCAATTGCACGCCGTTCATCGGCGCGAGTGATGATTGCGCAATGCGGCGAGCATGATCGAGCTTCAGTAAGGTGGCTTGAGATTGCCATTCATCACGATATTCGACAATCAAGGCCGTTGCGGCGCGCACTCGTGCATTTGGCCAGGCCGCATGATCGGCAAACCATTGGGACAATTGGGCGTGGCGTTCACAGGTCATATACTCGGTCAATGCACCATTTAACAGGGCCGGCGCCACATGGGTATGCGCAATAGTACCAACATCAACCACCGCACATTGATTATTCCACCAGCGCCCGGTACGTTTGGTGAGGTGCATCAGACCATACAAGCGATATTGGCAGTAGGCTGCGATGACGGTGCTGGTCATATGCCGAAAGCGCGCAAAGGCATCTTCGCGACCATCGAGCGGAGCCGGCAAACATTGCCACGCCGCATAGGCATATTCGAGGGGAATATTGCTACTATAGCGGGCTCGTTGGATATAATAGCCATCACCTTGGGCTTGGCGACCACTCGCATCAAAATGAAAGGCGTGGAACAGCGCACGATAATTGTATTGCTCATCAGACCAACGAAACCCATTGAGACTTGCCAACGCCATCAAACTCGGTACCGTTGTCGCCAAACGATTCGACGCGCCGACTTCGTTACTGACGACCGTCACCACTGGCGCATCATGGGGGCGGGGCGTCGTCAAAAAATCATGCCACGCCTGAATCACCGGATCGGCGGCATAGTGCCGGCCAAGGGCATCCAATAAGCCATCCCATCCATGTTGTTCGTAGACCACAAAATGCAATGGAACGGTATGCGTCATATCAACGTTGTGGATATGCGCCCCCCAGATTGCGGTAATCTGGCGCAACCAGCGCCCGAGTAATTGGCCTTCACTCGCCAAATCTGGCACGTGTGGGGTCTGCATACTCAGCGGATATTGGGTCGTCGCAATCCCATTGGTATAGTAATCAATCAATGCTCCACATTGCCACACAAAACCGGCTAGATGGTCGTGTTGGATGTCGAGATAACAGACCGCCGCATTCCCACTGATACGCGGTAACGTTACCCCCATATTGGCGGGTAAATAGGCAACTGCGGTGGTGCGATCGCTGGCATTGCGGAGTTGCTGGGCACGGGCAATCCAATGATCGAGCAACGGACCGACGTCACGATTATTTCCGAGTGCAATCAGTGGGGTGGGGATGGGGGTGGGCGTCACGAGTTCACTACTGCTACTAACCTTTTTTAATTCTGCCAATTGCGCCACGGTGTGGATGCCATGCTGCACCAATATCGTACGACTTTCGCGGTCGAGCAAGGGGATTAATGCAATGTCTTGGCGTTGGTCGGTATCAGTCAAACAGAGCTCCATGTAGCCACAGCCCTCACAATTACGACAGATTGCATAGGGCAATTCGGCAAAACGCTGATTGACACTTTGCTGCAACACCGATTGAGGGTCAGATGCGAGCATCTGGCGCACGCTATCACGTAATTCGATGGGATTTACCACGATATCAAGGCACACCGTATCAAGCCCATACCACGTTTGAGCGGCAATAATAGTCGCATTGATTTGTTCCTGCACCAGAGAATCAGTGCAGATACCATGGGGAACCTGATGCATGATACTCGTCGCAATCCGGTACGGATGATGCGTCCCCAAGATGACATCAAACATCGCATGATAAATCCCCACTTGGAGCTGATGTTCGTTTTTGGTTGCAAATGCTGATTTGATATCGGTAATCAACAATTGCACCGTGTCAGATTCATCACGATAGATCCGCACGATATCAGGGCGACCAGCCACCGTCCAATCGGCAATCTGGGCTTCGAGATTAGGCTGCAACACAAATACCCCCTGACCACGGGGGATTGACTGAATTAATTGCACCAACTCACGATTATGAATCGTATCAGTTCCACCAAATGATTCAATAGGCCAGCCAAAAGCCACTAATGCCTGATTGACGTGGTATTCAAACTGTTGCCCAATCACGGCCGGAAGTGGGGTGGGGCTTTGGGGGGCAACGCCATACTTGCGAAACAATTGGCTGATTACCGCAGTCCCGGTATTGTTTTCAAATAACCGCCAGCGCAAAAATCGTTTGCACCCGTTTAATCGTTGCTGTTGGGCAATATCGGTAGCGACAATTCGACGTGTGCCATCATTTTTGAGCGGAATATCAAACCGCTCTGACGAAATCTGCATCGTCACCCTACTCCAACTATTCTGCCCACGCCGGCGAGCGACACAATGAGTCTATTATCCCATGAAATTTTGTTGCAGACCAGGGGCGAATAGCAGCGAATGAATTCGCTGGCATGATTCGCCCCTACATTCCTTCCTATGAATTCGCCGGCGTGATTCGCCCTTACGACCTACGACCTGGGGGCGAATAGCGGCGAATGAATTCGCCTGCATGATTCGCCCCTACATTCCTTCCTATGAATTCGCCGGCGTGATTCGCCCCTACTTTCCTCCTTCCTCCGTCGAGGACATACCTCGAACCTGCGATTTTTGGCTTTTATTGGTATACTATGCAGACACCACCCTACAAAATAGATGGAGACGCCTGTATGACTTTTGGTCATGGATGCCCAATTGTGCATTTTGATCCCTTTGGAAATGATTATTTGGCAGACCCCTATGCGTTTTATCAATGGGCCCAACAGCAACAACCGATTTTTTATAGTCAAACCCTCAATTATTGGGTATTGACGCGCTATGACGACATCAAGGCAGCCCTCAAAGACGCCGACACTTTTTCGTCACGCAACGCCACCGACCCATTCACTCCCGTCACGCCCACCACCGCGGCGATTTTTCGGGAGGGGGGATACGCCATGCAACGGGTATTGCTCAACGCCGATGCCCCCAACCATACCCGCATCCGGCGCCACGTCTATGCCGCCTTTACGCCCCAACGAGTGTCCGCACTCGAAAATCGCATCCGGACCTGTGCCCGTACCCACCTCGCCGCCATCACCGCCAATCCCGAGCGCCGTAGCGATATTGTGGCGGCTTTGACCTATACCTTGCCCGCCCAAGTCATTTTCATGTTGCTCGGGCTCGATGACGACGATGTACCTGCCATCAAAGCAGGCTCCGAAAGTCGCGTGCTGTTTACCTGGGGCAAGCCCAGCGACGCCCAGCAAGCCGATTTGGCCCGCGACATGGTTGATTTCTGGCAACGGGCCCAGGCCTTTGTGGCAAAACGTGCCAGCGCCCTGCGTGACGATTTCACCAGCGATTTGATTCGCCTGCGCAATGGGGACGATGCAATCCTGAGCATGAACGAAATCGTCAGTGTGGTATTTGGGTTGCTCCTGGCTGGCCACGAAACCAGCACTGGGTTACTGAGCAACGCCATCCGCCGCTTGCTCGAAGATCCCCAGCGCTGGCAACAGGCCCACCAGCACCCCGACCAACTCAGCGCCATAATCGAAGAAATTTTGCGCTTTGATACGTCGGTGATTGCCATGCGCCGCCTCACCACGCGGGAAGTAACCATTGCCGACCAGACCATCCCCGCCGATGCCAATGTGCTGTTACTGATTGGTGCCGCCAATCACGACCAGACACATTTTGGGGATGCTACTGACTTTAATCCACAGCGCCCCAACAATCGCGAACATCTGTCGTTTGGGTTTGGCAGTCATTACTGCATCGGCGCACCACTGGCTCGCCTCGAAGCACGCGTGGTACTACACGAACTCATCACAGCACTGCCGACTGCCCAACTCGCCAGTAACCAGACGTATGATTATTTGCCCAACACCTCATTCCGTGGCCCACGTCAATTATGGATTACCTGGTAATTAATCCCCAAAACATTACTTTTTGGGAATAGACAAGGATACTTAGATGCCAGCACCACGCCTCATCATTAATGGTCAGACATACCGTGACCTCAACAAAAACGGCAAACTCGATGTCTACGAAGACCCCCAGCAACCCATCGAAGCGCGTGTCGCAGACCTGCTTGGGCAGATGAATTTGGCTGAAAAAGCAGGTCTGATGTTCCAAAACTTTGTGACGATGAACGACGACGGCAGCATCACCGAGGGCATGGGGATGTGGGGGCCATATTCGACCAAAGCCGAGATGTTTGACAAACACATCACCCAAAACGGCTTGATGCGGGTGCTTGAACCCCACGCCATGGTACGTTGGCATAATACGATGCAACAACATGCCGAAGATACCCGGCTGGGCATCCCCTACCAATTCAGCACCGACCCGCGCCATGGTGTGGGGCAAAACGACCTCAACAATCAAGGCAATCCTCATTTTTCGGCCTGGCCCGAGCCAATCGGCTTGGCCGCCATTAACGACGAAGCAGTGACGGAGCAGTTCGGCGCCATCGCCCGCCAAGAATACCGCTCGATGGGCATCCATATTGCCTTGCATCCCATGGGCGATTTGGCCACCGAGCCCCGTTGGTCGCGGATTGTGGGCACATTTGGCGAAGACGCCCAGCGCTCAGCCCGCATGACCGCCGCCTATGTGCGCGGGTTTCAAGGAACCAACGTAGGCACTCATAGCGTATTGTGCATGACCAAGCACTTCCCAGGCGGTGGGCCACAACTCGACGGGCACGACCCGCATTTCGAGTTTGGACGTGAGCAGGTCTATCCAGGCAACAATTTCGACTACCACTTGATTCCCTTTGAAGCAGCGTTTGCGGCGGGTACGGCCCAGATTATGCCATACTACGGCATGCCCGTCGGCACCCAATACGAAGAAGTAGGCTTTAGCTATAACAAAGGGATTATCACCGAGTTATTGCGCAATAAATATGGCTTCGATGGCGTCGTGTGTACTGACTGGGGTTTGATTACCGATACCACCGGTTTGCCGGGGCCGGTCTGGTCGGCGCGGGCTTGGGGCGTCGAACACCTAACTCCCGTCGAGCGGGTCAAACGCGTCCTCGAAGCAGGCGTCGACCAATTCGGCGGCGAAATTTGTACGGAGTTGGTGATTGAATTGGTCGAAAGTGGCCAAGTCAGTATGGAGCGCATCGATCAATCGTGTCGGCGAATTTTGCGCGACAAGTTTCGCCAAGGCTTGTTTGACAACCCCTACCTCGACATCAACGACACATTGCAAATCGCCGGCAACCCCGCATTCCGCGCCGCCGGTGAAATCGCTCAGCGCCGGGCTATCGTTCCACTCCACAACCAGGCGAACTTGTTGCCGGTACGCCAGCGCGTCAAGGTGTATGTGGAGGGGATGGACCGCGCCGTGGTGGCCCAATACGCCGAACTCGTGGATGCACCCGATCAAGCCGATATGGCATTGATTCGCATCAAGACACCTTATTATCACCGTGAGGGTGGCGTGTTTTTGGAAAAAATGTTCCATAGCGGTGATTTGGATTTTACCCCAGAAGCATTAGCTCCAATCATCGCATTATGTCAAAAAGTCCCGACGATTGTCGACATCTACCTCGATCGCCCCGCCGTCATCCCTCAAATCAGCGCTGCCGCAGCGGGGCTCATCGGCAACTTCGGAGCGAGTGATGCGGCCTTGTGTGACGTCGTATTTGGCAAATTTGCTCCTACCGGTACGTTGCCGTTTGAGTTGCCATCATCGATGGATGCAGTACGCACCCAAAAAGAGGATATGCCGTATGATTCGGTCGATCCATTGTTTGGGTTTGGTCATGGATTGCATTGGGACGTGTAAAATCATTCGTCAACACCACACAAAAAGCCGCGCCGGTGGCACATGCCACCGGCGCAGTTCGACTGTTTTGATTAATGGAACAACAACACCGACACCGGACACGACTGCAACATGGCATTGGTGGTGCTGCCGATGAACATGCTCCGCAACGTCGAGTGGCTATAGGCCCCCATCAACAACAAATTAATGTCGTGTTGACCAATATACTCACGCAACACATCTTCGACAAAACCATAGGTATGGTAAACCTGTACATTATGGTGCGTCTGGCGCAATATCCCCGCCGCTTTGTCGAGCTGAAGCGTATCACGGTCACTTTCGGCACTCACACCAACCAAATGACATTCCACATCGGCAAACAGGGGATGCTTGATGACATATTCAAGTGCTTTGTATGAGTTCGCACTGCCATCATAGGCGATTGCAACCCGTTTAATCAGAATGTATTGCGGTGCACACACCAGTACCGATCCATGCGTAGCGCGTACCACCGGTTCGAGATTGGCACCGAGGTATTTGTTGGAATCGTGGCCATCTTCGCCTCGTTTGCCGATTACCACCATACTGGTTGCATCTGCATACGTGCGCACGGCATCGACCAATTCACCAATGACTTGCGTCGTTTCAATGGGCACATTGGCATCAGCCAACAGGGTTTCAGCCCGTTGGATGACAAAAGCTCCACGCTGTTTCTCGAGCGTGGCATGATCTTGTTCGAGTTGATTAAACTGCTCAAACAACTCGCTAGGCACCGGCGCACCCATAGTGTTGGGGTAATTCGATGGCGATATCCATTGCTGAAAAGGGGTTTGCACATGCAAAATATGCACTGGGGCTTGTTGCATCATTGCCGCCCACCCTGCATGCAGACACACACTATCGAGGTATGCCGAACCATCCACACAGGCGAGCACTTTTTTGATTGGAACCGTCATGGTACACCTCACACTTTCACTGAGTCATACTTGATTGACTTGTTTGAATTATACGTTCATAATTATATGTTTTTTCTAATAAAAACATGAGAATAATTTACTTCATATAACTCATTAAATATAGCAAAATCAGTGTTTATTCCACAAAAAATACATTTTTTGCACAGTATAATAAATTAAAAATTGAAAACAAAATCACTTTAGTTTTTTGTCATTTCATGCTAGTTGTATGCAACCGTGCGTGGAATCTCCTCGGCGTTATAAATCACAATATTACATTGCAGCACGGAGATTACTGCACCTTTAGCGCCATGCAATGACGAGGGCGGGAATACTCCGCGTTCTCTGTGTGCTCTGTGCGAGACAATGAGCAACCACCATTTACACGCGACCGATGAATTGCGCCAAGGCCTCTGGATTGGCCAAGGCCTCGCGATTTTTGACGGGCTCGCCGTGGACCACGGCCCGCACCGCCAACTCGACAATTTTGCCTGATTTGGTGTGGGGGATGTCATCGACTTGCACAATCACCGCCGGCACATGTCGGGGCGTGGTGTGCTGACGAATGCGTGATTTGATAGTCTGGCGCAAGGCATCATCGAGCACCACGCCCGGACGTAAGCGTACAAACAACACCACCCGCACATCACCTTGCCATTGTTGACCAATCACTACTCCTTCGAGTACTGCATCAATATGGGCTAATTGGCCATAAATCTCGGCCGTACCAATCCGCACGCCCCCCGGATTGAGGGTAGCATCAGAACGACCGTAGACGATGATGCCACCGTGTGGAGTCAATTCCACCCAGTCACCATGACACCACACACCCGGATATTTTTCGAAATAAGCTCGCTGATACGCCGACCCGTCAGGGTCACCCCAAAATCCAATCGGCATGGAGGGGAAGGCCTGGGTGCAGACCAGTTCACCTTTTTGCGCATAAATGGGCTGACCTTGTTCATCAAACACCGCCACTGCCATACCTAGTCCAGGTGCTTGGATCTCGCCACGATACACCGGTCCGAACGGGTTGCCCAACATGAAACACGAAATGATATCGGTACCCCCTGAAATCGAAGCTAACTGTACATCTTGTTTGACCTGTTGATACACATAGTCAAACGATTCAGGCACCAGCACCGACCCCGTGGCACACATCGTACGCATGCTCGTCAAGGCGTGGGTGGTGATAGGAGTAAGGCCCATTTTGGCACAAGCATCAATCCATTTGGCCGAAGTGCCAAATAGGGTAATCTGCTCGGCATCAATGTAGTCAAACAATATTGTGCCAGCACGAATGCTGGGATTGCCGTCGTAGAGCATAATGGTCGCACCGCTGGCTAAGGCCGACACCAGCCAATTCCACATCATCCAGCCACAAGTGGTGAAATAAAAGACGCGGTCGGTGGCACGAATATCGCACTGCAGCTGATGCTCTTTGCGATGCTGAATCAACGTGCCGCCAGCAGAATGCACGATGCACTTGGGAACGCCGGTGGTGCCCGAGGAATACATGATAAACAACGGGTGGGCAAAGGGAAGCTGTACAAATTCACAGGCCCGCGGCACAAACGAAGTGACTGCATCTGCCCAAGAAACTGCGTGCGGGATAGCAGCCAGCGTGCCACGGATTTCAGTATGATACGGCACTACAATCACTTGCTGGAGTGATGGCATTTGCGGCACAATGGCCGCTAATTTGGCGATACAATCGTGCCACTGTCCAGCATAATAATAGCCGTCGCTGGCAATGAGTACGCGGGGTGTAATTTGGCCAAAGCGATCAAGGACGCCCGTCACACCGAAGTCGGGCGAGGCCGACGACCAAATCGCCCCTAATGATGCCGCTGCCAGCATCCAGATCACCGCTGCCGGCAGATTCGGCAGATAGCCCACCACGCGGTCACCCACACCCACGCCGGCAGCCTGTAAGGCTTGTTGGGCCAGCGACACTTGGTCATGAAGCTGGGCAAACGAAAAGCGTTGGGTGACGTGATCCTCGCCCCAAAAGACGATGGCATCACCATCGTCGTGGCGACGGAGCAGGTTTTGGGCATAATTGAGGGTCACATCGGGGAACCACTGCGCTCCGGGCATGTGGGTGACGTCAGCAACGATGACATCACCCGGAGGCGAACCAATCACACCGGTGAATTGCCAGACCTGTCGCCAAAAATCAGCGGGGTGGTCAAGCGACCACTGCCACAACGCCATGTAATCGCCGTCACTTTGGGGGTAGGCACGTTGCATAAACTGCCACAATTGGCTGTTCATGCGACGCGCATCACTGGGTTGCCAAAGGATTGTCGCCATACACGCCCTTTTAGATTCTAGATTCGCCACTTTATGGCCGCGGTGGTGGTGGTGGTGGTGGTGGTGGTTGGCTACGGTTTGGCAGTTGGTTGCACTGGCGCACTGGTCGCTTGGCGCGCTGGCGCACGCGTCGCTTGAGGCGCGGGCACATCGGTCGCTTGGGGCGCTGGCGCAGCTGGCGCATCGGTCGCTTGGGGTGGCGGTGGCGCAGCTGGCGCATCGGTCGCTTGGGGTGGCGGTGGGGGCGGGGCAGCTGGCGCACCGGTTGCTTGGGGTGGTTGGGTACCCATCTCCTGCGGAGGAGGTGGAGCATCTCCCGGCTGTCTTGCTGGTGTCAGATTGGGCATCGGAGTGCCTTGAGGGGCATTGGGATTAGGGGGCGGCGGATAACCATTATTATTCGCGGCTGGATTTGCCGTAGACTGCACGGGCGGACACGGCGGGTTAGTATCTTGGGCAACACACGGTGCTTGTGCACCATTGGGTTGTGGCTTGCCTGGTTGATTAGGATCCTGTGGTTGCGGAGTGCCATGCAATGGCGGTTGGTTATTGGGAAACAACCGATTTGGATCAGCGGGAGGGGGATTGCCACCGTTTGTGCCATCAGCAGGTGGTCGGGGCACCGTCGCTTCAATACGCTCTACCGCTTGAGGCACTACTTGGTTAATCGCTTGAGCACATTCTGGGGGCAATGGCCCACCTTGCCAACCGGCACAACTATCATTGGCTTGTTGCACGGCCTGTTGGCAGTTTTTGTTGGCTGGTTGATCGCTATCAAGAATATTACCGATACAGCCATAAAACACGGCTCCACGTACCGCCACATCATGACCAGCAGGGCCAGTCATATTGGCAATCACTGGCGGTAAAGGGATTACTTCACCAGTAGCAATGACGGCGCTCGGTGCGACATGAGCTGACGCCAACCCCATCCCTGACACAGTCACACTCAGCGCCACCGTCGATACCGTAGTTGCGATACTGCCACCCACATGACTCACCACCGCAGTACTGCTACGTATTACTTCTGAGGTCGACAGATGCAATCTTTCAATAAAATGATTCACAGATTCAATGCCATAATGCAGCGATTTGCTGAGCGTACCTATCCTGCGCCGGGTACCGATTCTTTTCTGTTGTAATTTTTTTATGCCATTAAACGTACTGTGTAACGGGCGCACGAGGCCGATGAGCAATACCACATCAAAAATACTCACCTCAGTACGAATTGCTTCGTAGAGTCCAAATACCGAAAAAATAAATACCGCCCCGGCAGTCGTGGTCAACACTATAGCCAACAGTACCCATCCAATATTGTCGATGATGCGTGCGCAACGGCGAAACCAAATCTGGCGTGCCGACAACTGTGATTGGTCCGTTAGTTGCTGCTGCAATTGGGCATCAATCATGATTGAAGTAATCGGAGTAATATGCACAATCTGGTGCTGTTTGCGCCGCACAATATTTGCACGAATCAACTGAATTACCAGAATAACTATCACCACCGCCAACAACCCAATGGCAACAATTTGCTTCTCGGGATGTTGGAATGCGTCAACGAACCCAACAATCGCAGTTGCAAAACTAATACCGGTTGCAACCAAAAAAATCGACGACTGGGCTTTACGTTTCCAAATTGATGATTGTCCTGACGCTTGCGGAAGTTGGGCCAGTAATGCATCAACGGTAATTTGCTTATCCACGTACAGACTCCGTCAATCCATGGAGCAACTGGGCCCACAATAGTGCAGATTCAAGCGGTTCGATAAGTCCCGTCCCTTTGGTATGGGCAAGATCAATTTCGACTGCCCCGCGAGCCGCCACGAATAATGCGTTTTTAGGAGCAGTAGTTGGAATCTGCTGAATATCAATATTCACGACTTTATGTTGCTGGGCATATAAATCAACCGCAAAAAACCGCACATTGCCGTCATATAACGCGGTAATGTCGATTAATTCACCAATCTCAGACGCAATTGCCAGGGTAGGTAGCTGGTTTTGTCCAACAAAATCACTCAATCGTGCGCGCAATTCAACAGTGGGCGGTAATGGTAAGTGCAAGCAGGTGGCCAGTGATTCGGCGAGACCCAAGCCGTGGGCGAATCGCACGGTCAAACCGAGTTGTTTGGCTGCAGTTTGCACAACCGGCCACAATAGCGAAGTAATTTCTCCTGCGGGAGTCACCAATGCCGCCCACTCATCACTTTGCGCCAAGCGCAATGCGCGGGCAACAACTGCGAGTAATTCGTCGTTTTGCCAAACGGCGTGTTCAGGAGTATGCCGACTCAAATTATTGAGTTGACTGACCAAGCCCCGTGTCTCAACATCGAGACCAAATGTCTCGACGCGATATACATCAGCGAGCAAGGCAGCGCCAGCGTGTGATAAGCAACCAGGGCCCCAACCGGTCGAAATCAAGACAATTTCGTTTTTGCCAGCCATATATGACCCCCTCTTCATTGCACGTCTGTGTCATACCTGCAATAATTAGTCAGCAGTCTGTCATAAATTTTAAAATAAATTCAATACTACTTTACTTGTAAGCGGTTCAATATTATCACAATAGTACAATACCTACGCCAATTTAAGCTGTGTGCTGGTTTTTACGAAAGATGTACTATA